>JAAENB010000767.1 GCA_024224995.1 bacterium | reverse complement strand
TGGTTATACGAAAGGAGCCTTTACCGGGGCTGTGGGTTCGCGAAAAGGGAAGATGGAACAGGCGCATAACGGAACCCTTTTCCTTGATGAAATAGAAAATCTTTCTCTTGATCAACAATCAAAATTACTGAAAGTTCTTGAAGAAAAAAAGATTAATCCCCTGGGAAGCAATGCCCCGAAAATCGTCGATTTCAGGCTCATATTAGCCACAAATATCAATCTCCAGAAACTGGTAGAGGAAGGAAAATTCCGGGAAGACCTTTTCTTTCGTATTCATGTTTACCAGGTTGAGCTGCCGCCGCTTCGAGAGCGCGGTGAGGAAGATATTTATCTTATTATTGATCATTATATTAATGACCGGAGCGTAACTATTGAAAAAGACGCGCTTGAACTCTTAAAAAAATATACCTGGCCCGGTAATGCCAGGGAACTGAAAAATCTTCTCAAAAAATTCGAGATCATTGCCAGGACCAATGACAATATTATCACCTTTGAAATTGTAAAAGAGGGTTTTAGAAAATATAAAGACAGGGACCAGATAAAAGATACTCTTGGAGACCTGGTCGATTATTACGGAGGAAATGTTCCCGCAATGTTAAAGGACTTTGAAGACGCGGCTGTTCTTGGAATGTTCAAAGAATACACTGGAAATATATCCAAAATAGCCCAAAAAGTATATAAAGAATCTACCGAAGATACGAAAAATCACCGGGAAAAAGTACGAAAGGTCCTGGAAAGGAACACTCATGTTCTTGATGAATACGATGATATAGATGATTAATAGGTGTCAGGAATTGACACCTGCTGTCAGTTTCTGACACTTATAAAACGCCTTTACAGTAAAGTTAACTCCCCGCCAGCGTGCCCCGGTTAAATATCAACAAATAAATCGTTGATTATTCATTGATATTTATTCATAAGTAATGAAAACCATTAAAATATCAAAAAAACAGATTATTTTTCATTATTTTTATCATCTGGCACAAAATCTGCATAATATAAGTATAGCAACAATATGATAGAAATAGAGATTGTTTTTATCTTGAATTTTTTTTATAAACCGGGTAGCATAACAGTAAAAAGGCTTCTTAATCAGGAAATCAGGAGATTATTTTAATATGCTTTACGAGATCAAGAACGCACGAAATTCGGAAAAAAATTACCGCATTCGATGTTTTTCCGATGAATATTTTAGCATCTCGGTCTGGTTCGATGAAAATGATTCTATTGCTATTTTTCAACTTACGTATGATAAACTTCATAACAGCCACGCGCTAACATGGCATAATGAAAAAGGTTTTCTTCATTCAAGAGTTGACGACGGGGAGATTCACGGGCGGCGGAAAATGTCCCCTATCCTGGTGACGAATGGAGAATTCCCCATGCTGGAACTGGCAAGGAGATTTGAATACGCAAGCTCGGAAATAGACCCTGAAGTCCGGGAGTTTATATATGATAAAATATTAAACTTCCGGGAAGCAGGCTAATAAAAACATAAAAGGAGTATTTCTTATGAAAGTTAAACTTGTCTTATGTGATTACTGCGAAGGCCGAGGTGAACTGAAAAAGTTTCAGTATGGTAACGACGGTATGCCGGAAAAGAAAAATGTCAAGTGCCATCATTGTAATGGGTATGGGGAGATGCTGTCGCTGCCTGAGGATATGGTTGTGGTCAAGGTTTAAGCAAGACAAATCTGTCCCCAAAGTTTTTTATAATTATTCTTTACTTAACGATTTATTTACATAAAATGTTCAATTATAGAGTCAACCGGCTGCTCTTGATGCGGCCTGCAAATTAAATAATGCGAGGTATAAAATATGAAGATTAAACTCATTACTTGCGAGCATTGTGAGGGCAGAGGTGAACACACCAGGTTTCTATATGGTAAAAACGGCATGCCAAAAAAGGCACATTTTGAATGTAAATATTGCAACGGCTATGGTGAGATGATCGCACTTCAGGAAGATATGGTTGTTATTAAGGTTTAAACTGTACCCATAAATAAAAAAAATTTTGAGAAGCTGCTTTTTATGACACTTTAAATATACGCGAAGTTCAAATTCCTGCCCAGGTCTCCGTGCCGGTGCGAGAAAAACCGTTCTTTATTTGCCAGGTTACAGATCTTTGGATTGTAGATATTCTCTTCAGGGATCCCTTCTTTTATTAAAGAATTTTCAATATTTTGCCAGAGATTTAACATGAATTTCTCTCCCCGGGGAACTGCGTCATTTTTAAAATAGCGGGCCACATCATGGCTTACTTCGTAGGATTCGGGGCCAATTGAAGGAAAAATAAAGACCCGCATATTGTTGTATTCCGAGCCAAACTCCCGGTTCATTTTTACTACCATTTTGCGGGTGATCTCAAGCATGGTTCCCTTCCACCCGGAATGAGCCGCGCCAAGGATTTTCCCGGCAGTGTCGTACACAAAAACCGGCACGCAGTCGGCAGTTCGAATTACCAGGCACAGTCCCGGTACTGCCGTAATTACGGCATCCGCGTCACCCACATAGATCTCGCTTGTTTCGGGAGGCGAATTTAAAGTCATGATAGTATCTTCATGGACCTGGTTGAGAAAGAGTATGTCTTTTTCTTCCAGCCGCGTAAGCGATTGCAGCAGGTTTTTTTCATCGTTCCGAATAGGAGGGAGTTCCCGTGAATAATTAATATCGTTCCCGAACCTGGCAACGATTCCCAGAGTCAGTTCCGGGTAGGGAGTTGCTATTGTAAAAATATTTTTGTTTTCTTTTAATTCAACAGTACTGTTCATTTCCGGTTTATTTCCAACTCATTTCCAGTTTTCTTTGTTGGATAGCACAATCTCTTAAATACAAATTAATTAAGCTTTGATAAGGTATTCCTGTTTCATCTGCTTGACTTTTGAAATACTCAACTGTATCCACATCAAGTCTTATAGTAATTTGTTTTTTAAATCTTTTTGCATGTGGATTCTTTTTTGAATTTGAAAAATCATATTCTTCTCTCATTTTAAGTAACCCGTATATTGTTTTTCTTTTCGCTCCAGGTAAATTCAACACTCATAATAATTATAATGCAATTATATTATAATTACAAGTCAAGAGGAATTTTAAAAAAGAAGGGGTTTTACGAATAAATTTTTTCTAAATTGCGATATCGCAGCGTTTTCTTTTTGAGAAGCCGCTTATTTTGCGGTAGCCGATCTTTTTGAGTTTTTCTACCATTTCAGGGAGCATATATCCCACATATTTAGGGGCGTGTGAATCCGATCCCAGGGTCACGGGGACATTGGTTTCGAAAAATATTTGCATGATAGCATCTGAGGGGTAAACTTCTTTTACGGGTTTAATGAGGCCCGAGGTGTTTATTTCTGCTACAGCTCCGCAGGAACTCATTTTTTTACATATTCTTTCTATTGTTGGGGTAAAATCCTTTGTTGGCCGGTGCCCGAATTTTTTTATGAGGTCGAAATGTCCTACAATGTCGAAGAGCTTTGAATCGACCAGTTCTTCCAGGAGCGTATAATATTCGGTATAGGCCCTGTCTATGCCTCTTTTGTCGAATTCGTCCGCACGTTCTGCCATATCAAAAGGCCAGTCTCCTATAAAATGGCAGGATCCGATAAGGAAATCTATGCGGGGATCGGTGAAATATTTTTTGTCAAAGGTAGGAAATAAAGGGAAATCTATTTCAAAACCGGTTTTTACCTGTATCCTGTCTTTATAAATCTCTTTTCTATTTTCAATTTCTGTTATATAAAATTCCGCTTCCTCCGGTGCCATGGAGATTCCTTCTCTCATGGGCAGGGGGATTGGCGCGTGATCGGAAAACCCGATTTTAGCGAATCCTTTCTCTATTGCTGCTTCTATATATTCATCAATAGTCCCGGTCGCGTGCCCGCAAAGGGTTGTGTGATTATGATAATTCGGCAGATCCGCTATTTCCATCAATCCCATTAATAACCATGCCTTGAATAATAAAAAGATATATCATTCAAGATCTCATACACCTCATTATTTACAAGGCTTTTTTTGATAAAAAATTTATCGATCTGATCATCTTCTGCCGGTGATATTGTGGAGAGTATATACCAGAGTGGGGGAACTTCTACCTTTTTTGGTTTTTTTTCGCCTGTTTCTTCTACTTCAGGACTCTCTTCCTGCTCATGCAGACGCGTAGGAAGTTTCTTATCCATAATCTGTTCAATATCTATGGGAACAAATTCATCACTTTTATCATTATTCCGGAACTTTTCAGCCTGTATAGTATAGCTGTGAGGGTGATATAAATATAGAACAAGGATCTTTTTCTGTTTCATATACAGAGAAAGCAGTTCGATATTCCCCACTTCAATGTAGCGCGGCCGCAGAACAATTCTTTCGATATTTTTGAGCCCTGTTCTTTTTGGATAAAAAGAGAGGAGAAACCGGATCCTGTCCGGAGCCAGCAGCAAAGACTTATTATTTGGATACATCAGCTTTGGCGAAATTATTTCAATCGTTCCTTCTTCATGTCTATAGGAATCCCGCATATAAAGCTTATCGAAACGGTCATTTAAAAGGCTATCTATATCATATGATATATCACTTTCAATTTCAGCCATATTATATTCTACATCGGGCGGGTTATTTTTGCTATTCTGGTAGTATTCTCTGATATCAAACATTTTTTTAGTTTTTTCCTTTCTCTCCAATAACCCTTATTCAAATTTTCATGCACAGAGCCGGATTCCAAAATTTACGGTACTATGTATAATATATATATTTTTTGACCGAATGTCATCATTTTTTTTTGACGCCCCCCCTATTCCTCAGACAAATACCGGTCAATGCCCCGGGCAGCTTCTCTTCCGTCCTGTATTGCCCACACAACCAGGGATGCTCCCCGTGTTGTATCTCCTCCGGCGAATACACCCTCTATACTTGTCATACAATTTTCATCTATGCCGATATTTCCCCTGGGATCGAGCTCCAGGCCCAGGTCTTTAACCAGTCCTTCGTGAGGAACATGGACAAATCCCATTGCAAGCAAGACCAGGTCGGCTTTTAACTCAAATTCCGATCCCGGGACCTCTGCCATTGTATATTTCCCGCTATCATCCTTTTTCCATTCCACTTTCACAGCGCTTATCTTCTTTATTTTGCCGTTCTCACCAATAAACTTCTTTGTTGAAACATTCCACATCCTCTCACACCCTTCTTCATGAGAACTGGAAGTCTTATACAGTTTTGGCCAGAGAGGCCATGGGTCGGTTTCACTTCTGTGCTCGGGCGGCTGCGGCAGCAGTTCCAGCTGGGTTATTCTATGCGCTCCCTGCCTGTTGGCGGTTCCCACACAGTCCGAGCCTGTATCTCCGCCGCCGATAACTATCACATTCTTATTCAGGGCCTTAATAAGATCATCTTCAGGAATGTCGTCTTTTTGAACTATTTTGTTTTGCTGTAGTAAGTATTCCAGCGCGAAATGCACCCCATCCAGGTCTCTTCCTTCGATTGGCAGGTCCCGTGCCTCCCTGGCCCCGATTGTTATACAAATGGCATCGTATTCATCCTGTAATTCCTTAATTGAAATATCTTTTCCTGCGGTTACATTTGTTTTTATAATAAGTCCCTCTTCTTCCAGGATGTTCATCCGGCGATCGAGGAAGGATTTATCCAGCTTAAAATCGGGAATTCCATAGCGTAAATATCCGCCTACGTTTTCATCGGCCTCATAAATTACTGTGGTATGGCCTTTTTTATTTAATATATCAGCGCATGCCAGTCCGGCCGGGCCGCCGCCAATTACCGCCACCTTTTTACCGGTCCTCACCTTTGGGGGCTGTGGTTTTACATACCCTTCGTTAAATGCCTTTTCTATTAGATCCAGCTCATTCTGCCGTATTGTTACGGAATCCTCTTCTATAGAGAGAACGCAGGCTGCCTCACACAGTGCCGGGCAAACTCTGCCGGTAAATTCGGGAAAATTATTCGTTTCCTGCAAAATATCATAGGCTCCTTTCCAGTCTCCCCGGTACAGCTTATCCTGCCATTCCGGCATGACATTTCCCACCGGGCATGCCCAGTGACAGAAAGGCACTCCGCAATCCATACAGCGCGAAGCCTGCTGTCTGCGCGCGTCTTCGGGCAGCTGCTTTTCTACTTCGCTATAATCCTGTATCCGTTCTTCTACCGGTCTATAACCCGGCTCTTCTCTTTTTATATTTAAAAACCCTTTTGGATTTCCCATATTGCTTCCTCCGTTTGAATCTCCATTATATCTTTCAAGTCAAATAATCTTCGTTCTGACCATTAATTTCTTTGGAATTTATCAGTATAATCAGAAGGGGCGTCATTGTCAAGGATTTCCTCCTGTTGGAAGTCCAAACAAAATAACAGATCGCGCTGAGCGCGCCTATTTGGATCACTGTTTCGGAGTAACAGAGGAAAATCAACTTACAGAGAAAAAGCTCTACAGCAGAGCAACAATCTGTCATATATTAAAAATATTCTAAAATTTTCAAAAAAAATCAAAAAAAAGACTAAAAAAGACTAATGCAAGTTGACGTTATACCAAAAATGTCTTACATTTATTAGATTCAGTACATTAACTTATGATCAAAAACCGAAAAAGGCAGGGGTGCCTCAAAATATATATATTACCCTGGGCTCTCGGTACATATAAACATTTGATCAGGTGTGAAACGGACCTATTAAATAAAAAAACTTCTTGTTTTGAAGGT
The DNA here is from genome assembly GCA_024224995.1 of bacterium. The sequence goes on along the minus strand of JAAENB010000767.1, from coordinate 23,129 downwards.
TGACTTACCTGTCAATCGTCGAACAAAACCTGGAGCTGCAATCTAGATGAATGAACAGGATACTATTTTTGACATTGCCATTGAAAAACATGGCGAAATTGCTACTATTATTTTAAGCGGGCTTTTTGTTTTTAATACTGCCTGGCAGTTTGAAGAAGCATGCCGGGACCTGGTAAAGAAAAAGCCAAAAGCCATTGGGCTGTGCTGTAAAAATATTGTAATGCTCGACTCTTCCGCTCTTGGCTCATTAGCACTGGTTGCTAAAAACGCCCGGAAGAATAAAGTGGATCTTTATTTCCTGGATATGAGCGACACCATGCGAAGAATGGTCCGCGCTACCAGAAGCGATAAGATGCTTGGCACCCCTCCGGGAAACGCAAAGGGGCCCGCGCAAAGTTCTCAGTATTACGGTAAAAGCAGGCGCTAAAAGGCTTCCTTATTTTCCTTTCAGCATTCGGATTACCCGGCGGTTTCCTCCGTCCGGATTTCGCGTGTAATAAAACAAAGGCTTTTTCCTGCTCGAATCAACCGCGTGTACGTTTGCTCCCTTGCTCACCAGGTAATGAATAACCGCGTAATCGGGATATTTTTTTGCCGCAACATGTAATGGGGTACTCCCGGTTTTATCTCGAGTATTCACGCTTATTCCCTGCCCCACAAGGTATTTGATTGTCCGCATATCCGCGACACTCATCAGTGCCTGGTGCAGCGGCGTCCATCCCTTTTTTTGAATCAAAGCCCCTCCGGAAACAAGATATTTTATCACCTTTAGCGGTGCCCGCTTTCCTGCTGCCGCATGGATATATGTTTTCCATCCCGGTGTATTTTTCCGGTCCAGTTTCAATTTCGATACCGCTGCTCCCTTCGATACCAGGAGTTTTATTATTGGAAAATAATTTTTCGTTGGTTTTTTCCACTCTCCTTTTTTCTTTGTCAAGGCTGCCAGCAGCGGCGTATACCCATGCCCGGTGCTTTTATTCACATCGGCGCCGCTTTTCACCAGGTATTGAACTATTGCCAGGTGTTTTTTTCTTGCCGCAAGGACCAGCGGTGACTGGTAATCATTAATCGCGTTGATATCCGCCTTTTTCGCGATCAAGACTTTTACTGTCTTAAGATATCCCTTTTCACAAGCTTTCATGAGCGGTGTATTTGGAAATGACCATGTATCCCTCAAATCGACAGATGCTCCCCGCTCCAGAAGGTACTCTACTGTTTTTACATAATTTCTTTTTACCACCTGCATTAGCGGTGTTTCTCCCGCATGTCCCTGTGTATTTATATCAACCTTATTTTTAAGCAGGTATTCCAATATATCTTTTCGTCTAACTCTCGCTGCTATATGAATGGGACTGTTTCCCAGCCTGTCCTTTGCCCGCATGTCGAGCCCTTTACTGAGCAGGTACTTGAACATTTCAAGAGAGCCATGAGACGCTGCCGCGTGTATATAATTATATTTAGACTGCAACGTCGCTCCTTTGCTAACCATATACTTCACCACTGCCGCATATTCACTGCTTAGCCCGGGCCGGGAACTGCCTGCAACCGCGTGATACAGGGGCATTGTTTTTGACAGTTTGGTTTTCGCGTTAACGTTCGCTCCCTTCTCTACCAGGTACTTCACTGTTTCAAGAGAGCCGCTTCCTGCGGCGCTATGGAGCGGTGTACTCCACAGCTTATCCTTCGCGTGGATATCGGCTCCCTGGTTTACCAGCTCTTTTACCTTTTTAAGACTGCCCTTACCCGCGGCCAGGTGGAGAATAGTTCTTCCCAGGTGGTCCCTCACGTTGGGTCCGGATTTCCCTCCCCGTAAAAACTGCAGAATGTCGATGTGTCCCCTGTTTTGCGCCACCTGCTGCAGGGTCCATTTCATATCACTTTTGACCGTCATATGGGCACCCTTCTTTTTTAACAGCTTCACCAGGTCCAGGTTTCCTTTTTCTACTGCCATCACTACCAGGGGCGAGTACCGGTATTTCTTTCGCATGTTTATTTCTTTTTTGGTGGCATTTGCCAGTAAGAGTTTTACAATACCAATTTGATCTTTTTTTAACGCCCGGTGCAGGATTGTGCCGGAACAGCTTGAACAATTTGAATTTACCGATGAGCCTTTTTCCAGCAGGTATCGCATTACGGGGAGACTGTTTTTGGAGTAGGCGTATCCTATTGGGAGGTACCTGATTACGTTCCGCGCGTTGACATTGGCTCCCTTACTTACCAGGAGTTTAATCATGGCTAGATCCGCTTTTTTGGCTGCTTCATGAAGCGGTGTATTTCCGTTTTTATCAACGATATCCACCTTTGCTCCCTTACGGAGAAGATACTTCACTACCTCTCCATTCGATTTATAGATCGCGTAATGCAGCGGAGTCATCTTTTGACGGCCATGCCGGTAGTTTATATCCGCCCCTTTTTTTAAATATTTTTTCACATATTTCAGATCCCCCTTCCCGGCCGCGTAATACAGGCTCCGGTCATTGTTCGCGTATACCGATACCGAGATCAGGATGATAGCAGTTATAAACAGTATTTTTTTCATAATTCCTTCCCCTTTAACTTTTAGAATATATGAAAAAAACTTATTTGTCAAGAAAAGATACCATGATAAAAACTTCGCAAAAAGACTTGACGCGTAAGCGTATTTTTATTATATTATATAAAATGATCGAAGCTAATTTTCATGGAGGTAGTACCATGCTTTATAGAAGTCAACAAAACGCCGAGGGAGAGAAATAAGAGAGTCTAAAAATACGATCATCCTGTTTTTACGCTTTTCTTCTTTCCTCTCGACTGTTCTCTCCCTCACACAAATCAATTACATAGAATCTATCTAACCGCAAGCATACTATCGTTTATTGTATATGCTCTGCTATATGGCTGGAGGTACTGACTGCCTTACTGCTGCGGATATTGGTTTGTCTTCACGAAAAAAGGCAAATATTTTGAGTCGAAAAAACAGGATAAGCAATAATGGCTAAAAATAAAAACAAGAAAAAGCAAAAAGGTGTGGAAGCGCGAGGCTCTCAGTGGATGGTTCACGAGCATGACAGGAGAAAAGAATATGCCCGGAATGCCGCGATGCGGGAAGCCTTTTCCAGACCAAAAGAAATCTCCGGGGAAATGATTGACCTCTTATTCCAGCAGCGCTATACGCATCTTTCTCCCGCGGTTAAAGAACGGTTTAACTCGCTTATTCCCTTACTGGAAGATTGTTATGAGCACGCGAGGAAACTCAGGTTAAAAAACCTGCTTAAATTCCTGGCAAACAATGCTCCCAAACTTATCGATGAACGATACCTGGGCGCCTACTGGATGCTGGCATCTGTTCAATGGTCCGGGGAGCTTAAGACATGGCAGGCCAAAGGCCGGTCTATTGAAACTCAATTCCGGTCCCTGGTTGATTATCTCCTGGTGAAATTCCCGGTTCCCCGGTTCTTTTATTCTCTCTTTTTCCTGGAACCGGGTGATACTACGGATAAGCTGATTAAATTTTTTAAATACGCTGCTGAAGGCGGCAGCGTTTACAAAGCTGTTTCATCCGGAATAATCCCGGTTCCCCTGACACGGCGCATGTGCCACCAGTTTCTCCGGTCTCCGGGTAAAATGGAATTCTTTGAAGCGCTGCGTTTCGCACAGGTTAAAGCGTTCCAGGGCGAGCACAGCCTGGCTCAGGCCATCACTGCCACTCGCCTTGGCCGGAGCTTTATGAATGACGAGCCGTTCTGGCTCACGGTGATTCAATGGTTTTGCAATAACCCGGATATCGACAGGGCCATGGCCGGTCCCTTGATTGATTATTTTCGTCATTGCAAAGAAGAAAACAGCGCCTTTTCCGTTACGGGAAGGACTGTTTCCGCAATGACCCGGGGCATGGAAGAGTGGCACCGGGAACTGGCTTTAATCAAAAAACTCAGAAGCACTTTTTTTACGCCTTCGGGGTTTGAGGAAAAAAGCTGGGAATTTAAACGACGTACAAAAGAAGGAAACTTCCTGGTTACGTCCTGGTCTATGGTAGAGATCCTTACGTCGAAAGATCTTGCTGCCGAAGGTAGATCTATGGGACACTGCGTGTTCAGTTACGCCTCCCATATCTCTTCCGGTTCTACCGCGATCTGGTCGCTTAAAAAGAATTCGGAGCGGGTTTTGACCATTGAAGTCAATATTCGATCAAAAAAAATAGTCCAGGCAAGGGGTAAGCACAACCGGTGGCCTTCGGATAAAGAACTGCTGATGCTCAAAAGATGGGCTTCGGAAAATTATTGTTCCGTGCAGATCTAAAGAGTGGGGCCGGGGGATTGGTTTCTGCGAGGAGGAGACGCTGCGCGCAACGCCTCCTCCTTCACAGAAACACAAGACAGATCTGTCATGCGTTTTTTTTTGGGAAACATTGACATGAGGCCAATTATTAAATATATTTATTATTGATAACCCAACAATACATTTTAAGCCTGTTTACCCACGGAAAGATTATTCATACATGTTTTTACTTTTGCTCAATACAGCGCTATAGCTGTGTTTATATATTATTTCCGGAGGCTCAAATGACACCCATCTCTTTTACAAAAATTCTCAAAAAAAACTTTTTGTACCCCGGTACAATTCTTTTCTCTCTATTCTTTTTATTATCCTTCGCGTTTGTTAGCTGCGGTACGGATAACCTGACCGGTTCCGGTTCCTCGGAGCAAACCGGTTCCATTTCTTTATCCTTAAGCCCGGACGCTTCTTTAGGCGGGCAGCAGGGGAAGTCCGGCAAAACAATATCACCGGCCGATGAAGACCTGGCTATTGCCGCTTATGATATTTCGTTTAATCATAACCTGTATCCATATCCGGAGGTTGCGTTAAACGATGTTTCAGGTACGGAGACCAGTTCCGGTCCTGTTATATTAAAACCGGGTACGTGGAACGTTTCCGTAAACGCAAAGAACAGCAGCGGCGCGGTTATTGGCCTGGGGATCTCTTCTTTTGTCATTAACCCGGGTCGGCATTCCAGCACTGCCGTTACCATTCGGAACATCCAGGGGTACTCAAGCGCTAATTTTTCCGTTAATCTCAGCGCTATGGAACTGGTTGATCCTGTTGTTTCCGGCACCTTAATTGAAAAAGACAGCGGCGGTGTTATTACCGGCACAACAGATCTTTCTTTTTCTCTTAACAATACTAAAACCAACGCGTCATTTAACGGGCAAGTCCCAGCCGGTTTTTTTGAACTGGAGCTGGTTCTCAAGGACATAGTCAGCAATAGTTACGCCCCGGTTGCAAATTATCATAATACTATTTGCTTTTACGCGGGTATTCCCATTGAAAAAGAATTTATTCTCAGTCAAATTTCCAACGGCGGCGGCTCCATTATAATTGAAGATGAAATTAATAGACCGATAAAAATCGCCATCAGTGGTATTATTGATGAATTGGTACTGTCGAGTGGTATGATCGTATCTGCTATTCCTCTTAACACCTCTGTAGATATGATAGACCGCTTTGAATGGAGACTGAACAACGAAATTCTTGACGGTGAAAACACCAGTTCCCTTACCATATACGGCAGGGATTTACTCCCCGGTACTCATCAACTGGAAGTTATTATATGGAAAGACGCGGTTGTGAGTTCCGAAAAGGTTCTGTTTGACCTGAACACGGTTCCCCTGGCCGTCTCCATCGATGATTTCGCGGACGAGATACTGGAAGGAACTCCGGTTACAGTCTCCACGAATGCTTCTCTTGAGGCCGACTCCTATGAGTGGTACTTAAACGGTTCCCTTCTTGATGGTGAAACCGGTTCAAGTCTTGTGCTTAATCAAAGCTCCGCGCTTGCCCCAGGCTCATATACGCTGGAAGTCCGTATTAACAAAGGGATTGTTACCCGGTCTGATACAGATACTTTTACCATTAGCCCACTTACTCTTGAGACACAGTTCTCAACAGATTCAATAATTGAAGGGGAAACCGCTACCGCTACGGCAACAGCCAATTTTTCCGTAGATAGTTATTCCTGGTCCTTGAACGGAAATGTTCTTACGGAAGAAACAGGCTCTTCAGCAACAATTGGTGACGGGCTTGCTGCCGGGGAATATACACTTACCTCATCAATTACAAACGGTTCTGCTGCCCGGTCGAGCTCTGCTGTTATTACCATTCTGCCGCTTACCGTTGAATTACAGGCTCCGGTTAATTCAATCCTGAAAGGAGGGTCTATTACGGTTACTTCTGTTTTAAATTCCGGTGTGGACAGCTATGAATGGTCTTTAAACAATAGTCCCATTTCGGGTGAGACCGGTTCCTCAATTACGCTGGGCAATGACCTTGCTGCCGGGGAATATTCACTTTCCGTTAGTGTAACAAAAAATTCGGTCAATAAATCAGGGACATTCACTTTTACCGTTAATCCCTACCATGTTGAATTACAGGCTCCGGCCACCTCCATTCTAGAAGGGCAGACCCTCACTGTAACGGCCGCAGCAAATGTCGCTGTTGACAATTATAGATGGTACCTGGACAATTCTCTTATTGATGGTGAAACCGGTTCTTCTATTGAATTTGGTTCCGGTCTTGAAACAGGAGAATATACGCTTGCCGTTACGGTAACAAAAGACCTTGTTGAAAGTTCGGCCTTGTTCACGGTGACCATCAATGAACTGGTTGAAATAAGCGTATCCCCTGCCGCTATTGTTGAAGGGCAAACTTTTACGGCAACCGCCACCACCAGCATCCCTGTCGACAGCTATGAATGGTTTTTAAATGGAACTCTCATTAACGGTGAAACCGGCTCTTCTATTGTTTATGGTTCCACCCTTGACACGGGTATTCATTCTCTTAGCGTTACGGCAACAGTTGGCACCATTTCCGGCTCCAATTCTATTAATGTAAATGTTATAAAAGAAAGTATGGAGGTCTCCGCCGAAACGAAACACATGCTGCTTCTCAAATCCGATGGGACAGTATTAGCGTGGGGATATAACTATTATGGCCAGCTTGGTAACGGTACTACAACCAACAGTTCAACCCCGATTCCAGTGAGCGGTCTTACTGATGTGATTGCTGTTCAAACAGGCTCCTATCATTCCTTAGCATTAAAATCGGATGGAACAGTCTGGGCCTGGGGATATAATTATGGTCAATTAGGTACTGGTTCATCTTCACTAGAGAAAACCCCTGTCCAGATTACCAGTCTTTCCAATATAATACACATTGAGGCAGGCAATAATCATTCCTTTGCCATACAATCCGATGGCACTGTGTGGGCATGGGGAGACAATAACTATGGCGAGCTTGGAGACGGCACCACCAGTACACAGCACTTTCCTGTGAGGGTTACTGCCATTACTGATATAAAAATGATCTATGCCAGCTCTTCATTTTCCATTGCCATTAAATCCGATGGTACTGTGTGGGCATGGGGATATAATTATTACGGACAGCTGGGTGATGGAACGAGAACAAACAATTCAACCCCCACCCAACTGACTGCTCTTTCAGATATAACATCCGTGTCAGTTGGCCAGTATCATTGTATAGCCTTAAAATCAGACGGAACTGTTTGGGCATGGGGATATAACAGCCAGGGACAATTAGGCACCGGCATAACATCGTCCATAGAAGGCGTTGTCCAGGCATCAACCCTTTCCGATATTACTGCAATAGCAGCTGGATACCGCGATCACTCCTTAGCTATCAAGTCCGATGGTACGGTCTGGGCTTGGGGCAGTAACAGCCAGGGACAATTAGGCAACAATGGCTCAACAACCTTACCAACTCCTACTGTTATTCCTACTCTTTCCGGCGTCACAAAAATAAGTGCAGGAGAATATTTGTCCGCTGCCATAAAATCTGACGGTACAGCCTGGGTATGGGGCTATAATTATTATGGTCAGTTAGGTGACGGAACTACAACTCTAAAAAGAGCTCCAATACTTGTTGCCTACTAATATTTGATATATTGGCAACAAATAAAAGGACTGCCTTTACTTTAAGGCAGTCCTTTTATATTACCTTTTATTCCCTTTTATTACATTTTTTTCATAAAACGACTTGACGAATGTAACATTTTTATATATTTTAGTATATATACTTACAAACAATAGGAATTTGTATGAAAAACGATATGTATACTGTTGATGAGGCTGCTGATACCCTTGGCCTGCACCCCAAAACCATTCGCCGGTTTATTCGTGAAGAAAAACTTAAGGCTCATAAAGTGGGGGGCCAATGGCGCATCATGGACGCTGACTTAAAAAGTTTTATGGGGGTTGATAAAAACAGTGCTCCCGAAGCTGCCGGCTCGCAAGAGATTTATCAGTCTCCTGAGTCTCCGGCTCCTTCCCGCAAAGAAAAGATCCAGGTCTCTTCCATTGTGGATGTCTTTGTTGAGGACAGTGACGAGGCTATGCGAATATCAAACTCTATTTTCGCGATCCTTAACTGCAAAGATCCGGCGTTCGGCAAGGCCCGCTGCGACTACATCTTTTATGATGATGAATTAAAAGCCCGGTTCATCCTCTGGGGCACTCCCCAATTTATTAGTGCCATTCTTGAATGTTTTTCTCATATTTCTTAAAAAACTTATTTCCGGAGGAAATTCTATGAACGCTACTGTTGTTAAAAAATTTGGAAAAACCTATATTGCCGGGATCGACGGCTTGAAGCTGATCGAGAACGAGTCGGATGCTGTTGATGTTGTTGGCCTTTGCGGTGAAAACGACACCCAGGATCTTTTGCTCTTTACCGACAATCTTACGGATAGCTTTTTTGATATTAAATCCCGTGTGGCCGGGACCATTATGCAAAAATTCGTCAATTACAGCATCCGGATCGCTGCCGTTATTAGCCCGGCTCACCTGGAAAGCCCGCGCTTCAGAGAAATGGCCCTTGAATCGAATAAGGGGAACCACTTTCGTGTTTTTTTTAACAGGGATGAGGCCGAAGGATGGCTGATTAATGCTTAATTATTTTGTTATTGCGCCTGGCAAGTAAACAGCACTGCTTCCAGGGGGTAAAAATATTCTTGTTTCACCCCCTGGAAGCAGTGCTGTTTACTTGCCGAATACTGATTGTTAATTACCCACCGAGAACTTATTAATAAAAAAACCAAATCCTTCGATTTTTTTGGGCAATTTTAGCTCTTTTTTCCTACTAAGTATTAGGTTAAACTCTTTTTTACAAGCTATCCAACACGTATATAATTAAAATTATAAACCGGAGGATTTACATGAAAAAAAAATTTAGTAGTTTTGCGGGGCGTAAAATTTTTGTTTTTGCCCTTTGTGTTCTGGCTATTTTTCCGCTCAATTCCACTGCTTTCGCGGGTCTTGAGGGATTATGGTACTTTAACGAAGGCAGCGGCACTTCTGCCTATGACTCTTCAAGCAACAGCAATACCGGGACTATTTATAATGCCTCCTGGGATGCCGGTTTTCAAGGCTCTTCTCTTTTCTTTGACGGCTGGGGCGATTACGTCAAAGTCTACGATGACTCTTCCCTGGATGTTACAAACGGCATTACTATCATGGCATGGATCAATCCCAGAACTGCCAACGGCAGGTATATTGTTCATAAGGGCTGGAATGCCGGCCAGACCGGTATCGGCGGGGTCTATTCCCTTGATATTTATCCCGGCACTATTAGATCGGTCCTTACCGATTCCGGCAGCAATACCCATGTTGTCTACGGCAGTACTCCCATTGAAGCTGATACCTGGCAGCATATTGCTGTTTCCTGGAACGGTTCTACTATTAAAGTTTATCTTAACGGCCAGCTCGACGGGTCTGAGGCTTTTTCAGGTACTCTTTCTACCAGCAGCGCTGAAGTTCTCATTGGCCGCTACGGAAGCCGCTACTTCTACGGTCATATCGACAATGTCTTTATTTACGATTGGGGGCTGTACGATTACCAGGTACTATGGCGGTATAATTATGAACGGCAGTTTTATATCGATCCCTTGCTCGTTCCTACTAAATTCGAAGGCAAAAAAGAATATCAGCATAACGGTGAATTCTGGTTCCGTCTGGATGGCGAGGGCAGCTCCGGCTGGGAATCCTTTTTCTCTGACCTATACGCCAGTTCTTCAAACATCACCCTGCTCCTGGATGATATTGGGGCTTCAACTTCTTACACTAATGTCGATGCTGAAATATGGAGCCGTGCCGGGCAGGTCTGGAACTGGCTGCAGGACAATCAGTTAACCAGCAGTGATGCGAACTACAATGCCGCTAAAACCTTTTATCAAAACTGGCTCTCCGCTCATGGGTGGATTTCTATTGAAGGTATCGCTCAGATGTATCTTAATTATGGCGGTTTTTATTGGGGTACCTGTATGAGCAGGGCGCAGCTCTTTACCACTCTTCTCTACCGGGTTGGTATTCCGGCTGACCGCTGCGGTATTATGGAATCGAAATGGAAAGTTGCTTACAGCCAGCATATGTACGCGGGTATCTTTGTTTATGACAGGTGGCTCTATCTCGACCCTTCGTATATTCATCTTCCGTTTTCCACTACCGCGACTCTGTCTATTCCGGCTAGCGGATCTGCCGATTATACTCATCCCAATTCCGTATTCTCGGCTCAAAATACTCTTTCCACGGTTCCACTGCTCTATTATTCTCCTGATGAGATTGAGCCGGTTCCCTTTGTTACCTTTACCAATGATTTCATTGCTTCTGTTTATCCCGGTGAAGGGGTGACGGTTCATTTTGATGATGTTGTTGTTGATGGCGATACTTCGGTTTCTCTTACTTCGGGAACTGCTCCGTTTATGTACGAGGTTATTAGCGGCAAATATTATGATATCGACTCCACGACCTCTTTTAATGGTTCAGCTACGGTGAGTATTACCTATGATGAATCCGCAGTGAGCGGTTCGGAATCTTCGCTTAAGCTTATGGGGTGGGATTCTTCTTCCGGCTCCTGGGTGAATATTACCAAAACCGTTGATACGTTCAACAATACTATCTATGGCGAAACCACTGAGTTTTCCAAATTCGCGGTGATGCGCGCTTATACGATTATTCTTCCCTGGGGTTTGTATAGAAAATAGAATTTGTGCAGGGTAGAGGCATGCCTCTACCCTGCCCCTTTCTGTGGGGTTCGTTTTTTTTTGGTTTATTTTGTTTTTTGGTTGTACCTGCTTCTACGTAAAGTACTCTTCCAGATGAGTCACCTCCGGAAACCCCCAGTATATAACAAATTTCTGTATTCCGCATGAATCCCTTGCTAAAAAGAGATATCGGTTTGGATAACTATCCGGATTTTCCGGGACTTCGGCAGCGGAAAGCTCATTTACCAGCTGGTCCAGATGCTCATTAATGGCAATGGCGAGAACCAGCGAAACAGATCGTTTTAAAATCTTCCGCAGATCGAGCCACATTTCATAATCATGGGCTTCCGGATAAACATGAATCCGTTTCCAGTTCGAAGCAAGATCTCTAAACTGGTACTTTATCTGCTTAAACATCTCAATGGGAATCTCTTTTTTATCCATAACGCGGTTCAGGAGCAGAATAATAATATCGCTCCGGGACATTTTTAGCTGCTCTGAAGCAGCTTCAAGTTTTCCTAAAAGTTCGATGTTGATATGAATCGTAGTATTTATATACATAAGGCCTCCGGGTTTTTGAATTTGAAACTTTTTTTACCCCTTACTATTAAGACGAACGGGAAGGCCGTTTCATTAAAAAAAAACTTAATTTTTTTGTGTTTTTTTGAAAAAAATTCAAAAATATGAGAAAATATGAATACAAGTTGACATTTCTCAAATATTGTTCTATAAAATTTTCACAGGAGGCCCTATGAGCATTTTTCAACAACTGGAAAGCAACAAAGGCACTCAGAAAAGAATCAAAAAACTGGTTTCCCTGCTGGATTAACTTATCAAACCTGACATACTGCTGTCACAGCTCTTGTGTATATTAGTATTATAATGGAGGAATACTATGAAAATCGTAACGCTAAACAAAGAAAATATCGAAACCGAGCACATTTGCTGTGCTTTTTCCGATAAAAAATGCACTGACGGATACAATCAAAAAAAAGAATGGCTCAAAAAACAGTTCCATAAAGGATTTGTGTTTAAGAGATATGACGTAAAACACAAAGTGTTCATTGAATACGGCCCGGCCGAACACGCCTGGATGCCGCTGAAAGCTCCGGGATATTTGCTCATAAACTGTTTCTGGGTTGCGGGGCAATATAAAGGCGGCGGATACGGGAAAAAGCTCCTGCAGGAATGCCTCAAGGACTCAAAAGACCTGAATGGAATTGTTATTGTTTCCAGCGATAAAAAGCGGCCCTTCCTGGCCGATAAAAAATTTTTTACAAAACAGGGGTTTGAGATCTGCGACACTGCACCGCCCTATTATGAGCTCCTGGTAAAAAAGAATAAGCCCGACGCGCCCATGCCGGAGTTTAAAAAATCCGCGAAAAAAAATTCTTTCGCAGATGATGCTGTTTATTCAAAAGGTTTAACCGTACTATATTCAAACAGGTGTCCCTTTACCGAGTATTATGTCAATACGGAATTACAGGAAATTGCCGATTCATACAAGCTGCCCCTGAATATAGTTAAAATTACTTCTCAAAAAGAAGCGCAAAAAATTCCCACTGCAAACAGCATATACAATGTATTTTATAATGGGGAATTTTTAACCCATGAGATATTATCGAAAAAAAAGTTCGATAAAATATGGAGCGGTTTAAAAAAATAAATAACTGGACAAATTCAATAATACCTCCTATGAAGATATTCGAATTCAGGAGCATTTACTATAATGAAGATACTTGAAGTAAAAGATCTGGTTAAGCATTTTAACGAAGTTAAGGCCGTTGACGGCATCAGTTTTTCAATTGAGCAGGGAACCTGTTTTGGTTTGCTGGGACCAAATGGCGCGGGAAAAACTACCACAATTGAAGTAATTGAAAACATATTGCCGTTAAAATCGGGTGAAGTTTTTTACAAAGGGAAAAAAAGAGGTCATTCCTTTCGGGAAGAAGTGGGAATCCAGTTCCAGAATACGGAATTACCGCAATATTTAACGGTAAAAGAGACTCTGGAAACCTTTCGTAATCTCTATGGCAGAAGAGCCGATATGGATAAACTGATAGAGATCTGCCGCCTGGAAGATCTCTTAAAAAGAGATAACAAAAAAATCTCAGGCGGGCAAAAACAGCGGCTTCTCCTGGCAATGGCCCTGGCAAATGACCCGGAACTGGTCTTCCTGGATGAGCCAACAACGGGTCTTGATCCGCAAGCACGGCGCCATCTCTGGGAAATAGTGAGAAATATCAAAGCCGAAAACAAGACCCTTGTACTCACGACCCATTACATGGAAGAAGCGGAAAACCTGTGCGATACCATCGCGATCATGGATTACGGAAAAATTATAGCAACCGGTTCTCCAAAGGAGCTGTTAGACCAGCATTGTAAAGGCGCCACAATCAGCCTTCAGACTGATATTGATATTGAACAGTTAAAAGATCTTCCCTGTTCGGCATTCCGGACTGATGACCGGATTGAGATACAGACAGAATCAATCAACACCTGCGTTGAAGCATTAATAAAAAAAGGAATAGATCTTTCATCCATGAATGTAAGATCATTCAATCTTGAAGACCTGTTTTTACAGTTAACCGGGCATAAGCTTCGGTCGTAGAGGGAAGAAGGTAATCGGTGGCCCGGAGGGCCGGGTAATCGGTGATCGGTAAAGAAAGAGGTGAAAGAAAAAGCCCGTAGAGGCGTTGCATGCGACGTCTCAGAAACAAGCCCTTGCTGCGGCTCTCCCAAACGGGCTCTTTTACAATTTAGTTTCTTAAGGAAAATAATATGTGGTTTAGAATATGGACATTGTTTAAAGCGAGAAATAAAGAATTTGTCAGGGACCGGTCGGCTCTTGGATGGAATATTCTTTTTCCATTTCTTATTATATTCGGATTCAGCCTGGTGTTTAATCAAGACGAGCAGATTTTGTATAAAGTCGGTATGATCAGCAGCAGTGAGCATACCATACAGCAGCAGACAAAAGGAACCGCTGAAAATCCACTGGTAAAAAAATTCATGGAGACCAAATTTATCGATTTTGTATCGTTTGAATCGGAAGAAATCGCTATAAACAAGCTGGGGCATCACCGGCTCGATTTGCTGATACATCCAAAAACAGGTCATTATTGGATAAGCGACTCCTCGCCAAAAGGATATATTGTAGAAAAACTGCTAATGGCATCTTCATCACGGGAGGAGACCTTTTTAAGCCGTCAAAGTATTTCGGGCAAGGAAATAATCTATATTGAATGGCTTTTTCCCGGAATACTGGGAATGAATATTATGTTTAGTGCCCTGTTTGGCGTGGGGTATGTAGTGGTCCGGTACCGGAAAAACGGCGTCTTAAAAAGAATGAGTGTAACCCCGCTAAAACCATATGAATTCCTTTCGGCACAGATCCTTTCCAGGATGTTTATCATCCTGCTCACTACGGTTGTGGTGTACATCGGTTGTTATTTAATGTTTAATTTTGAATGCCGGGGCTCATACATCAGTCTTATTTTTGTTTTTGCCCTGGGAGGTTTTAGCATGATATCCCTTGGTTTACTGGTGGCTTCACGGAGCAGCAGTGAAGAGTTTGCGGGCGGTATTTTAAACCTCATAACCTGGCCTATGATGTTCCTGTCGGAAGTATGGTTCTCACTTGAGGGAGCCAATCCCTGGGTACAAAAATTTACGCAAATATTTCCCCTGACTCATATGATAGAAGGAACCCGTAAGATAATGAATGACGGAGCCGGGCTTATGGATATCAAATATAATGTAATAACCCTTATAACAATGACTTTTGTTTTTCTTGCAATAGGCTCCATGATGTTCAAATGGCAAAAGGATGCGTAAACAGGCTTATTCTTCGGGCCAATACCGTACCCGGTCTACCACCATTACGGCGTTTTTCTTTGGCGGGCCGCCGCCCCATTGAGAATTTCCGGACCAGACGTTAAGATAAATACTTCCGGGGCTTTTTTTTACCGGAGCCCCCTGGGACGCTAAAAACTCTGCCGTAATTTTATCATCAACATAAAATTCAATTTTTTCTTTTGACCAGGTAAAGCCATAGGTATGAAAATCTGCTGCCGGGTTAAAATTCAAATCAACAATCCGGTGATACAGGTTAGGCGGTAAATTTTTATGCGGATGGAGAACGAAGTGAACCTTTCCGGTATACTTGCCAAATTCATTGGTGAGAAATTCTATATCGATCTCCTCTCCTTTATTGTTGGGGTCCATAATAAAAAAGGCGTTTACGCAATCAGGAACTGACGAAGGTTTGAGCCGGGCTTCATACCGTCCGTAGAAATAATCATTTTGCCGGGAAAGAAACTCAGCCGCAGATCTTTTTCCCGCCTTAATTTTTAAATGAATAAATCCACCGGGAATTCCTTTATATTCCTCAGTACATTCCAGGTTCGCGTATTGGAACCGGTTCCTCCAGGGGCCACGCCGCTTTGACCTGATCCAGATCCTGTCCATTGAAAATTTTTTGTGCCATCGCGTTCCAATAAAATCGTAATCCAACCGGGGTTTCCGGTCCATATAGGGAATAATTTCAAAGTTATCGGACGCGAAATCTACAGTAATATCCGAATCGGAATAGAAAAAAGCCAGTTTTGTTTCTTCCGGTTTTACCGGGTACGGTATATCACTGCCGGACAGGGTATTTCCCGAAGAACTGCTCTTGTCGGCACAGGTAGTACCGATATATGTTATAAGCAAAGAAAAGATAAGAATATGTTTGATATTAAATTGCCTGGCCACTCGCATTATTCCACGCTCCGCGTCTCTCGTTGGTCCTTTTTTAATTTAATATACTCAAAAATGATGCTTTTGTCAATAAATAATATGGCTGTAATTTAAAGAATTGTCATCACTTTCCGGAATAGCAATTTAAGGGGAAAAAAACTTGACTATTTTAAATATATATACATATATATTTATATATTGTAGATAAATTTTTCTAAAAAATAAATCCATTTTAAAAAAAAGGCAATCATATGAAAATTTCTAAATATTCATACTGTGTAATTATATATTTTATTATGTGCGGCACCATCTATGGATCTGAAATATGCGAGATCTTCCAGAACTGGGAAAAAAATACACCACCAACAGCAGAACAAAGGATCTACCTGGATTATAAAATCAATCAGGTTATACAAGGGTCTGCTCCATGGGATGATCAGTCCTGCCCGGAATATCGTCAAAATTTCCAGAACTATGTTCGCATCAGGCTTGAATCTGAACTGATGTTACTGGCAGCACACCATCATCTTTACAAGAATCAAAAAATAAAAAAAGTTCTCATCGATCTACAGTTTCTGAAAAAACTGAATAATATAGTTTCACCTCAACATACAGAAAGAATTATTTCAGACAGTTTTTTTCATCTAAAACAAAAATTTCCTAAGACCTACCGGACCAATTACAGAACTTTTGTCGTTTTACCTGATGCCGATAAGGTCCAGACAGTGGACATGCCCAATGAAGCACTGGAATTTATAAAACAGAGCTTCAAGAAGTACCCGCCCGGCGGTGAATGGCTTAAGAAAAACAATATCTTGGACTATACAAAATTGGCGAAGCTTGTTAAGGCTAGCCAGGGATATCACTACAGAAGCTCGAAACTC
This sequence comes from bacterium, assembly GCA_024224995.1. The sequence goes on along the minus strand of JAAENB010000767.1, from coordinate 6,476 downwards.
TTAGCCAGTACTTCCGATTACGGCGACCTGGAGGACTCAATGTGGAATCGCCTGGTTAAAATGCGGGAACGGTATAGGAAAATTGATATCAAAAATTTACCAATAGAAGAGTTGATAAATTTTACCGGCATTACCGGTGAGACCTTCAAAGCTTTAAGGAAAAAAGATGATAAGGAATTACTATCGTGGCTCGAAGAGAAGCATGGTGTAAATATGAGCAGTACGCAAGCCCTTAAAGACAAATATCGGCTGGCTGCCTCTCTGAAAGGTCCCTTACGTTTCGGGATGCACTGGAAAACCGACGAACGCAATGAATTAATAGAAGATAGCAGCTTAATACTTGAATGGCTCGGCAATCAACCTGGAAATCTTATCAAAATACTACCGAAGAATAAAAAAATACAATTTCTTAAAAAACCCCCTGGTCTACTGAAACTTTACGAAAATGATAAGTTCTTACCCGGTTTTTTGTCCGAAATAATATCTAATTCTCAAACAATAGAAATACTCCGAAGAGCAAAACAATCATTGGTCATTTCAATCGATCTCAAGAATGCTGGAGGACTCGGCTTTGAACCCTTCAAAATATGGCTGGAGTACTTTCAAAAAGAAGACTTCAACAAAAAGGATCTTCCGGAAAAGATAGCACACGACTATTTTCAAAAAGCAAACGCAAAGGAAAAACTGGTAGCTAAACAATTTTACAGTGGTCTAAAAAAAGTTACCGGCAAGTTTGCTAAGTTACTTGTCAAATGCAATAAGTCAGCAAATAAACCTGACTTTTCCATCTATTCCACTGGAGATGATATCTGGATGATAATGCCGTTGCCACAGCAGAACTCTTGTTTAGGTAGTTACAAAAGTTCTATAGCTACAATGAAAAATAAAATACTCAAAAAACAAACGTTCCCCGATTTTCGCGTCACAGCAACCGTCTTAAAAAACGGGGGATCGCTAAAAGATAGTCTCAAGAATCTCACTGAGATAAAAGACTTCAATGAGAATCGACTCAAAAAATTAAAAGAACTTGAAGTTGAATCCACACCAAAATACAAGACTTTTTTCTGTACTCAGCCGGATGTGGAGAAATGTATACTGATCGACATGAAGCACTAGTGCCGTGACTCTGCAAATGTACAACCCAACGATAGTAATAGCCGATTCTGACCGCGCAATCTTTCCAATGGTACAGGGGACAGCATTATGCCGGTAATATCCCTTTTACCTGCCTCGAATTAACTTGACAAAATATTTCAAATATGTAAAATAATATACCTGAATTGTGATTTTTTATATTGACAGCAAAAACACTTCTTAAAAAAATGATTACGTAATTTTTTATACGTATTGACGCAAAAAGTGTACATATACTTTGAACTGTCTTTAAAGGAGGCCTCTTTTGGGAAACCAGGCATTAAAAACCCAGGTATTGATAATTGGCGGCGGAGCAACAGGTACGGGAATTTTTCGTGACCTGGCGTTGCGCGGAGTTAACTGTATCCTGGTAGAACAAGATGATCTCAATGCCGGAGCCTCGGGCGGCAACCACGGATTACTCCATAGTGGAGGCAGATACGTCTCAAATGACCAGTCTTCCGCGCGGGAATGTAAAGAAGAGGGCGATATTCTAAAAAAACTGGCCCCTCAATTGATTGATAATACAGGCGGGATCTTCGTGGCTGTTGAGGGCGATGATGAAAAATTTGTAGCCGATTATCCAACATACTGTGAACAGAGCGGCGTTCCCTGTAAAAAAATAAGCGTTGCTGAAGCCAGGGAGCTTGAGCCGGTAATATCGGAAAAGGCTATTGCCGCGTACCTGGTAGAGGATGCTTCAATTGATCCTTTTAAACTGGCACTTGAAAACGTAAGCCAGGCCCGGAGCCTGGGATCGACTCTTTTGCGAAGAACGAAAGTTGTTGGTTTTGAGATCAGCAATAGAGAAATAACCCTTGCCCGTTTGCAGAATACCGAAACCGGGGAAGAGGTTCTGATTGAGGCTGAACAAATTGTTAACGCGGCAGGAGCCTGGGCAGCGGAAGTGGCAGCCCTTGCGAAAGCAGAAATAAATGTTGTTTATTCAAAAGGCACCCTTCTAATATCAAATGACAGAATAACTACACGAATAGTAAACCGATTACGGCCGCCCTCCAATGCCGATATCCTGGTACCCGGGGGCACGGTCTCTGTTCTGGGGACCACCTCTACCACCATCAAGGATCTGAACAATGTGTACCCGACTATTGAAGAGGCCGATGAAATCGTAAGTGAAAGCGCCGCCATGATACCCATGTTGGAACAGATCCGTTACATCCGGGCCTTTTCCGGGGTGCGGCCGCTGGTTGGCTCCCGTTCCGGGGACGCGCGTTCTTTAAGCCGGGGATTTTCTCTGCTCGACCATGACGAAGACGACCTGGATAATTTTATTACCATAACAGGCGGAAAACTTACGACTTACCGGATGATGGCGGAACGAACAGCAGACATGGTATGCAAGCGTCTCGGCAATACCAGGCCCTGTTTAACTGCTGTTGAACCGCTTCCTATGATTGATGACTGTGAGTGGACAGAACCGGCACTTTCTCCCCGTCAATGGATGAGAAAGCATGATCCCGATGATGTTCTTTTTTGTGACTGTGAAATGGTTTCTAAAAAAGCTATTGATGAAATTATAGAATCATTATATAAAAATAACGAAGAGCCAAAGATTGTAGATATTGGATTCCGAAGCCGGGTGGGAAGAGGTTCCTGCCAGGGAGCGTTTTGTGGAGCCAGGATTGCGGCCTATTTATACGAACGGAAGCACATGAAAGATGAGCAAGGGCTTAAGGATCTTGTTCTCTTTTTCCGTGAGCGCTGGAAAGGAATAGACTCAATTCTCTGGGGCGATCAAATGGTCCAGGCGGAATTAATGGAAGCTATGCACTGCGGGCTCTTTGGCCACGATCTATATGGGGAATAATATGTCCGAACTCAAAAATGCACAACAAGGAAGAATCGACTGCGATCTGGCTGTTATTGGCGCCGGTATGACAGGTATGGCTGCTTCAGTATTCGCGGCCAAACGAGGCATCTCTACTGTTCAAGTTGGAAATATCGACGGTGGTCTCATCTTCTCCAGCAGCCTGATAGACCTCATGGCGGTTCATCCCATTCAGGATAAAAAGATATGGGAAAATCCCTGGGAAGCCATAGACGCCCTGGTTAAGGATAGTCCGGAACATCCATATGCCAGGATATCAAAAGAAGATATTCAAAAATCGATAGAGGAAATGCTGGGCTTTTTTACGGATGCGGGCTATTCATACTATTATGAAAAAGATAAAAATCTTGAACTGCTAACGGCCCAGGGCACGATCAAACATACGTACTGCGTTCCCTACACCATGAAACCCGGAGTTACGGCCCTGGCAGAAAAGGCTCCCTGCCTCATAGTGGGATTTCAGGGGCTAAAAGAATTCAGCGCGCTCCAGGTAACGGAAACCGCAGGCTCCCGGTGGCCTTCTCTCCGTGCCCTGACCATCCCCTTTCCCGGTTCTGAAAATAAAAAAGATCTTTATATTGCCCATCTTGCCAGGGCTCTGGAATTACCCGGAGCCAGGATAAAGCTTGCTGAGCAGATCAAAGCGAATCTTAAAGACGAAAAATACATTGGCCTGCCTGCAATGCTGGGAATAAACCGGACTAAAATAATAATTGATCACCTGGAAAAAGAGATTGGAGTCCCGGTTTTTGAGATACCAACCATGCCGACATCAGTGCCGGGCCTTCGGTTAAAAGAAGTATTCGAAGCGAACCTGCCCGGAACCGGTGTTAAACAGGTCTTTCCCGGTACGGTTACCAGTGTTACCGAAGAAGGGGGCAGTTTTATTATAGAGGTTGGCGATACCGGCCGGTCCATAAAAGCAAAAGCAATTATTCTTGCCAGCGGCCGGTTCCTTGGAAAAGGACTCATCGCGGACAGGGTCCGGATCAGGGAAGCGATCTTTGACCTGCCCGTAACTCAGCCGGGACACCGGAATGACTGGCATACGGTTAAATTCCTTGATCCGTCGGGACACCCGGTAGATAAAGCCGGGTTGGAAATTGACAATAATTTCCGTCCCCTGAACGCGTCAGGAAAACCGGCATTTGAAAATCTTTACGCAGCCGGATCAATCCTGGCACACCAGGATTGGAAGCGTATGAAATGCGGAGCCGGGCTGGCAATCGCCACCGCGTACGCAGCAGTAAACGGTATCAAAAAGGAGAATAAATAATAACCATGAATCCATCGCTCTTTAGAATCATGCTGTATATATCACTTATAATCTGCCTTATTGGACTACTATACCGTATTGGGCGGTGGTTTATAATCAAGACCGGATCGGAAGACGCGGAATATTCCCCGGGTAAAAGATTTTTTTCCGCTCTGAAAGGATCTATTGTACTTATTTTTAGCCCAAAAATTCTCCTTTTCTTTAAAGCGCTTATTTTTGATGTTATTTTCCAGACCCGGATATTAAAACATAACTTTCTGCGCTGGATTACACATGTTTTTATCTTTGTCGGATTCATGCTTCTTCTCCTTATGCATGCGCTGGATGGAATTATCACGGTAAAATTATTCGCTGACTATTCTTCTACTTTAAATCCTTTTATGTTCCTGCGGAACCTTTTTGGTCTAATGGTCATTGTTGGTGTCGCACTTGCTATTTTTCGACGAGCAAGAGCTCAAAAAGGATTTTTACGCAATACCCTTAACGATAAATTCATTATGTTCATAGTCGCTGTGATTATGCTCAGCGGATTTCTTCTTGAGGCATCCAAGATCACTTCGGCTCCCGTTTTCGACAGGATGATACAGGATTATTCCATTCTAAAGGAACCGGAAGAAATAAAACCCCTCAAAGTACACTGGGCAAAAGAATTTGATGTGGTCTTTTCCGATATAACAAAACAGGATCTTGCAAATAAAACCCTTCTTGATGAAGGAAAAGTAAGCCATGAAGACAACTGCGCGGTTTGCCACACCAGGCCTGGCGCGGCCTTTATTTCACACCCCGTGGCATCGGTGTTAAAACCACTGGCTGGCTATTCAAATGAAGCCCGGGCCGACATCTGGATCTATTGGGTCCATGTTATTGCCTGTTTCATTGGGCTGGCATGGCTTCCTTTTAGCAAATTCTTTCATCTCATTTCAGATCCAATAAACATTATTGCCAATGAGATGATAGATCCTCAAAAAATAAATCCCGCGAACGCGGCAACACGACGGGCTCTTGAGCTTGATGCCTGTGTTAACTGCGGCACCTGCAACAGCCGCTGTTCCGTAGCCCCGGTTTACCGGATGCTGGGCAATGAAGAGATACTCCCGGCGAAAAAACTCGCTACAATCAACGCAATGACCAGGGGAAAAGAATTCAGCGAGGCAGATCTCAAGGCTATTTCGGAAGGAGCTTTTATTTGTACCAGCTGTTATAAGTGTACTGAATTTTGTCCAACAGCCATAAACCTGCAGGATCAATGGCTCGTGTCCAAAAAAGAACTGGAAAGCAAAGGCCACCCGCTTCCTCATGTATGGATGAAAGAAAAGAACGCGGCAGAATGGGCCGATGAAATAAAAGATAAAATATCCCCACGATTTTCCGGTCCCGGTCACCTTAACCTTACGGACAGAGCCGATACCTTTTCGGTATGTATTCAGTGCCAGACCTGTTCAAATGTGTGTCCCGTAGCAGCCTGCACCTCGGACAAGGGAGTTGATGTTGCTCCTCAAAAAGTCATGAACCTGCTTCGTATGGGGCTCAAAGACATAGCGGCAAACACCAGGATGGCATGGGACTGCACCACCTGTTACCAGTGCCAGGAAAACTGTCCCCAGGGCATACCAGTGGCAGATATTATGTATGAATTAAAAAATCTCGCCTATGAACACTTGAGAAAAAAGAGCTAATAAGTAAACAGGAGCCATATATTATGAAATTTGCAATATTCATGGGATGCAAGATCCCTTATTATCTTGAACAGTACGGAGAATCAACCAAAGCTATTTTCAAGACCTTTGGAGTTGACCTGGCAGCTCTTGATTTTAATTGCTGTGGATATCCCAATCGTGATTTTCATTTTGAATCATATATTCTTTCAGCAGCCAGGAATATGGCCCTGGCTGAAAAACAGGGCCTGGATATTGTTACCCCTTGTAAATGCTGCTTCGGAAGCCTGAAACACGCCAATCACTGGCTTAAAGAAAATGAATCATTACGAACAGAGATAAACAGTGAGCTGGGAAAAGAAAAACTGACCTGGAGCGGTACTACGGAAATAAAGCACATTTTTAGTGTTCTTGCTCATGACGTGGGACTTGACACAATCAAAGCCCGTGTTCAGCAGCCGCAAACAGGTTTAAAAGTCGCGGCTCATTACGGTTGTCACGCCCTGCGGCCTTCAAAAATTATGCAGTTCGATAATCCCTTTGCCCCGACCATCTTTGAAGA
>JAAENB010000766.1 GCA_024224995.1 bacterium | reverse complement strand
GTTCTTGTAGATAATCCATGGGGAGTCCTGTCATTTGCCTATCAATATCTAAACCAAGGATTTGACGATGATCCCGATTATTCAGGGTTGTTCAGTAATGAGCTGCTTTCGTTTATGATATCAAGCGATTTTCTGGTTACAGACAAATGGAACAAAAACTGCACCGCCAACAACGACCCAATCTCCTTCAACAAACTCCCCCACACCCGCATCACCCTCTCCGGCACCTTCTCCCCCGCCTCCACCGCCACCCTCTCCCTGGCAATCCCCGACCTCACGGGCACCAACGAGGTAACGGTCTCCTACGACGGAACCGACTACACCTACGGAAGCACCATAACCGACACCCGCATCTCGGGCATCACTCCGGCAAACGGCACAACCACCCCGGACCTGCTCCCCATCTACGTGGAATTCGCCCGTGACATCACAGACATGGACGTAGTGGGAAACTACACAACAGCCGCAACAACGGGCACCATCACGGGCCTGGTCGGCGACGTGGCACACGGCTTTGACAGTACCGATTATGATATAACAGAAAAATATATAATACGGCGTCTCATCAACCTGGACGCCAACCCAACGATCCTGTATACCACACCGCCCGAAGGAACGGTCCTCAGCGGCCTCACCCCGGTAGAGGTGGTCTATTCCAAGCTGCTCGTAGACGCCGCGGGAACAGCGGCGGAGTTTACCCCGGGCGGAGCGGCCGGAGGAAGTCTTACAATCCTTGACGCGTCATACACGGGGGTCGAAAAAATCGAAAATGTCGTGAACCTCACTATGGGAGGAACCCTGGGAGCGGGGAGCCTCAGCATAACCATGACAGCAGCCGTAACCGACACGGAAGGAAACGCCCTTACAGATAACAGCATAGTATATTCGGCAGCCGATACGGAGGCGCCTGTAATAACCCAGTTCGACCTGGGCAGCGGAACCCCAACAGCAGACCCGGCAATAACCTTTACCCTGAACGGCACCGACAACGTGGCAATAACCCACTGGGTCATAACGGAGTCGGCAACACCACCGGCAGCGGGAGAATCGGGCTGGCTGGCCAACAAGCCCACAGGGTATACGCTGTCGGCGACTTACGGAACAAAGGAAGTATACGCCTGGGCAAAAGACGCGGCGAATAACGTGAGTGCTGTAAACAGTGACTCGCATTTTACCGTGCAATATGAAGATACGGCAGCGCCGCAAATAACACAGTTTAACCTCACCAGCAGCACCCCAACAGATGACGCGAATATAACGTTTACCCTCACAGGGACCGACAATGTGGCAATCACCCACTGGGTGGTAAACGAATCTGCCACACCCCTCGATCCGGCAGACGCGAGCTGGATAGCGCTCTCGGCACCGACAGGCTATACTCTTTCGGCCGGGTACGGAACAAAATTAGTATACGCATGGGCACGGGACGAAGCGGGCAATGTGAGCGCTCTCACCCCAGGCTCCTGGTTCCAGGTAGAATACGAGGATACGGAAGCGCCCCAGGTAACCCAGTTTGCTCTAACCAGCGGAGACCCAACAACGATCCGGGATATAGCGTTTGACCTCACCGGGTCCGACAATGTAAGCATTACCCACTGGATGATAAATGAATCGTCAACGCAGCCCGGGTATAGTGACACGGAATGGGTCGCGGGAGCGGCACCAACCGTGTATACCATGTCAGCGGGATACGGAACCAAGCATGTATACGCATGGGCAAAAGACGCGGCAAACAATGTAAGCTCACTTATTAGCACATCGAACTTTGAAGTTGAATACGAAGCAGCCGCAGACACGGAGATACCGGAAATAACCCAGTTCGACCTTACCAGCAGCACCCCAACAACGAACCCCGTAATAGACGTTACCCTCAACGGGACCGACAATACGGCAATTACCCATTGGATAATAACGGAAAGCGCGACACAACCCTTAGCAGTAGCAGCAGGATGGCTGGCGGTAAAACCAACGAATTACACCCTGACCGGAGCTTTTGGCACAATAGAAGTATATGCCTGGGCAAAAGACGCGGCAAACAACGTAAGCATAGTTAACGCCAATTCCCATTTTAGTGTGGAATATAAAGAGGCATTTACCCCGCCATTGGGATCGCTCACCATAGACGGAATAATCGACGCAGCCGGAACAACTTATGGATTTATAGAGGGAGGGGACGGGATCCCCAGAAGAACCAGTGACCTGAGGCACCTGACAGTGACTTTTACGGAAGCGGTCACGGGCGCGAATAACATAGCTAATTATAATCTTGCCCAGAATTATGTATTTGAACCCGGAGACACACCGTCGGATTTTGCCCTGGTACTTGATTCTATCACCCCCAATCCATCAGACCCGGCAGAATATACTCTGCACTACAAAGGGTCACCAGCGCTGGGGAGCATAACAATCAGCGTAAACGGATCGGTCACCGCAAGCAGCGGAGCGGCCCTGGCAGATGATACTGTTACAGTGGCAACACAGCGGCCAAGGGATATAGTAATAGTGGTAGATAATTCCGGAAGTATGGGAATGGAGATAGGGATCGACGGAGGAACGGAAAAACCGAAGATCGATTACCTGCGCGATGCCATACCCCAGTTCATTGATAAATGGGACCCCAATGCCACAAACGGAGACCGCGTAGGAATGGTATATTATCATTCAGAGGCGGAGATAAAATTTAACCTGGAGCCGCTGCTGGATCATGTGGAGGCAGTAAAAACCATAGTAACAGATGAACCGGCAAACGATCTCTCAGCAATGACAGCCCTGGGAGCGGGACTCTCCAATGCCATAAACATGCTTAAGGACGCGGGAAACGCCGATACCTTATACACGGGACCATCGGAAGTGAGCGCAGAGATGAGCAGGAAACAGTTTATAATCGTCTTCGCCGATGGAGAGCAGAACTTAGGCCCCGACGTGGAAGTAAGCGACGACGGATCAAGTTTTATTATCAATACATCGTCAATCAACACCTATACTGTATGCGACCTGCCCCGGTGCCCGGTAGACACTTTTGATACTGTTACCATAAATCAGGGTGATAGCAATAATATCCCGGTCTACACAATAGGAATAGGGGACGACGCCTACTCGCACTGGCAGGGACTGCTGCAGGATATAGCGGCAATCACCGGCGGGGAATACCGGTCCTATCCACAGATCCATATGTGGCCCGATACGGATACCTCACTGGAAGACTACCTGGAGAACTTTTACAAGGGAAACAGTCCCCAGGTAATTTACCGGAACCGGGGAGAGATAACAGAGACCAGGGTAACCGAGACCTTTGTGCTGGATAAAGCAGTTAATAAAGCAACCATATCATTAAGCTGGCCCGGGAACACACCGCTCAGGTTTACGCTGAAAAAAGACGGGGTAACAATACCATCGTATCAAAAATACGTGCAGGAAGAAAATTACGTGGTAGCCACCCTGGTGTTCCCATACTATATCCGTCCAAAGATGGAGGAGTTCCCATACAAAGAGTTCCTGTCTCAAAAAGAGATTTCCCGGGAAGCAACAGCTAAGAAGAAGAGCCCGGGAGAAAGAAAGCGCTACGACGGCCGAAAAAAAATAACACCGGGAGAGTTCCAAAAACCGGTTCCCGGATCGATCAAACCCGACTATCTTGATTTTGTATCGACAAAGATTGAGCCCGAAGGGACCTGGGAGGTAGAAATAGAACGGGTATTTACCAGGAAAGCAGCTGCACACTTTGTGCCGGGAATAGCGGCAGCAGCAAGCGCGTCAGCAGCAAGCGTATCAGCAACACCAGTAAAGCCGTCACAACCGGATTTCCTGGAATTGGAACCGTCACCCTATTATTTATCAATCATAGGAGATGAAAAAAATCTCTCTTATGAATATCACTTCCCCAGGGATATAGTACGAATAGATGAAAGGATATTACTGGGATTGAAGGTATTCGACAAGAACATTCCAATCAGTTCCCTGTACCAGGCACAAATAACCGTAACAAGGCCTGAAAAAGGAATAGGCAGCATAGCGGCTTTTGTAGGCAGCCGTTTAACAAAAGCCGATCTAGACGCGGCCGGGGCAATAACAGAAGACAAGACGCCGGATAATGATAAAAAGATCCGGGTACTCCTGAAAAACAAACTGGTATCGGCAGGGCTGCTCAAGCAGGTAACGCAGACAATAGACCTGGAACAGCAATGGAAAAACTATAAGAACAGTCCACGAAACAACAAAGGGGAATATCGTACATTGTTCGAAGATACAAAGATCCCCGGAGTGTACAAAGTGGATTATACCATACGAGGCATGGGCAGCCACAGCGGTTTGTTTGAAAGAAAAACCACCAGGAACTTTGTAGTAGCCATAGAACCGGACACGTCCACGGGAATAAAGGCCAGGTTCGACAAAAAGCAGGCGCTTCTCCGGGTGTTTATAACGCCCCGTGACAGTGAAAGAAATATCCTGGGACCGGGCTACGGCAATACGGTATCCTGCAAATTTGGTGACCGGAAACCGGATTCGGTTACAGACAATTTAGATGGATCTTATACAGTAACATTTTCCAGAGTAACGCAAAACGAGCTAGAAACATACAAAGTAAGCGCTTTAATGAAAGGAGCTTTTGGAAGAGAACCAATAGCAAGTGATACGGCAGCCGCCATTATAAAGAAAACCAGGAAGCAGGAAAGCTGGCTGGCATGCATCTGCCGCTTCTTTGGTTTTGGAAAAAAAGCAAGGTAATCGGTTAAGAGAAGGGATCGGGGGTCAGGGGTCGGTTAAAAACAGGTGACCCGGAATGGGGCAGAGAGAGGGAGGGTGTTTCTCATAGCGTGGGGTTTCAAACCCACGTTATGAAGAAAAAGGCCCCTGGAGGGCATCTTCCGAAACAGGCCCGTAAAGGCGTTGCACGCAACGTCTCTAAAAACAAAAACCTTTGCACGAAGCCTCTTCACAGAACAGGCCCGTAAAGGCGTTGCACGCAACGTCTCTAAAAACGAACCCTTGCACGAAGCATCTTCACAAAACAAAACCCCTGCACGAAGCCTCTTCACAGAACAGGCCCGTAAAGGCGTTGCACGCAACGTCTCTAAAAACGAACCCTTGCACGGAGCATCTTCACAGAACAAAACCCTTACCCGGAGCATCTTCACAGAACAAGCCCGTAAAGACGTTGCACTGCAACGTCTCTCCTCGCAGAAACACAACTTTTATCGAATAACCTTCGTATCCCGAATATCCTTCTTCTTAACACGAACAACCCCATTAACCGTAAGAACCTTATATTCTTCCCCCCTGGTCATAATGGCACCTTGAATGGTTCTGCCGTTATACAGGGAAATTTTGTCTATACGGTCGAAGACTTCTTTGATATCGGCAATAGACCGGTTTTTTTTCCGAATAAGAACCTGGATCTCTTCTTTTTTGGTCTTAACAGCTCCTTTAGCAGCAGTCCTGTCGTCAGGAAGATTTTTCAGTTCTTCATTGATCCTGGCATCGGCTTTAATGATCCTTTGCACGAGTTTGTTCAGTTCTTTTTCGCTGATAGACTCCGGCTTCGCGGAAAAATCAATAGCGGAAACTTTACTCACAACCAGAGATTCTTTTTTGGAAATGGGCCGGATAATGACCGAGTATTTCGCGGCCTGCGGTTTCTTTTCCACAACTCCCACAAACCCCTTTTCAACAACTGTACTCTCATCCGCTTTCTCATCCCCTTTCTTAGAGCCATCGGCATCAGAAACAGGTTTCACCGTTACTTTGCCCGAATTAACGGCAATCAGGGTCTTTTCTCCATCAATACTAATACCAAATTCAGTACCACGGACAGCGGCAAGCGCGGTTCTGGATCTAACCTGGAAAGAATTATCCTTTTTCAAACGTTCAACTTTAGATAACACTTCACCTTTTTCAAGGAACACAGCCCCCTCTTCTTTTGAAAGGGATGTCATCTTTACAAAAGAATCAGCCAAAACCCGGACAATAAAATTGTCCCCCACCTGGATGGAAAGGGAAGAATCGGGGCCGGTTATAATAAGATCATTTTTCAGGACAATATCCTGGCTATTAATATCAACCTTTGTTTTCCCTTCTCTTTCAACCCAGGCATCGCCAATTTTAAAGACAACAACTCCTTTATTGTCAGCAGGAACCTCTTGCTTTTTGCAGGCAAAAAAGAGAGCCGCCATAAGCACACATACAATGGCTATATTTATTCTATTTTTCATTACACGCTCCTATATCAATAATAAACAACTCACTATTCTATAGTATAAATAAATGAAAATATCTGTAAATGACTTTTTTAAAAAATTTTACCAGGAAAAACCGGCAGAAAGACCCAGGGAAGCGCCGCTGCCTAAATAATACGTGCACAGGGCATTGATAAGGATCACGGGCCCCGCGTTGATCCCCAGACCAACAGAGACACGACCGCGTACAATTGAGGGGGGAACAGCCTTTGTGGAAGCACTAATAAGAATTTCACCGGGAGTACCAATCTGGGTACCGGAAGAATCGGTGATATAAACAGCATTCCTGTTTTTGATAATAATATCGGTAGAACCGGCATTCAGGTCGAAACCAAGACCGCAGCTCAGGTTTAGAACATGGAGCAGCCGAATTGAACTGCTAATATCAAAAGGAACCGTAAATATAGTTGAATCAAAGCTGAGCAGGATATCCGGGTCAAGCCGGGCAACAAGGCCTGCAGAATCGGGAACAATTTGTTCAATTGCTTCAAGTCCCCGGTACCTGAGTTCCAGGTTATTGCGGGTGTACAAAAAACCGCATCCCAGGGAAACTCCCCGCCACTTAAAAAGGCCGCCCGAACTTCCGGGACGAACAAGCCGGTAATTAACCCCGAACCCGGCAAGCAGAAGGCTGTCAAACCCCAGGTTGGTATCGGACGAGGAGAGGTTATACAGTTTTGAAGAATAGCCGAATTTTAGATTAAAATATAAGTTCTTAAGCCAATTCTTTTTTATAGAAGAAAGGAAATGGGCATTAATGCCCACATTGACAGCGGCCCCCATTCCAGCGCCCGCGTAAACATCTTTTTCTGCGGCAATAGTACTGCCGATACCTGTTAATTCCTGTAAATTGAACGAGGGAGCCTGAACACCGGCCATGGCACCAGCCATCACCGCCCAGGAATCATAACCCTGGTAGCCCTCAAGCGTCGCGGCCCTTGAAGCGTAAGCAGTGGAATTCCCGAAACCGTGAGCAAGACCTTCCTGGGAATTCAAGGAATCCCCAACAACATTCTTGATCTTACTAACAATACCGTCCATAACTTCCCTGGCGGCGTTTTCGGTAAACTGGTTCGCGGAAGCAGTGGGATATACATCAGGAGTAACCTGGAGAGCATAAAGAGAGCGCGTGCTTATTGCAGCAAAAAAAACTATGCTAAGGCACATGCCGAATGTAATCATTAACTTCATAATCCCCCCCACGGAATTACTCAAATAGTAAATTCTTAAAACCAAAATGTAATCAAAATGGGAACCAGTACAAACCAAATAACAAGAAGTTGCTTGCAGGTGACAATCACGTCATCTAAATAATATACGGTTTTTTTTTACGCGCGTCAATACCCGGGTATAAATTAATTATAAAAATAAGTATTTTTTTAATTTTGTCCATAATTATCGACCGGACGGTTTGGAAAAAATCGGCATATTCCAAAAAGTGTTCAGATGCTGTCATGCCGCATAACAAATTGATGTATACAGACAAAAAAATTATCGACCGGACGGTCTCAAAAAACAGTGTTAACATTTTCGACTGGCCGGTATGCTAAAAAAAATATAAAAAACTTGCAATTATTTCGCCCGCTTTTCCTATGTCCTAAGTGTAGCCATAGTGTCTACACGAATGCGTTATGCGTTAAATTCAATGCCTTAACTGGAGGGTAAGGGTAATGAAAAAATCTATCAAAAAGACAGCGTGTCTTGCTTTCTTTTTTGCTGCTGCCGCGTTTTTATTCGGATGCGGGGGTATCAAAGACAAGCTCGACAATCTAACAGGATCAGATGACGGTCCCCGGTTTACTTTGAATGGAAGAATAACTGTTGAATCTTCCGACAAAGCAGGCAATTACGGATCGGCCCCTCATTTTGTTGCCGTGTCTCGCTCGGAGAGTATTGAAGATCTGAGAGATAACCCGGAAGAAAATGTGGTTCAATTAATCTATGTCCATGATATAAATAAAGATTTCATCATGGACATTACCGACACCGATCTGCTGCCCGGGGATGAGGTGTTTCTATTCGCCTTTATGGACAATGATTACAGTGAAGGGTCTCCTTCTCTTAAAGAAGGAGACGTTGTGGGGTTTTATCGGGATCCCGTGACTCTGAACACCAGCTACAAGATCAAAGCATCCGGCAACTATATTGAGATCAATATTAACCGGGAAGTGTACGATTATGAAGCGGTTATTGCCGGTACGCTAAACTGCGAAGAAAGCGGCGATATCTTTCTTATTGCCTTTTCCGGTGACATTGCCGACATTGACCTTGCAAACCTGGATATTGACCAGGTTGTGGGATTCAAACGGTTCTTCAAGGAAGCGGGAACTTTTTATTATTCCCTGCCCGTTATTCCCTGCGGTTTTAATCTCCCTATTGAAGAGGTGCATGTTGTTGCCGTTCTTGATTTAAACGAGAATAGCAAACCCGATGAGGGAGACAAGATCGGTTATTATGTTAACAAAAAATCATTGAGTCCCAAACTCACGGTAACCGGCGGTTTGCAGGACGGCATTGATATTGATATTTGCAAATCCATGTCCTTCGAAGGCAGTAAGGCCCAAATAAGCGGTACCGTAACAGGCAATGCCTATGGCAAGATCCTGCTGGTGGCGTACGACGGCCAGATCAGTTCTTTTGATATGAATAGTGTCGATATGAATAAAATTATCGGTTATGAAGTTATTGAAAAAACGGAAGCTTCTGCAAATTACACCATGAGAACACTTCCCTTTTCGAATCTTCCGGCAGAGAGTGTTACTGTTGTTGCCCTGTTCGACAAGGACGGGAACAAAGAAGCCACTGAGGGCGATATGCTTGGATTCTATACGGAACCGAACGGTGATGGGACTCCGGCTTTTCTCACGATTACCGAAGGAAGCACCGAAGGAATTGATATTAATATAGACAAAACATATTATGATCATAATGCCCGTATACAGGGTACCATTAGCGGCAATGCGAAAGGTGATCTTCATATTATTGCCTATAACGGGGATATTCGCAATATCGATATCAACAATCTTGATACTGACTGTATTGTGGGATACGAAAAAGTGAGCAAGAGTAGTTTCTCTCTCGATTACCGGATGAATGTTCTTCCTTTCTTTGATCTGCCCCTGGATGTTTCTCTTATTGCTTTTGTTGACCTTAACAAGAACGGGAAACCCGACTCCGGAGACAGTGTTGGTTATTATATGAACAAGAGTTCCATGAGTTTCAGCATTGCGGTTTCCGAAAGCGGTGTTAGCGGTATAAATTTCTCCGTTAATAAAACGGTCTATGAAAACAACGCGTCTGTCTCTTTCCGGATGGGATATGAAACTATTAATATTCCGTTCCCGCAAAAATGGCTGGCCGATGGAGAAGAGGTGCTTGTCTTCCTGGTTCACAAGGATGGAGTGGGCAGTGGCTACAACATTGATATTGACTATCTTATGGGTCTTGGTTCCATTACCAAAGCAAAAGACGACGGTTTCATGGGAGGATTTGCCATGAATACAACCTATTCTGTTAAGTTTTTCCCGTTTATCAATGAAAAGATCCCTGTACAGTACGGCAACGGCGGCAGTACCTTCAAAGTAGATGACGTGAACCTTTTTGCCGTTTATGACAAAAATAAGAACGGCCTCCCGGACAAAGGGGAGAATATCGGGTTTTTGTGTGAATATGTATATCAAATATCGCCCTATGAAATTGATATCACCAACAATGGAGATAATTCAACGACAGGGTCTTTAAATACCAGAAGATTAAGATTCTTTCTGTTTCAGTTGTAAGAAACAGGAACAAGGTGCAAGGGGAAAGGTGCAAGGAACACGAAGCCTTTCCCCCTTCTCATAACGAGGGGCTTGAAGCCCCTCGTTATGAGAAGGGGGAAAAACGACCTCTTGCACCTACCATTCAATTTCTTTTGGTTCGGTTATCAGACGAATCCCTGAAAGAATTTGCCGGACACGCCATTTCGAAAGTGAACCGAGATATTCAAGAAGCTCCTGTTTATCTACAGTATAAATTTGTGAAACATTGACAACACTCTGCTTCGATAAGCCCCCCTCTTTTTCTTCCAACAAAACATTTCCCGGAACTTCCGCACGCTTAAGATTTGAGGTAATCAAACATACAATTACTGTATTAATCCGGCTTTGATTAAAGACATTATTTTGAATAACAACATGAGGATGAAGATAGCCCGGACCTGATCCTCCCGGTTCTCCCAAATCAATCCAGAATATATCACCTTGCTTTATCACCATTCTTCCTTCGCCATTCGCCTTCGCTTCTCTCTCATTGATTCAGCAACTCTTTCCTCTTCAATATCAGGGATATCATCATAAGCCTTATTAATTGACTCAAGGAGCTTTTGATTTTGATAATTTTTAATAAAATCTTCTAACGCAATAGCACATAAACGGCTGCGTGAGACATGTAATTCTTGTGCAACCTGGTTCACTTGATCAAAAAGAAACCTGTTTAAAGAAACCGCTGTTTTAACACTGGGCATTGTAACACCATCCTTTATACTTTTAGTATAACTATTTTAATCATTTCTGTCAATATATCTTTATCATTTTATATGGTTATTTAATAATTTTCCATATTTGACGATACATATATCATGAAACCCGGAGAGATCCCATATGAGATAGTGCCTACAAAAGAGGAGTTTCCTACGCTGGTTGTGAACCTGGATGGGCGGGAGGTTCCTCTGCATAGCAAATTCCGGCCTTCGAGAGAGTCGGAGACCCTGAAGGATAATTTTTTACCGGAGAAATATGACCTTCTTATTGTGCTGGGTACGGGACTGGGGTATCACCTGGCGCCCCTGGAAGAGAAGATCCATGAATATTCAAGGATTATTCTTGTGGATATTCTTGGGGGGATAGAAGAACATATTCAAAAAAATAAAAAAACCGGGTTCCTGGCGGACTCTAAAAAAACTGCTTTTGTATGCGGGAACGAACTTTCTTTAATAGAAAAAAAGCTGTCGGAATTGATCGATATGGAATCTGCCGCAGGGATCAGTGTTCTGGAACATCCGGCGTCGGTACGGCTTTTTGGCGAATACTATAACGAAGTAAAAAACTCCATTCAGAAAATTATCAATAATAAAGCGGGAAATACCGCTACCAAAAAAGCCTTTGGTTCTCTTTATTTGCGCAATATTATAAAAAACCTGGGGTCCGTAAAAAACTTTAAACCAATAAACAAACTCTTTAACCGGTTCTCCGAACACCCGGCCATCATCATAGCATCGGGTCCGTCTCTTGAGGAATCTATTGGACTCCTGAAGGAAAATTCCAATAAGTTTTTTATCATCGCGGTTGATTCTGCCCTGCCGGTATTATATCAGCATGCTATTTCTCCCGATATAGTTCTTTCAATAGATCCACAGCCCTATATTTTCGAACATTTCCGGGAAGCGCTATCATCCGGAACCATCCCGGTATTTTCACTCTCAGCGAGTCCCCTGGTTGTGCAAAAATACAAGGGTTTTCTTTCTCTTAATTCACATCCCCTTTCGCAAATACTCCTGGAGCTTTATCCCGGGGCTGTGGGGTCCATAGATTCCGGCACCGGGTCCGTTGCAGGTGACGCTCTTTTCCTGGCTCAGAAGCTGGGCTTTTCTTCCATAGGGATCCTGGGGCTCGATTTTTCTTTTAACAACTACATAATCTACGCGAAAGGGACCGCGTACCAGAAACGCTACTCTCAATATTTCCAGGACCGTTTTTCCCCGGTGGAAAAACTGAATTTTAATTATATTATGAAGTCGAGCAAAGGATTCAAACACTCGGGAAAATTTACCCGGAAATCGTTTATCCGCTACAAGGAAACCCTTGAAAATTTTACCAGGGAACATGCGGCAAACCTGTATAATATAAATTCAATGGGTATAGAAATAGAAACAGTCTCCCGCCTCTCTTTTACTGAATTCATCAGCACCCAGTGCGGCGGCCCCATTGATAAAAGCAGTATAAAATCATCAATCCTTTTAAACACAAAAGATCTTGATTCTATTATATCAACAAAACAATTAAAAGAGCTCCTTTCCGATAAAAATCTGTTTAACAAGCTCATGGAGGCATCTCTTGGAAACATGGGGAATAATCAAAAAACCGGAAAATTTATCAGTCTGATAAAAAACCTGGAATAAAACAACATAAAACATGAATATTACCTGCACATTGTTCACTTTTAAAGACATATTACAAGCTCTTTTATACTTATGATAGAAAATTGTTTGACTCTGCCTTTTTTTATTATTATCTTACCTACTGGTATTAAATATTAGTACAAGGAAGTTCTATTATGAAAAAAACGGAAAATATTTTTTTCAACATTGCTATAATCATTTTTGTTTCTCTATTTTCCTTATGTATTGTTACCTTTGCTTTTGCTGAAAATCCATACGAAGCAGACTGGGACCATGACGGTTTTCCCGATGAAATTGAAACCGAAACCGGTTTCAATCCCCGCATCAATGAAGCCCTGGTCAAAAGCAGGGAAAGGGAAAAAGGAACAAAATGCGGTGTTATAAAGACCGATATTTTAAAGATCGGAAAGCCAAAAAACGTACTCCTCATTCTTGATGTTTCCGGCAGTATGAGCGCCCCTCTTGAAGGCGGCACCAGGATGGATATGGCAAAAAAAATTCTGGGCAAATACATCGATTCTCTGCCGAAAAAAATGAGAGTTGGCCTGGCTATTTACGGCGCCCGGGGCTGCGGTGAAGAGAGTGTCAAACTTCTTGCTCCAATTGGAACAGTTGACCGGGAATCAATTAAGTCTCAAATCAACGGGCTCCGTCCTACCGGGGCTACCCCTATTGACTTTTCAATCAGGAAGGCCATTGAATATTTTAAGCCTCATGCCGAAGAAAACAACAACCTGGTTCTCATTAGCGACGGCCAGGAAAGCTGCGGCGGAAATCCCGTTGAAGCGATTAAAGAACTGAAAGCCCATAAGGTCAATCCCATTGTTACTATCATTGGTCTGGCTGTTGACTCGAAGACCAAACGCCAGCTATCTCAAATTGCCGTTGCCTGCGACGGTACCTACGCTGATGTTAAGAGCGAGGAAGACTTTGTTAAAGCCTTTGAAAGTTTTTTCAAAAATTTAAGCAAACTGTACAAAGATGTTCTTTGTATTGTTCGCCAGTATAACAGCTATTTAACCTATGAAACTCAGCAATACAACAAAACCAAAGCCTTTCTTATTAAAAAGAGACTGTCTGTTTCGGGCGACCTTAAAGACACTCTTAACAAGCTGGAAAAAGAACTCGATAGAAAACACAATGAACGAATAGAGGTTAAACATAAATTGGGGAAAATGGTTAAGAATAAAGAGAAAGAAATGGATGAAGCGGTGGAGGCGTTTATTAAGAAAAACACACGGTAGTAAGGTGATCGGTGATCGGGTAATCGGGTAATCGGTTATATTGTAAAGTAACGGTAACCCATTCCCGGTATCTGATTACCTTATACCGATTACCTTCCCCCGACTTTTTCGAATATATATATAGCAATAAATAAGGAAAGAAAGGAATCCTAGAAAGAAGAAGGGGTGTTTTATTGCGAAAACTACCGGGGTGAGCAGACACCGGACAATGAAGCGGAGCGTTTCATTGCCGCTGATAAACTGAGCAAGGGGTGGAGAATTCTTGTAATAAAAATTCACGAACCATTTTCCCGCGCTGTTGGTGAGTAAATATTCGTCCCTGAATTTTTTCAAAACACGCACGTCACCGGCTAATGATGAGCCGTAGGCAGCGGTAGCAATAAAACAATAATCGCCCTCTCCGCCCAGGTAGGCGCTTAAGGCTTCTTCATCGAGCTGCAGATCTATATCACCATTTGATAATTCATGGCAGGTGCCGTCGCAATAAGTGGTTGTATCATCGGATATTTCTCCGCCGTCTACGGCGGTTACGGTTGTTCCGTCGATATTATACTGCACAACCGCGGAATAAGAGCCGGTAGAAAGTGTTAAACTGGTGGAACCGGAAGAGACAGAAAGCGTTTGAATGGGAGTGTATGAACCAAGATTACTAACATCAATAGAGCCGCTGTAAACCGCAACCGACAGGGTAACTCCGTCTTTAGCAGTGACAGAAATATTAAGACTTCCCTGGGTATAGGCTGTTTCCACGCAATCATCCGGTTTATACGTACATTCTCCATCGAGATCATAACATCTCACAAATATAAATAAAAAAGAAAGAAGCAGCAATACAGCAATACAAGCCGGTTTTTTAACTCTCTTCATTTTAACACCTCAAAAATGAACTGCTATAGATAGAATACCACGGTTATTCGGCACCTGGGGCAGCCGCATATATTCCCACCCCACTTTCACTGAAAAGCCCCCCAGCCCAAGAAAAAATCCCGCTCGTCCTGCCGGGTAAAAGGTATCTCCGGCATCGGAACTGGCTCCGGAGTAGATACCCACTGAGTACCCGCCTCCCAGGAACAGGTAGAAGCCGAATATATCGCTAACAAAAAATATTTTTTCAATGCCGGCACCGAAATTAAGGCGGTACTCTTTATATTGGACAAGTCCCACGGACGGTTCATTCGCGAAAAAAGTTCTTTTAAAGGGTCTTACCGAAGAATATAAACATATAAAAAAATGATTGCTAAGAGAGAGTCCGGCAGAAAGTCCCAGGAACAGATCCTTGGTGTTCGCGTCAACATCAAAAGCAACATACGTACCATACAGGTCAGATGAGCTGCCTCCTTCTCCCCCTTCTTCTCCGTATTGAAAATCTTCGGGAGCTACAAGTTTACCGGCTTCCTCTTTTTTGGGCTCTTCCGAATCACTATCACCAAACGTATCCCTGTTCTCACCCCGGATATCGTCAACATTCTCTTCCGCTTCTTCATAGACCTCATCCGAATCAGCCTGAGCCCAAAGCCCCTGCGGTAAAGTGATAAGCAGCATTCCACTTAAACATAAAATCATTATTGTTTTTAATGCGTTCATACTATTCAGGATAACACAGAATGAAGTTGAGTCAAGTAAAAATATGTGACTATAAAGTGTTCTTTTTTTGACTCAAAAGCAAAAAAACCTGGAAAGGGCCGCCTTTTTGGGTATACTTTTCTGTACCTTTTACCGTACATTTGACTATAAAATGCTCATTTTTTTAATTATATTTCAAAAATTTATTGAAAAAAATAGCATACCATTTGAAATTTGCAAAAAAGTGAGCGACTACTCATAAAGATGAATATTACTATAAAAATTTTTAGAATGATATACAGGTACTTATATGACTTTTAAAAATAAAGTAAGATATTATTTCGCAAGCATACTCTTGCTTTGTGCTATTGCGGTTTCTGCTCAGCCTGCTGAGGAAAAACCGGAACCGGTAGATGAAACTATAGCGAAAACAGAACCGGAATTAAAGGAAGAAAAAACCGATACGCCGGCTCCATCCCGGACATATTATTATTACCGGCATGAAGATTTTGGTGCCAGTGCTTTTCATGATCCTTTAAACATCGTTATTCAAGGCGGCTTTGGCGCCATGAGGAACAGGAGCATTGTAGACTTCGACTTCGTGAACGGCTCCAAACGGCTCTTCTCCAGGCTCGGGAATCCTTTTAACACCGTAAGCGATTACGGATGGGGGAACTTTTTCTGGGATGAATTTATCCCCAACACCCACCGGGGGCAAGCTTATTTCCCCAACTACCTCTGGCACCTTGTGGGCGGCGGAATGAGATACAAACTAATGGAAGAGTATTATCATTATCATGGGTATGAATACCCTAAACTCTGCGCCTGGATCAGTGTTTACACCATGCACATTATGAACGAGATTGTGCAGGCCGAAGACCAGCAAAACAGTGTTGACGCAATCGCGGATCTTTATTTTTTTGATCTCCTTGCGAACTTTCTCTTTGAGATCGACGGCGTTAACCGGTTTATGAGCAGAACCCTTCACTTTCGCGGATGGTCGCACCAGACGCAAATAAATCTTCTTACGGGAAGACAGGGCGCCAACTGGGGCCAGCTCTATTGGATGAGAGTGCACATCTGGGGGCCCTGGAGTATTTCGGCTCTTACGGGCGAGCAGGTAATGTTCACCCTGGGACCAACCTTTAAATTCGATTCGGGCTGGCAGCTCTCCTGCGGCATGGGTCCGCAAACCAGGAACTTTGTAACTGCCGACAACGGCGGTGCCGATAAAGAAAAACTTTCATTGTCATACGGGATATATCTTTCAAAAAGAGATGATCCTATTCTCACTATTACCTATGAACCGGAAATAGACCCGGGAACCAGTGACGTTGCTGCCATACCTCATCTGAACATGGCTGGTGACCCGCAGCGGCGGAACGAATTTTCCCACAAGCTGGTGGTAAACCTCTATCCCGGCATCCTTAAGCTCGGGGATATGAGCTTTGGCCTCACGTTTCAGTATTATAAAAAAGCTTTTTACCTCGGCGTTTCATCGGGCAGCTGGCCTGTTGGATTTATTTTTGGTACTGAAGCTGGCGACGAATATAAAAATGTTTATTAAACACTGCTTCTAAAAACGGAATAGCATAACACCGGTTATGCTATTCCGTTTCTTCATACATGAGTTTTCACTCACATTAATTACTCTAAAATTAGCATACAATATTCGTTTTACGAAATTGAGCTTTCACTCACGGCCTTTTGATAAAAATTAATCTGAGCTTTTACTCACATAATAGCCAGTTATACGAAGTTAAGAATAATTAATTAAATTATTCTTGACTTATATTACCCCTAAATAAAGCATTTGTAACTCAAAATATATATGCAATAAAAAAGCTGTTACAGAAATAATATTCTCTATAAAAAACATATAAAAAATAAAACAGCAAACAATTTATCATATTGCTTACTGTTATGAAAATATTAAATTTTTTTTCTAAGGAGTATACTATGCCATTTTTAAAAAGACCCGACGGAACATACTTGAAGAATCTCCCCCCTTTTAGAGTGATGATCCCCTACCTTATGAGAGGTAGAAATGATTCATTACTTTATTACGATGTCGATGTTGACCTCAAAAAGACTCTCCCCTTTATTGATAAGTACAATAAACAAAAGAAACCCGAAGACCAAATAACACTTTTTCATATTATAATGTGCACACTCGTTCGTACCATTGCAATGAAGCCCCAGATGAACCGCTATGTTTCGGGGTTGCGGTACTACCAGAGAAAATATCTTTCCCTTAATTTTATTGTAAAAGAAACCCTCACTGAAGGTGGAAAAGAAATAAACAAAAAGGTTCGTTTCAATCCTTATGAAACACTTGATACAATACTCCCAAAGTGTAAACGGGAAATAAAGGATGCCAGGAATAATAAAACAAAATCCGGTGATGAACAAACCATGGATCTAATTACCAAATTTCCCCGGTGGCTGCTGAAATTTATCATGTGGATCTTCCCAAAGCTTGACTATTATAACATGGCTCCCAGGTCCATGGTTATGGATGATCCCCTGATGTGTTCCGGTTTTGTCGCGAGCCTTGGCAGCCTGGGTCTTGACAGACTGCATCACCATATGTTTGAATGGGGAACCTGTTCCGTTTTCGCCTTAATCGGTAAAATAAAAAAAATACCCGCTGTTGATGACAAGGGAAAATTATACGTTAAAGATGTTGTTGGCCTCTGTTTCAGCCTTGATGACAGGGTTTCGGAAGCTGTTTATTTCAAGAATACTCTTGCCTTCATTGAAGAGCATATTGAAAACCCGGAACTGCTTTTGGAAAGACCGGTATACCCGGAAAAGGTCTGGAATGAAGCCAACCTCGACATGAGTATATTTGAAGAAGAAGAAAAAGCATATGCTGCTGAAGCTGAAGCAAAAGCTGCTAAAAAGCCGAAAGCTGCTGCGAAGAAAACCGCTAAAAAAGCCGCAAAGAAAAATAAAGAAGCTGCAATGGCCAGCTAAACTCTTTTTTCACAACGTGGGGTTCCGCCCCACGTTATGAACCCCCCTCCCATCATCCTGGCAAAACGCCCCCTCGCAGGGGTCGCTTTCAGAAAAAGCTCTAATAAAGAGCTCTGAGAAGTTTTCCCTTCAAAAAGGCTCCTATAAAGAGCTCTGAGATCAAAACCCCTTAAAAAACGGCTTTTTTTGAAAAAAATTCAATTTTATGCAAAAAAATCCAAAAAAAATTTCATCAAAAGGCCTCCCCGTTCGTCCTATTAATGAGGGGTAAAAAAGTTTGCCCCAAAAACCTGTTTTGGGAGGAAAATATGGCACATCCGAAAAGAGATTGTGGAGTAGGGCTCACTCATCACGTCTGGTCGCGCTGCCGCCAGTGTAAGAAGTTAATG
>JAAENB010000765.1 GCA_024224995.1 bacterium | reverse complement strand
TCGATCTTCATTCCCGCGATGAAATTCCGAAGATACTTATCGGATTGCAGCACATTTATTCCGACCCTGAATGCAGCGGGCAGGTTTTTGATATTTTAAAAGATATCATTCCGGAAGGTACGGACATGAATAACGGACGTCCCGGAATGTGTCTGTGGAGAATACTTGTACTGGGCGTGTTGCGACTGGATTGTGACTGGAACTACGACAAAGTGAAAGAAATGGCGGATAATCACAAAAAAATTCGCGAGATGCTGGGACACACACCGGAAGACGGGTACACCTATGCACGACAGACGATAATTGACAATATTTCCCTGTTCTCGTTGGAAGTGCTTGATAAAATTAATCAGATTGTGGTTAACACCGGTCATGAAGTCGTCGGGAAAAAAAAGAAGAGGATCTGAAAGGAAAATGTGATTCTTTTCCGCTGGAAACGGATGTTTGTTTTCCGACAGATATCAGACTTCTGTTCGACGCAGTCCGCAAGGCGGTAACTCTGGTCGCCGTGCTGTGCTCGGCAGTCGGCTTTACCGCACGGAGTCAGCATCACAAAAATATTCTGAGTATTAAACGGCTGTTTCATGCCGCACGGAATCTTAAACATTCCACGTCGGACGATGAAAAGAAGAAAGCCGAAAGAAAAGAAGCTGTAAAAGATGCCCACCGGGACTTCATCGACTTGGCAGCATCATTTATACAGAAGGTTAAACAGACAATTGCAGAGTTACGTATGACAGAAGGTGTGAGCGAAGAGAAATTATCCGAAATCATG
>JAAENB010000764.1 GCA_024224995.1 bacterium | reverse complement strand
CCGTGAGGGCACGGCACGCCGTGCCCCTACACGTACCGAATACCCTCGCAGGGGCCGCACTCCTTCCCGGAATCTCCATAACCCTGGCCAGAAACCAGCCAGTAAAGGCGTTGCACTGCAACGTCTCTCAGAACCAAACCCCTCGCAGGGGTCGCACACCTTTTCCGGAGCATCTTCGCAAAACAGACCCCGGTATACCCACAGTTTCTTTTGTATTTTTCCCGGCCCTGCCGGGTCAGTTGCTCTTAAGAAACTAAGATTTAGAGCCGGAGCTTCCTTCTTCATAACGAGGGGCTGGAAGCCCCACGTTATGAGAAATACCCATAGCCCGGGGAAACTAATCTATAAACAGAGCCTGTTCACGGAAGATGTTATCCGGAGTTATGCTCTGCTGCCCCATGGGGTTAAAACCCCGGGCGAAAATTGGCTCATTTCCAAAAACTCTTGCGCCCCCTCCGGGGGGTGGGGGGCCGATAGAAATGGACTCCGGTCTATAAACAGTTTCTGATCTATTTTTTCCCGGCCATCCGGTGTCTGAGCGGAGCCGAAGACCCGGGTCACCTGCTCTTAAGAGACGTAGACTGCTTCTTCCGAGGTATTGCCCGCAGAGCTGGAGTTGCTGAAAGCATCCGCTTCTTTGAGCTCTTCTTGCGGGAGATTTGCCGGGCGAACTATTTTGAGAATTTCTTCCTGGCAGCTTGCTTCAAAGTTTAAAAGGGTATCTTTTACCTGGTTTTTAACCACGGGGCTTAATTTTTTATAGATTTTTTCCAGGTCTTTTTCAAGGGATTTGATGTGACCTTTAATATCCCAGATTGCCGTAACCAGGTTACTGTTTTCAATCTCAGCAATCTCCTCCCGAACCGATGCCAGGGCTGTTTTATACCGTGAGTTAAATGAATCCGCTTCAAGGATCTCATTAGTGATTTTGAAAAAATGATATCCTTTGATCGCCAGGTTAGCGGCAAGAGTAAAATTATGACGATTCCGGATAATCGTAGTAAGCAGCAGCTTCCAATAATGAAACCCATATGAAGAAAAAGTCTGCTTCACAAGAGATTTAAACAAAGCCTTAAGATCATTTTTTTGAAGGACTCTGCTTTTAAAAGCCTGTTTGGGGATCCGGTTGATCAATTCAATACACCGGTTGAAATAATTCTCAGGTTTGTATATTTCGGATATCACTTTTTTGTAGCCCGCAACAAGTTCTTCCACCGGCATAACAGGAGTAAAATTCAATTCCATTTCATGAGTGTTATTACCGTGAGTATCACCCAGGAGTCTCCCTTCTTTTTCCAGTCTCCGGTGGAGCTGGGTTTTGGGCAGGGCCATCATGATGCCTATCATAGCCATGGGAATTGCCGCTTCTTTGATGAAATTTATCTGCATGTCGAAAATATCTTTTGGGTCCGTATCAAATCCTACAATGAACCCGGCCAGAACCTCAATTCCTTTGGACTGGATGAGCCGGACACTTTCGTGAATGTTGGTCCGTACGTTTTGCTGTTTGTTCGATACTTCAAGCGTGCTGGTGTCGGGTGTTTCTATGCCAATGAAGACCATGTTAAATCCGGCCTCAACCATAAGATCCAGCAGCTCTTCATCCTGGGCCAGGTTTATGCTGGCTTCGGTAAAAAGAGTAAACGGAAAATCATGATCCTTTTGCCACTGAACAATACTTCGCAGCAGTTCTTTCACCTTCTTTTTGTTGCCAATGAAATTATCATCAACAATAAAGAGCGGTCCAATGTATCCCATGCCGGTAAAAACTTCAAATTCTTTCAGCAGCTGCTCCGGCTCTTTATAGCGTGGAACCCTGCCGAACATTTCAATGATGTCACAAAATTCACAGTTAAACGGGCATCCCCGTGATGACTGTACGACCATTGTGGAGTATGCGTCTACATTGAGCAGATCAAACCGGGGCACCGGGGTTTCCCGCATATGGGGTTTGGTTTCATCCGTATAAATATGCTGCGGAGTACCGTTTTCCAGGTCGGAAATGAATTTGGGCAGGGTAATTTCCCCTTCGTTCAGGATAAAATAATCAACCCCTTCAATCTTTTCATACGAGGTGGTGGGGTAGGGGCCTCCGGCAGCAACAGGTTTATTCAGTTCATTACAGCGTTTTACCACTTCCGTAAAAGACTCCTGCTGAACAATCATGGCGGAAATAAAGACCATATCCGCGTTAGTTATATCATCATCATTTAATTCTTCAATGTTCAGGTCTACCAGTTTTACCCTGTATTCTTCAGGGAGCATGGCGGCTATAGTAATCAGCCCCAGCGGCGGCATGAGTGACTTGTCTCCCACAAAGGATAGCGCGTATTCAAAACTCCAGTAGGTGGTTGGTATTTTGGGGTAAACCATAAGAATATTTTTTGTCATTTTTTTCAGTGCAGCATTCATTAAACTTTCTCCTCTCCATGTTGTAATTGGGTATAATCAAAATTTATTTTTTTATTTTTGTACGTTTTGTATGTTTATCTGTACATTGTTATATATATGGACAGTCAGTTTTAAATATGGGGTGCAAAAAAAACTGCGTTTAGCAAAAAGATCATTATTTTTTTTATAAAAAGCGGAATTTATTGCATACGAAAACAGGTGCAAGGGGGGGGGAAGATAGGGACCGGGGCCAGGGATCAGGGATCGGCACGGAGTGTCTCTAAAACCGCCCCTCCGGCAAAAAACCTCGAGCCCTTTTTATCCTCTTGATATATGAAGAAGTTTCTCAAGGGCATCAGCCACAATTTGAATATCTTCTTCAAGAATGGTCATGGCGTCAATGCAGAACCGGTCGTCAATAACGGTTCCCACAATGGGAATGTCCAGGTTGAGGAACCGGGAATAGAGTTCGGCCGGTTTGTACGAAGGAATATCGACATTAATTCCCACACTTTCAATTTCAAGAGCAGGGAGCGTGCCGCCGCCAAAGGTGCTCATTGTTGGGATTTTTGTTAAATATTCTTTTTTGTCCGGGTGATCCACTCTTCGCAAGATCCTGTCGATCTTTTTTGAAACGGTTTTTTTATCCTGGAAAACCGTATCCCACAGAGCGATATCGGCATACTTTCCTGTATCATACTTAAGCAGGGTTTCCTGAAGAATATAATAGGTTACCTTGTCTACCCGGATCATTCGCATGAGCGGGTGTTTTCTCATCCTGTCAATAAGGTCTTTCCGTCCAACAATAATACCTGCCTGGCAGCTTCCCAGGAGCTTGTCCCCGCTAAAGCAGATCAGGTCCGGCCCCTGGGCCAGTTCCGTGGTGATAGTAGCTTCAAAGGGCTGGGGGGTTCTTTTGTCCGTAACCAGGTTCCCGCTGCCCAGATCCCGGGCAAAAATAATTGACTCGTTTTTAAGCGCGGCAAGCTCTTTTAGTGAGGGAATACGGGCAAATCCTTCGATTGTATAGTTTGATTGATGAGCTGAAAATATCATGGCAGTACGTTCGGTAATGGCATCTTCGAAATCTTCAAGCTCCGTAATGTTGGTGGTGCCAACTTCAATAAGACGGGCGCCGCTTTTTTTCATAATATCGGGAATGCGAAATCCCCCGCCAATCTGGATGAGCTCACCTCGTGAAACAATAACTTCTTTTCTGCGGGCAAATTCACTGAGGATAAGAAACACGGACGAGGCATTATTATTTACAATGAGAGCATCTTCGGCGCCAGTAAGATTGCAGAGCAGCTCTTCGGCCATACCGCCCCGTTTTCCCCGTTTTTTGGTGGGAATATGGAATTCCAGGTTACAGTATCCAGTGAGGTTTTCTTCCAGATTTTTCAAAATTTGGCTCGATATTGGGGACCTTCCCAGGTTGGTGTGAATAATAACCCCGGTTCCATTGATAACCCGCTGAAGCCGTTCCAGTTTTTTAAGGGAGCAGCGCTCCACAATGGAAGCAGTAAGATCTTCGATAGAGAGGTTGCCCCCGGCTAGAATATCTTCTCTAAAAGATTCTATCTCTTTTCGGATAATATTTGCAGTAATACTATGCCCAATGAGGGGAATAAAGCGCTCAATCTCTTCGTTTTGAAGGAGCTTTTCTACCTGGGGAATGTTTCTCAGTATATTGTTTTTTTCTT
Organism: bacterium; assembly: GCA_024224995.1. The sequence continues at coordinate 2,781 of JAAENB010000764.1, read as the reverse complement.
CCATGAAGTTCCTCCAATATATCCATATATGAGTTTAATGATATGTGCATTATACACTATTTGGAAGGATTTGTCAATATGATCTTTTATGGGGAATGCGGAAGGGGCAGGAATCGAACCTGCCGCTGCAATAAATTACAGCCAACGGTTTTGAAGACCGCGGAGACCACCAGATCCCATCCTCTTCCCGGAGAGGCAAAAGCCTCAGTAAGCTATTCAGCGAAAAACTTTATAGCAAATGTGTCAATGATTTTAATAAGGATACCGGGAAATTTTAATGTGAGCACTTGCATACTTTTTTAATAAAGAACATTTTTTTTTTATTGTATTAATTTCCCTGGTACAAAAAAATGTCAAATTGTGAATATGGATCAGAATAATGAATGGTAATCGTGAAAAGAGACTCTCTTTCACGCGGGTAGTAATAAATTTAAATCAAGAAAAATCAACAATAACAAATATTAACCACTTGGAGGCGTGATCATGTCAGAACGGCAATATGATACAGTTTGTCAGACTCTTTATTCAACATGCGAGAAATTTGGCGACCAAACAGCTCAGGTTTTTAATCCTGATCTCTATTATGGAGATAATAACGGTTCGTTTACCTACAGTGAAATGCTTGAACGGATCGAGGCTATAGCCTGCGGACTCATGAAAATGGGTTTAAAAAAGAAGGACATGGTTGGGATCATGTGCCCCAGCAATCCTTATTGGACTCAGACAGACCTGGGAATATCGTGCGCCGGAGGAATCAGCGTAACAATATATCCCACACTTTCCCTGAACGAAGTTAACTACATTATGAATGACTCCGGAAGCAAGTATCTCTTTGTTGGTAATGAGGATATTCTCAACACAGTGCTTGAGGGTTTCGGCAAAATGAAGAAACTGAAAAAGATCGTTGTTATGGATCTTAAGTATGAATCAAAGGACGATAAAACAATAGGTTTATCCGCTCTTATGGAAATGGGCCGTGAATTTAAGAAGGATAATTCTGCGAAATATGAAGAACGATGGAAGTCGATAGACATTGATGACGGATTTACCATTCTGTATACTTCCGGAACTACGGGGATGGGAAAAGGAGTTAATTTAACTAACTGGTGTATGTCGTCTCGAATGGTAGGAGTAATTGAATATTTTGCTACATGCGGTATGATATTAACTGAAAAAGACCGCACACTCTGCTTTCTGCCTCTTTCTCATATTTTTGAACGCGGTTCATGCCAGCTGCTTGCGTTAACTGTGGGCGCTTCTATCGCGTATGCCGACAAACCGGGAACCCTGCTTGAAGATATGCAGAAATATAATCCAACCTGGATTAACTGTGTACCCCGTCTTTACGAAAAGATATACATTACCTTTCAGCAGCAGATGGCCATTGACCCTAAAAAGAAGAAGCTGTTCGACTGGGCGCTCAAAGTTGGTGAAAAAGCGATAAAGTACCGAATGGATGATAATGGCTGTTATAACATGTCACCCGATTTCGACCTCGTTTCCAAACTGCCTTTTTTCTTAAAGATGAAATTTAAAATCGCTGATAAACTATTCGCAAAGGTCCGGGCATTGTTTGGAAACCGGTTCCGGTATTCTTTCTCTGCCAGCGCGGGAATAGCGCCCGACCTCTTGAAATTCTATTACATACTTGGTCTGGCTGTTGTTGAAGGCTATGGTTCTACTGAAAGCTGCAATGCCTGTGTTCTTAACCCGCTTACAGCATGTAAACCGGGATACATTGGTGTGGAAGCAAACGGTGCAAAAGTACGAATTGCCGATGACGGAGAGCTTGAAATATCGGGCCCCGGAATTTTCAAAGGGTATCTGAACAAGCCCGATGAAAACAAAGAATCTTTTACTAAAGATGGCTGGTTCAAGACCGGTGACCTGGTAATTATGGGTGAAGATAAGTATATTAAGATCGTGGACCGGAAAAAAGCGATTATTTGTACTGCTGTAGGAAAGAACATCGCTCCCGCGAAGATTGAAAATCTTTTTTCAACCAGCAGCGTGGTAGAACAGATCTTTTTAATTGGTGATGAACGTAATTTTATTTCGGGCCTTGTTGTTCCAAGCTTTAATTACTTTTCCGAATATTTCGATAAAGAGGGCATCTCTTATGACAAAGATAAGATGGTTTGGTCCGATGCTTCCGGCGCTAATATCTGTATGAGTGTTGGAGATGATTTTGTCGCTCAGGAAGCTCTCAAAGAGCTGGTGGACAAGGATATACAGGCAGCCAATGAACAGCTGGAAAATTTTGAGCGGGTAAAGCAATATACCATTCTTCCAACCCGTTTTTCCGAGGAAAACGGACAGCTTACCCCAACTCAGAAAACCAAGAAAAAAGCTATTCTTGAGGCATATGCCGGCAAGATTGATAAAATGTACGAGTAAAACAGGGGCAAAAACCCGGTAATAAAAAAGGCGAGTTCCGATTAAGGTCGGGGCTCGCCTTTTTTTTTGGGGTTTGTTAACTTCTCAGAGCTCTTATAAAGAGCTCTGAGAAGGTTCTAAGTTTCTAAAAAAGCTCCTATAAAGAGCTCTGAGATCAAAACCCCTTAAAAAACGGCTTTTTTTGAAAAAAATTCAATTTTATGCAAAAAAATCCAAAAAAAATTTCATCAAAAGGCCTTCCCATTCGTCCTATTAATGAGGGGTAAAAAAGTTTGCCCCAAAAACCTGTTTTGGGAGGAAAATATGGCACATCCGAAAAGAGATTGTGGAGTAGGGCTCACTCATCACGTCTGGTCGCGCTGCCGCCAGTGTAAGAAGTTAATG
>JAAENB010000763.1 GCA_024224995.1 bacterium | reverse complement strand
CTAGTTCCGATACTGATCGAGAGCGAGCTCCCTGCTCGTACCTGCGTCCTTGGGAACGATCTCAAATGCAACCTGAGGAGGATCGAAAGGGGTTCAGAATAAGGAGAGATTGTTTAAATTATTTATGGGTAATAGGCAGTCTAAGCTTGCAATTAATACCCTAAAAAAAGGATAATTACACCTTTAGGAGTTTTTTGTAAATGAAAAATATAATAGTTGCTATAGTCGCGGTTATCGCCGTGGCAATAACAACATTCACAATATATACGGTTATCGAGAGAAACAAAAAAATCGGGATTACCCTGTGGATAAAGGAGGATGAGTCCAAAACACGAGTACAATGGATAAAATCCATCGCCGATGACTTCTCCGCCTCCGACAAAAGAATAACCATCGACATACTTGGCAAAGACTCAGGCAAACTTGCCCAAAACAACCAGGACATGGCCCTTTCGGCCACTATGCCGGACCTTCTTTGGACAGGAACCAACAGCATTGATTCACTAATCGAGAAAAAACTGATCCAGCCTGTGGGCCGGTTTATAGAGGCCGGGAGATACATGGATTCCATAGTATTAAACGGGGAAACATGGGCGGTTCCCATCCTTTACGGAAACCACCTGATGCTTATGGCCAATAAAAAGTATATTGACGAACTCCCTGTAAATACCGACCAGCTTATCTCCCGGGGGAGGGAAGCAAGGGGTAAAAATGGATATGGCCTTGTATACAACCAGAAAGATGCCAACTGGATAATCCCCTGGATAGGTGGATTCGGGAGCAGCATCTTTAAAGAGGATGGCAAAACCCCGAATATCGACACAAAAGCCATGGTCAACACCCTTAAATTCCTTAAAAAACTTGTATATAAGCACAAAATAACCCCACCCGGCACCGACTACTTCCAGGCGGACTCCCTTTTCCGGGAGGGAAAGGCCGCCATGATAATAAACGGGGACTGGGCAATAGCGGAATACCAGGAGATCCTGGGAGAGAACCTGATTGTTGGAAGAATACCAAAAGTATCCTCTACAGGGATCTATCCCACCCCCTACAAATCCGGGGACTACTTCCTTATCCCCTCCTCCCTCCCCCAGGAGAAGGAGGAAGTTATCTCCGACTTCATCGCATATGCAACATCCGAATACCTCCAGGAGCAACAGCTATCCCAAACCTTCAGAATGGCGGGAATAAGAACAATATACTCAAAACCACCAGCCTCCGAAATCCTCATAAACAGGGGATCAATTTCCCAACTTGAAGTCTGCCTCCCCCGCCCCACAGGATTTGAAATAAACACCATACTGGCCACAATCACCCGGAAACTACCGGAACTGCTAAAAGAATCAAAAATCCCCGAAGAATCTGTAAAAGAACTGGACAAAGCAGTTGCTATTGAACTGGAAAAAAGAAAAACCCCTTAAAATCCAGCCCTCTCCCCCAGCCCCGAAGGGGCGCCATTCCTAAAGGAGGGTAAAGCCCTCCGCCAGATGCATCAACCTACCATATACAACCTCTCCAGCCCCTCTTCTTATTAAATTCTGAACGGGGAACCCGTCCCCTACATACCCCAAAAACTTTCCAATAAAATACTGACAGCATACTAACAACAGGATATTATTAAACAACAATAGATTTTTATATTAGGTGGTAAAATTATGGCTGTAACAATCAAGGATGTGGCTAAACTGGCGAAAGTCTCCCCCTCCACAGTCTCCAGGGTTATCCACAACAACCCCAAAATAAGCAACGAAACCAAACAAACAGTCCATAGCGCCATGGAACAGCTGAACTACCACCCAAACGCGGTTGCAAGGAGCCTTGCAAACAGCTCAACAAAAACAATCGGCCTAATACTCCCCAACTCCTCAGAGGACCTTTTCACCCGTCCCTTTTTCATCGAGGCAATGCGGGGGATCAGCATCTACGCCCAGGACAACCACTACAACCTTATGTACTGCTTCAGCAAAAATGAGTCGGAGGAGGTAGGTTTCATCACAAACTACATTAACAGCGGTTGGGTGGACGGGATTATCCTCTTTACCGCGAGAAAAAATGATAAATGTATCGCCTACCTGAAAAAAAGAGAATTCCCCTTTGCCGTAATAGGAAAACCTGAAAACAGCGAAGATATCCTCTGGGTGGACAACGACAACAGGCTCTCCATGTACAATGTCACCAACTATTTTATGGCAAAGGGGCTGCACAACATAGCACTGATCACCGGCCCCGGGGAGTTTGCGGTTTCAAACCACAGGCTTGAGGGATACCTTCAGGCTCTTAAGGCAAGGGGAATAGATAAAAATGACAGCCTGATAGCTACCGGAGACTCCTTTTCCGAGGATACAGGATACCAGTGCATGAAAAACCTACTCCAGTCGGGAGTAAAAATTGAAGCCGTTGCCGCCGCGGATGACTTCCTGGCCTTCGGCGCCTTAAAGGCGATGAAAGAGGCAGACATAAACCTTCCCATTGCCGGATTCAACAACAGCCCCCGGGGATCACTACAAAGCCCCACACTCTCCTCCGTCGACATCAACCCCCTGTCCCTTGGACAAAACGCCGCAGAGCTATTAATAAAAACCCTCCAAAAGGAACAACTCCCCACCAAACACATAATAGTAGAAACCCAATTAATTGAAAGGGAAACCACAATTTAATCATATAATCAAACATCCAGTCTTGGGAAAGGAGATGAGAATTGATTACAACCTCCCCCAGCCCCGAAGGGGTGCCATCTTTCAAAGGAGGGTAAAGCCCTCCGCCAGAAGCAACACCTATTCATATACAACCTCTTACTCCCCTCTCCCCTAAGTTCATTAGAACTTCCTAGGAAAACATCCAATTCTGGGAGAGGGGCTGGGGGTGAGGGCTTACTACAACCTCCCCAGCCCCGAAGGGGTGCCATCTTTCAAAGGAGGGTAAAGCCCTCCGCCAGAAGTAGCACCTATTCATATACAACCTCTTACTCCCCTCTCCCCTAAGTTCATTAGAACTTCCCAAAACATACAAACAATCCTGGGAGAGGGGCTTGGGGGTGAGGGTTTATTACAACCTCCCCCAGCCCCGAAGGGGTGCCATCTTTCAAAGGAGGGTAAAGCCCTCCGCCAGAAGCAACACCTATACATATACAACCTCTTACTCCCCTCTCCCCTAAGTTCATTAGAACTTCCTAGGAAAACATCCAATTCGTATACAACCTCTTACTCCCCTCCAATTAATTACCAGGAAGCCACATGCAACTATTGAACCTGCCTACTCCAGACTATATAATATCCCCCTATGGCAAGTATTAGTTACAATAAGATAGAGTTTATCAAAAGTGCGGCGTATTACAAAAACCTCCCCGAGGACTGTGGATATGAAGTTGCATTCGCAGGACGTTCAAACGCGGGAAAATCCAGCGCTCTGAACACCCTAACAAATAGAAAAAACCTGGCCAAGACCAGCAGCACTCCGGGGAAAACCCAGCATATAAACCTTTTCAGGCTGGACAAAAGCAGAAGAATTGTCGACCTCCCCGGATACGGATTCTCCCGTGTAAACAAGAAGGAGAAGGCCCGATGGGAAGGGGAACTGACAAAATACCTTGCCGAGAGACAGTGCCTTAAGGGAATAGTTCTTGTAATGGACATCCGGCACCCAATGACAGAGCTGGACAGGACAATGATCGACTTTGCCGAATCCATGAACAGGAATCTTCATATTATATTGAGCAAGTCGGACAAATTCAAAACCGGTAAGATGAAATCCGCATTGCTTAAAGTCAAAAAGGAACTAAAGGAATACTCCATTGACATATCCATCCAGACATTCTCCTCCCAAAATGGTAATGGATTAAAGGAATTGAAGCAAAAACTGGATCTTTGGTATAATTAATCCTCCAGAATTACTATTTCCACACGACGGTTTCTCGCTTTTCCCTCGTCGGTATTGTTTGGAGCCACAGGTTCGGCCCCACCGATTCCGGCATATATAAACCGGTCTTCCCTTATTCCCCGCTTTACAAGTTCCTGGATTACAACAAACGCCCTTTTCTCCGATAGTTCGATCTGGGACTCCATTGTTCCAATATCGGCGGTATGGCCACGGACAAAAAAGGTCCGCCCTTCTATCCTTTTCAATGATTCAGCTATTGTATCCAGGAGGTTTCTGTCTTTAGGGAGAATTACCGCCTGGTCAGGGACAAAATGGAGCTGGTTTAGGACAAGTGACAGCCCATATTCGGTATCCTTTATCTCGACATTGTCCAAAGAATCCCGGTTCAACCTGTTTCTGATATCCTCTGTAACCGATTTACGATCCATCGACTGGATTCCCTTAAAAAATGTTAGTATAAATCCAGTTTTCTCTATTGTCCCCCCATCAGTGTAGGTATGCAGCTCCTTCAGACTGTCTCGGAACAGAACTGGATATCCTGTCTGAACCTCTATCATTATGGAAACATCATGGGTTCCTGATATGTTTTTCAAATTCCCGTCCCCGTCAGGATCATCCCCACGGTTGTATCGGACCGCATACTTTGCACTTATCTTGTGGACTTCCACCCCCTTATAGAAACCGGTTCCATTGTAGAAATATTCACAATAGAGGGGAATTACCGTAACGGTATCATCCCTTAAAACAACCTTTTCCAGAAAGCTCCTCCAGCTGTCCCCTTTTTTCAATGGCTCGTCCCCATAAGTGGGAAAGGACCGCAAAAGTGGATATACTTCCTCCCTGTCGATAATCATCTCCCCGGAGGGATACAGGGAGAAACTGGATGATTTCACCTCATCCAACTTTGAGGCTGTCAACATTCCATCTTTTTTCATCTCTTGGAAAACATAATAAGTTCCATTTACCGTATAGGAACCATCATCCTCCCTTTTCGCCTCCATTACCCCACGATTTTCATTGAAAACGTGCCCTTTATAAGCCCCATTTTCCCGCACCCGGTAGTCGGACCGTTCTGTTACTTTATACCTGGAATCTGGAACAAAACTGAAATACAGCTCCTCCTGGGCAAAGAGTGGCAATTGGATAACAATAATGAATAAAAATAATAATTTTCTCATATTATAAGTATACCACTTGATATTTTCCTTTATGCAAAGAAAATATAGATATGAGTAGAATTATCCTTTCAGGAATAAAACATTGCGGAAAATCATCAGTGGGAAAGGAGCTCGCCAACCGGCTGGGAATCCTTTTTGCCGATCTCGATGACCTGATATTAAAAAATACAAAAGGTTTCAATACCATTAGGGAAATTTACAAAAAATCAGGTGCGGAACATTTTATGAAGCTGGAGCAAAACAGCCTTGAAACTTTTTTTACTGCTAATTTGAACGAATCTTTTGTCCTTTCACTTGGAGGGGGGACAATCGAAAATCCGGGTGCAATAAGTATTCTGGAAAACCAGGGCAAAACATTCTTTCTGGATGCCGACAACAAGGAATTATTCAACCGTATAATAAGGGGGGGAATTCCCCCATTCCTCGAAGGTGCAAACCCGGAAAAATCCTTCAATGACCTTTGTTCAAGACGAAGCCCACTATATGAGAATTGGGCTGAGCATAAAATTGATACAAGAGGACTAAATCCGATGCAAATAGCCGATCAAATCGAGAAAATACTTTAATTTACACACTTAAACAGCGTTGTTTTGATACTTTTGAATTAATTATTATCGCTAAACCTGACTATAACACTTGTAAGTATTATAAAGGATTCATCTCCCTTAAGAGTGTAACATGAGCTTCAGCTCTCTTATCTTCTCCCCCTCGGGGAGAGGGGCCAGGATTTCAGATAATGAAAGTTAAGTATATTATAACTCCTACCATCTTTGATGAAATTGATATGTGAATAACCGGTTTTGGCCTCCCTCAATCCCTCCTAGCTTATAAGGGAGCCTGCTCCCGACCAGTCCAAGGAAGGGAGCAATTGCCTGATATGCCTTATCTTCTCCCCCTCGGGGAGACCGAGAGGGGTCAGGATTTCAGCTTCTGCCTAATTTGCATGAAAAGACATTGATTAATGAAGGGCAAAATATCAAGATCTCAACAAACATAAAGTTAAAAACATCATACGATACTTGTATACAATAAGGTTGGGGGTGATGATTATTCAAATAGCCGATAAAATCGAGAAAATACTGTAATTACACGTAGTAATCCTGGGAATTTTTTCTTAGCCTTTTCCTGGAAGCCTTAATTTCATCACCATAATCCTCAAGAACAACTCTCAGTCTTTCCTTAAGAACCTGGAAGCTGAATTCCCTGGAGGCTATATTAAAATTCCCATCGGTTATCTCTTTTATCAATTTCTTATTGTTCAATACCTTATGAATATCGTCAATGTTTTTCTCACTGATAACCAGCTTGCCGTCACGGCTGTAGTCATCACGGATCTCGATATTCCTGAAACCGCACATTTTTATATCTGTTTTATAAACAAGATATGTGGTTATTATTATGGGAACCCTAGCGGCCACAGCCTCCAGGAGGGCATTTCCAAACCCCTCCCAAACCGGCAGGTATGTTACAATATCCGCATTTACAAGAACATCCCTGTTTGTATAAATACGTCCCAGCTTTTTATCTTCCCTGCGAACAGATTCAACACGGTCTGCAATAAAATGGAGTGAGACATTCTTTGCCTCGGCAAGTTTCCTTATTTCCGACACATAATCATTTTCCGTTTCATCACCCTCATATAGGGAAATAATAAAATGAACTCTTTTTGCCTCCTCTTTATACTTCTTAATGTATTCTCCAACAAGGGCGACCGAATCCTCAATCCTCTTTCGGGGAACTACCCTTGTTGGTTGGACAAACAACAGATCATCATCATTGAATCCTAGATCTTTTCTAAAATGGGAATTGTACTCGTCCTTTACAGGGGGATTATCAAAATCCTCACAATTATGGACAATATGGGGATTCACCCTCTTTAACGACTTCAAAATATGTTCAGCATAGGAGGAGATGACAATATGCTCTGTCCCAAGATCCGTAGGGGGCATAATTTTATTCAGAAACGCCTCTATATGATTATGGCTGAAACGACTCCTTTCCCACCAGAAATCATGATGGTGGAATAATACAGCCATCCTCTTCTCTATGGCCAGTTTATGGACAGCAATCCCCGCTATAAGACTCATAGGCATGGCATTTGTATTTTGTCCTACTATAACATCTATATTGTTTTCCTGAACAAATTCATAAATCAGGGAGGCAGCTTCGGCCCCTGCCTCAATCAACTCATCAACAATTGATACTTTTCGTTCCACAGACAGATGGGGAGGGTGTTTTGACATATGTGGGAAAACAAGTTTCTCAAAATATTTCTGCTCACTGGAATCAAACCGTATCTGCTCAAGTGCCAGGGTATTCTCCTCTGGAACACCTTTAAGCCTGGAACTGTAACTTCCGGCAATGGTGTAAATCTGATGCCCCATCTCCAGCAATACCTCTATCCATTTATCAACTTCCAGGGAGACACCATCAACATCTCCCAGCTTACCGCTAATAAAGCAAATTTTAAATGAATCCATACAATTACCTCAAGATGCTTTCAGATCATCTCCCTCAGACCTTTCTCATTCACAATCTGAAAAAATCCCTTCCCTTTTTCTATAAGATTTTGATCAATAAGCCCATCTGCCGCATAATAAAGATTCCTTCTGCTTACATTAAAAACCGATGCCAGGGCAGTCATGCTTTTGTAATAATACTTGCCCTTGAAATTATCATTCAAAATTATATAGGCAAGATAGTTTTCAAGTTTGTAGAGGTTTCTCTTTAACATTTTATCCGCCAGATCCATAAGGTTCTTGTTTGCCAGCTTCAGGATAAAAACATTAAAATCCTTATTTTTTTCCAGCTTGGTAATAACCTCCAGGGGAATTTCCATTACAACCGTATCCTCCAAGGCGTAAATATCAAAAATGATACGATCATAATAATAGATCAACTCTCCAATACTGTTAAAAGCCTCTACAATGACAACATGATAGGGATTCCCCTCTTTATCACCATAAGAGAAAGATACAGTGCCTTTAAGAAGAAAAAGTATACAATCGGGAAGACGGATTCTGGCTCCGGAATTATATTTGCAAACCCTAACTTTATTTCTTAAATTCTCATCTAAAAAACTATCAATGGGAGTTCCTGAAATAAGTTCATCAAAATTATCCACTTTCTCCTCCGTACACTGTCTACAAATTTAATTATTATTCAGATAACACTGATTTAAAAGAGTTAATTTGCACATGAGAAGCGAAACTTGCAGCTTCGAACAATTAAAACCGTGAATTCTTTCTATTATGCTCTTAAGCCGAAACTTGCAGGGTCGAACAGATAAAACCGTGAAATCTTTGGTTTGGTCTCTTAAAGCGAAACTTGCAGCTGCGAACAAATAAAGCCGTAAATTCTTTCTTTTGATCTCTTAAGCCGAAACCAAAATTATTCTCCATTATAAACTCAACTACCCCACCGGGCAATCCAGTAGACACATATGCTCCATAATAAATATTGCAGGATATGGATAGCGGAAGTTGGATTAATTATTACAAATTGATTAGTAGGTAAAAAATAACCCCCGCAGGTGCGGAGGTTAAAATATATACAGGACCTTTTTTATTTGGAATATAAAGGCCTTTCCTGATATTTGGTATGCAGAAGCTTATGGGCCTTATGGCTCATTGGTTTCTCAAGATAATCTTTGTAAATCTGGGCTATTTCAGGATTTTCATGAGATTTTCTTATTACACATTTCTCATCATCTGAATAAATACCCGCTGTTCTCTGGGCTCTTACGGCATCTGTAGTTCCATATGGTTGTCCACCACCTGCAATACAACCACCACGACAGGCCATTACTTCAATAAAGTGATAAGGAGGTTCCTCCCCTTTATCTCTTGCCTCACGAACTTCAGCGAGGATTTCCTCTACATGAACCATTCCATGGGCTACAGCCACCTTAATTTCAGTACCGGCAAAATCCACAGATCCTTTTCGGACTCCTTCCATACCTCTTACAGCATGAATATTAACATCCTTCAGTTCCTTGTCGGTAACCAGTTTATAGGCTGTTCTTACTGCAGCTTCCATAACTCCACCGGTAACACCGAAAATTGTTCCGGCACCGGTGTATTCACCAATTGGACTGTCCGCTTTTTCATCTTTAAGATTCGCAAAATCAATTCCAGAAGCTTTAATCAGCCTTGCAAGTTCCCTGGTTGTAAGAACAAGATCCATATCCTGCTCACCAGAAGCCCACATGTTATCATCTCTTGATATCTCATATTTCTTGGCTGTACAAGGCATTATCGCAACAGTAAACATATCTTTTGCAGGTTTTTTAATTTTCTCCGCATAGTATGTCTTTGTCATAACTCCCTGCATCATCATTGGTGATTTTGCACTGGAAAAATGGGGAATCATATCACTTGCATATTTTTCCATATAATCGGTCCATGCCGGACAGCATGAGGTAATCTGGGGAAGAACCCCACCATTTGTAATTCTATGAACAAGCTCCGAACCCTCTTCCATTATGGTAAGGTCTGCGGAGAAGTTGGTGTCAAACACAGAATCAGCACCTAATTTTCTCAAAGCCGCATAAATCTGTCCGGTTACAATTGTTCCAGGTTCCATATCAAATGCTTCACCCAGTGCAACTCGAACAGCCGGGGCGATCTGAACGGAAACATGTTTCGATTCATCCCTTACCGCATCAAGAAATACCCGTGTTTCATCCTTTTCATATATTGCACCTACTGGACAATGGGCGGAACACTGTCCGCACTTTATACAGGGGCTCTCATTTAAAAGGGCTCCTCCCGCTGGGGCAATTTTGGTTTTATACCCTCTTTCAAGGAACTCCAGGGCCCATACATTCTGAAGGTTCTGGCAAACATTGGCACATCGTCCACAATTTACACATTTTCTTGGATCAAGAATAATGGAAGGGGTGGAATCATCTTTTTCAATCTCGTCAACATCCTCATGAAAAGGGATATCCCTGATACCGAAATCAGCAGACAACTGCTGAAGTTCGCAAGTTTCACTTCTTCCACAAGTAAGACATTCCTGGGGATGATTGGCAAGAATCATCTCCAGAACTGTTCTTCTTACATCCATAAGCTCAGGATCATGGGTAATATAATTCTGTCCTTCCACTACTTCTGTTGCACAGGCTCTAACCATTTTAGGTGAACCTTCAACTTTACAAACACAAATTCCGCAGGCAGCCCATGCATCAAGGTCATCATGAGCACAGAGTGCGGGGATTTTAATACCATCAGTCAATGCCGCTTTCAGGATACTAGTTCCTTTTTCAACCTGAACGGGCTTACCATTGATTTTTATTTCTACAGTTTCCACCGTTATTTCTCCTTAAAGTGCCTATGATACAAGTACTGCACCGAATTTACAGCTATCGAGACAAGCACCACATTTAACACAGTTGCTCTGATCAATTTCATGGGCAACTTTTCTTTCTCCAGTAATACAGTTAACAGGACATTTCCTTGCACAGACTGTACATCCGATACATTTTTCCTCATCGATTGAGTAGGAAACAAGATCCTTACATTTACCGGAACGACATTTTCCATCGTTAATATGTTCCAGAACTTCCTCTTCAAATGTATGAAGAATTGAAAGAACAGGGTTTGGTGCTGTTTGTCCCAACCCGCAGAGAGACGCTTTTTTCATAGCGGCCCCCATATCCCTCATTTTCCGGATATCTTCCATATTCCCATTTCCATGGGAAATCTTATCAAGGATTTCATAAAGTTTTTTGGTTCCGATTCTGCATGGTGCACATTTTCCACAAGATTCCTCAACACAGAATTCAAGGTAGAATTTAGCTACATCGACCATACAGTCATCTTCATCCATTACAATCATCCCACCAGAACCCATCATTGATCCAACAGCGAGCAGGCTGTCAAAATCAATAGGGGTATCAAGGAATTCCTCGGTCAGAACCCCTCCGGAAGGACCACCAGTCTGGACACCTTTAAACTTTTTGCCATCGGGAATTCCTCCACCGATATCAAAAACAATCTCCCTTAACGTTGTTCCCATAGGAACCTCAATCAGGCCGGAGTTTTTAATTTTTCCAGTCAGGGCAAAAACCTTGGTTCCCTTGGATTTTTCGGTACCATACTGGGCAAACCAGTCTCCACCCTTGGAAAGAATTACCGGAACATTTGCATATGATTCAACATTGTTTATTACAGTTGGTTTGCCAAAAAGGCCTTTAACTGCCGGGAATGGTGGTTTTGGTATGGGCATACCACGTTTACCTTCAATTGATGCCAGAAGAGCTGTCTCCTCACCACAAACAAATGCACCGGCACCTAATCGGATTTCAAGTTCAAAAGAGAAATCACTCCCAAGAATATTGTCTCCCAACAGGCCTTTATCCCGAGCCTGGTCCATTGCGATTTCGAGTCTCTTGATCGCCAGGGGATATTCTGCACGAATATAAATAACACCTTTATCGGAACCAACACATTTTCCAGCAATAATCATCGCCTCTATTACAGAATGCGGATCTCCCTCCAATGTGGCCCTATCCATATAGGCACCAGGATCACCTTCATCAGCATTACAAACAACATATTTCTGGTCAGATTCAATCCTTTCGGTAAAACTCCATTTCAACCATGTAGGGAAACCAGCCCCACCACGTCCACGAAGACCCGATTTTTTTAATTCCTCTACAATTTGCTCACCGGAAAGCTCAAATAAAGCTTTTTCAAGTCCAATATAACCATCCCTGGCAATATATTCATCAATATTTTCCGGATCAATCAAACCACAGTTTCTAAGAACGATTCTCAGTTGCTTCTGATAAAATTTAATATCCTCAGCTTTAAAATCACCCTTTTTGCCTTTTTCTGAATCTTCCCTGTAGAGAAGTCGCTCAACCATTCTACCTTTTATAATGTTTTCAGAAATAATCTCCTCGGCATCTTCCGGCTTTACCTCTACATAGAACGCTTCATCAGGGAGAACTTTTACAATGGGTCCTTTCTCACAAAAACCGAAACATCCGGTTTTTACAATCTGCAGATCGGAATCCACACCCTGAGCCTGAGCCTGATGCAATAGAGATTTATAAATCTCATTACATTTTGAAGATTCACAGGCAGATCCGCCACAAACCAAAACATAATTTTTTACGGCCATTCTTTCCTCTCTCTACTACTCTATAATATCAGCTGCAGGTTTATCAAACACATGTCCATTTACCAATTTCCCATCGGTTATATGAAGGTGTACAATCTCTTTAGCAACTCTAGTATCAACATTTCCATAAATTGTATCGGGAACACCAGGAACTCTAACCTCTATGGTAGGTTCAACATGGCACAATCCCATACATCCAGCCTGTTTGATAATAACATTATCATTTCCAACTTTCTTCAATTCCTCAATCATTACATCGAGAACCTCTTTGGCGCCTGCTGCAATACCACAGGTACCCATCCCGACAATAACCAAAGCCTGTTTACCCTCAGAATCTCTCTGGCTGGCTTCCTGTTTTTTTGTCTCTCTCAGTTTTCTCAACTCTTCTAAAGTCATTTTTGACATTATCTGTCTCCTATGGTCGCATAAGCAGTCAACTCGTTGACGACCAGCTTGTTATCAACTCTTCTTCCTGGGAAGTAATAAAATCCCGTAATAAACTTAAAGATGAAATATTATTCAAGTTCCCCAGAATTTCCTGCATCTCTTTCCTGTTAACGCGGTAGGAATCTGAACCCTTGTCGCATACATAAATCCGTTCGGCATTCAGGTCATAGGATCCTTCAAAACACATCACCTGGTATAAAAGGGATATTAAATCCCCAACAGGCGGCGTATCGATGCTCATCAGGTTAAACTCAATATCTATCGAGGTCCCTTTTCCTTTTTCAGAGCTAATATCAAACTTACCTTCAGTCATAGATACAGTCTGTTCCAAAAAAGGTATT
>JAAENB010000762.1 GCA_024224995.1 bacterium | reverse complement strand
GCTCAGGAATGGCCCGTTCAATCCTGGTACCGATCTTTACTTTTGTTTCATTATTAAAAGCCTGGATAAACATATACCCCGGATGACTGTGCTCCGGGGTTATGGCATAAAAACAGGCTCCTGCCACTGGAATAAATATGGCAACCCGTTTAGTAATAAAAGAATCCACATACCGGAGGTCTTCTTCTGTTATTGGACCTACCAACTTGCGGATACTTTTCATTTTTCCCTTGTTTAATTTTTCTTTCATAACTATAGAGTCTCTGCCAACTGTCAACTTACTTAAGACTAAACCTGGTCAATTGATCTTTCAGTTCCGTAGAAATATTTTTTATTACTTCCGAAACCGAATAGATCGTGTCTGCATAGCTGACTATTTCCTGTGATCCTTCATTAACTTTTTCAACAGTAAAAGACATCTCTTTATTCGTTGTCATCTGTTCATATGTAGATGTTGATATTTCATTGGCAAGCAATTTTATTCCCTCATTCTTTTCTTTTGCTCCGGAAGAAGTATTTGTAAGCAACTGCAGGGTTTCGGAAAATGTTGTCATGCTTGCGGCCGCGTTTTCAATGGATTCGATAATATCTTTAAAGGTTTGCGCGGTGCGGTTAACAATCTCAGTTCCGTCGTCAACGCGGGTATTTCCTTCACTCACGAGCCTGGTAATTGTTTTGGCACTGTCTGCGGTCTGCTCTGCCAGTTTTGAGATCTCGTCTGCCACTACGGCGAATCCTTTTCCATGATTCCCTGCCCGGGCAGCTTCAATGGCGGCATTAAGAGACAACAGGTTTACCTGCTCTGAGATATCGGAAATAATCTGGATAATGTCGGCAATTTCAGAGGTACTTTCTTTGATATTTCTCATCTCGGAAACCATCCGGCTTAACTCTCGTTCTCCATTAGCAGCGTCTTTTGAAGTCCGGGTCATACGGCCGGCAACTGAAATAGCTTCATCAAAGGATGATTGAGACTCACCTGCCATTTTTGCCATTATTTCATCATTCTCATCAACATTCCGGAACTGTTCTCCTGCGTTATGAGTAATCTGTTCCATAGAAACAAGAGTCTCTTCAAGAGCCGCGGCAGTTTGCTCCATGGAGCTTGCCTGGCTCTGGGACAGGCTCGACATCTGGCTGCTAACCGCGGCCATTTCATCGGAAGCGTCGGAAAGCCTGTTGATACCATTTACCAACACCATTCCTATTTTGCGAAAAGAATCGTTCATTTCCATGAACGCCCGCATCATTTCACCAATCTCATCATCACTGGTGACTTCAACTTTCATGCTAAGATCGCCCTGACTGATGGCTGTAGCCAGGGTTTTTATTGTATTAACGGGTTTAACAATAAGGGACTTGATAAGCCGTATCAATAACAGGAGAACAAGAATCCCAATAACCGCGGCCAGCCCCAGGGTTGCTCCCATTATTTTTCTCATGGGCTCGGCAAGGAACTCGTCATAGTTGCTTGTTACCGCGATATACCAGTCGAGCGGTTCAAAATACCTGAAGGCAACAATTTTCTTTTTTCCGCCATAGGTATAGACAACGGGCTTTTTGCTGCTTGTTTGAGCCATTACGTCCTTAAAAAATTGCTCTTTCCCTATATTCGCGCCCTCAATTTTCGGATGGAGCACAACTGTTCCATCGCTCTTTACAATATAGGCATAGCCTTCTTCTCCTATCTTTACATCCTTAATCCGGTGTTTTAATGTTTTTGTAATGGTAGATGAAGATTCTTTTTCATTAAAACTTTTTATGAATTCATCAAGGTATGCTGAGGCACTGATATACCAGTCAAAAGGTTTAAAATAGGCAACCCCTATTGCTTTTTTTCTTGTAACCTTCTTTTTGGTTTTAGGGTCTATTTCTTCCCATGGATATTCAATGATACCGCTCTTTTTCTTTACAATGCTGTTACTAAACTCGTATTTCGACATGCTTGTGTTAAGAAGATGCCTTTTCTTATGTACCCGCATTATTTCTTTTGAGTCAATGCAGTAAAGATACCCGTCTTTTCCGATCTTTTGCGAAAGGATCATTTTTGTTAATAATTTTTTCGCGTTGTGGGGATTTTCCCGGTAAACTTCTTCACAAATTCTTCTATTGTTTTCTGCTGTGGTTAGAAGGGAGATTTTAAAGTCATCATACCCGTTCTCTACAAGATCATAGAGGGATACAACATGATTATCCAGGTTTTCCCCTACAACACTTTCAATATTCCGCTTATTAATATAATAATTAATAGTCGAAATTATCAACATTGCTGCCAGGTTGATAGCAAAAAAATAGATTAAGAATTTGGTGGCAAGGCTCTTCCCCGAGAGTAGTTTTTTGTAATTCATGACCGACCTCTTGTGTTATTTATGATTTATTTTTTATATATAATGCTCACATGGAGCAAAGGTTACACCACGAAAAATTAGGTCCCTGGGGGGAGGGCAACACATGTATAGACTGGAAATATAAACCAGACTTATATGGTAGCATTATTTGTCAATAAAATTTATTACCGTAAAAAAAATTAATAAATAGATGTAAAAACCGAAGGGACGTTTTTTTTACATCCCTTCGGTGGGGATTTACGCTATATTAAACCGTTTTAGCTGTTCTCTCAGCTCGTTGGAAATACTTTTAATTTCTTCGGAAACCGAAAGGATCGATTCCGCGTAGGATACTATCTCCTGAGACCCTTCATTGACCTTTTCTATGGTAGAAGACATCTCTTTATTTGTTGTCATCTGCTCGTATGTTGCTGTTGATATCTCATTGGCAAGCAGTTTTATTCCCTCATTTTTCTCCTTTGCCCCAAAAGACGTATTTGAGAGCAATTGCAGGGTTTCGGAAAATTTCGTCATGCTTGTTGAGGCGTTTTCAATAGATTCGATAATTTCTTTAAAGGTTATGGCAGTGCGGTTAACAATATCTGTTCCGTCATCAACACGGGTATTTCCTTCACTTACGAGCTGGGTAATAGTTTTCGCGCTGGTTGCGGTTTGATCTGCCAGTTTTGAAATTTCATCCGCCACTACGGCGAACCCTCTTCCATGATCTCCGGCCCGGGCTGCTTCTATTGCCGCGTTAAGAGATAAGAGGTTTACCTGTTCGGAGATGTCGGAAATAATTTGAATAATATCGGCAATTTCAGAGGTGCTTTCTTTGATGTTTTTCATCTCCGAAACCATCCGGTTAAGGTCACGCTCTCCATTTGCAGCCTCTTTTGATGTCCGGGTCATGCGGCCCGCTACAGAGAGCGCTTCATCATAGGAAGCTCGTGACTCCTCTGTCATCTTTGCCATTCGTTCGTCATTTTCGTCAATATTCTTAAACTGGTTCCCCGCCTTGTCCGTAATCTGTTCCATTGAGGCAAGGGTCTCTTCAAGAGACGCTGAGGTTTGTTCCATTGAGGCTGCCTGGCCCTGGGACAGGGTAGACATGCGGTTACTGATAGTGGCCATTTCATCGGAAGCAGTGGATAGCTTGCTTACGTAATCGATCAACACTCCTCCAATGTTGCGAAATGAATCGAGCATTTCTCTGAAAGACCGCATCATATCACCAATTTCGTCATTACTGGTAACGGTCACTTCCACGCTTAAGTCTCCTGTTCCAATGGTTTTGGCCAGGCTTTTTATCTCATCAACAGGTTTTATAATCAGGGATTTGATGATTTGAATCAATAAGATAATTACTATGATCCCAATTACCGTAGCCAGGAACAGGGTAGTCCATACGATTTTCCTCATTGGCGCGGCGAGAAACTCGTCATAGTTGCTCGTTACGACGATATACCAATCAAGGGGTTCAAAATACCGAAAGGCAGCCATCTTCTTTTTACCCTTCCAGGTATATTCAAGAAATCCCTGTTTATCTTCATCTTCTTTTATCATCTTAAAAAAATCTTTGTCCGATACATTTTGACCTTTAAGATTCTTATGCAGAACAACCATGCCGCTGCTTTTAACGATATAGGCGTATCCCTGCTCCCCGATCTTTATATCCTCAATTCGTTTTCTCAATGTTTTTACGTCTTTCATGGGAGAATCTTTGGGAGTAAATTTTAAAATAAATTCCTCAAGATAGGCAGACGCGCTGATATACCAATCAAACGGTTCAAAATGCGCGATACCAATAGCTTTTTCCCTCTTTACTTTCTTTCCGGTTTTTTTATCGGTTTCTTCCCACAGGTATTCAATCACCCCACTCTTCTTCTTTATTGTTTCCATGATAAATGGAAGATAGGAAACATCCCTGTTAATGAAGACTTTAGCGGGATGAACCCGTCCAATTGCTTTTGAGTCAACACAATAGATATAACCAGCTTTCCCGATTTTTTGAGAAAGAATCATATCCGTTAATATGGCTTTCGCGTTTTGGGGATTTTTTTTATATACTGCTTCACAGATTTCTTTATTATTTTCCGCTACGGAAAGAAGGTGTATCTTAAAATCATCATACCCGTTCTCAATAAGATCATAAAGAGATATTATATGGGTCTCCAGGTTTTTCTCTACTACACTTTCAATATTGCTCTTATTAATAAAATAATTAATAACCGAAATTATCAAAAGCGCGGCCAGGTTTATACTTAAAAAATAGATTAAAAATTTGCCCGCAAGGCTTTTGCCGGACAGTATTCGTTTGTAATTCATATTTATCTCGCTATTTGTGTTTATAAATTGTTTTTGCTGCTACTAAGAGGGGGCGCGGTCTTTGGCAGTCATGTTATTATTAACCATTTTCCAAACCATTCTATCATATGGAAAGCAAAATTTTGTATTTTTTAAAAATATTTTTTCAACCGGTCTTTCATTGACCGTCTCCGGTAAAACAGGGAAACAATAAAAGAAAAGAAGGAAAACACAAAAAATATTATAGCAAGATCAATGCGGTCGGCCGTATAAAAATAATAGGCACTGACAATTGTTGCCGAACTTACGGTAAAGCTTACCAGTTTTATAAAAAATACTTTTACTTCATCAACTTTATCAATAACTTCTTTATAATCAACAGCAATTTTGTAATATCCCCGTTCCATATTATCAATAAAATTATCGAGCTTTGCCGGCAGCCTGGTGATAATCTTTATATTGGACTTTGTATATTTGAAGAATTTTGACGCCACTAAACCGGCATTTTCTTTTAACAGTTTCTCAATATAGGGCCGCAATTCGTCATAAAGCTTGATTTCGGGATTCAGCATGGCCGTTATTCCTACGAGAATTCCTATTGTTTTCCCTATAAAGGCCCATTCTACGGGCAGAATAATTGGCTGTGAATAAATAATATCGGCAAAATCTTCAATGATCGGGGAAAGATCAACTGTATGGTATGACTCCCGTTCCAGTTTCACTGCGTCCAGTACCTCATCAAAAAAGAATTCCATTATTGGCATAAAGGAATAGCGGTTTACTCCTTTTCGTATAAAACCCAGGTCATTTAAAATATCAAGGATCATACGGTAATCTTTCCGGATAAATCCTTCCAGGGAATCCCGAATCCCCTCCCTGGTCTTTTCCGATATCTCTCCGGACATACCAAAATCGAGCAGGATGATATTACTATCGTCCGTAACCAGCATATTTCCGGGGTGGGGATCAAAATGTATTAGCCCGATAAATAAAAACTGTTCCATATAGAGTTCAATGATCCTGCGAGAGATCAATATTGGATCATTATTCCTCTTTTTCCAGAGTTCCATGTCATGGATCTTGTCCCCGGTGAGGAATTCCATTACTATAATTTTGCTCCTGCATAAATCCTGGTGTACATAGGGTACTTTTATGTAAGAGAATTTTTTCAGGTGCTTTTTAAACTCCACCGTTACCCACATTTCCCTGGTAAAGTTCAACTCATCTCCTGTTACCCGGATAAATTCCTCAAGGATATCGAAAAAATCGGCCCGTTCTCTGAATATTCTAAAATTAGACAGGAGCCGTATTACATAAAAAAGGATGGCTGAGTCCACATCTATTGTCTCTTCTATTCCCGGTTTTAAGACCTTTAATACCACTTCTTCCCCGGTATTCAGCTCCGCTTTATGGACCTGCCCCAATGAGGCCGATGCCAGGGGTTCCTTTTCTATTTTCTTAAAATACTGCTTATAATTGTCGCCATATTCGGTTTTCAGCACTCCCTCGATCTCCTCAAAGGAAATGGGCGGTACTTTATCCTGCAGCGTTGAAAGGAGCTGAATATAAGGCTCAGGAAAGATATCCCTTCGTGAACTGAAAAACTGGCATAATTTAATCAAAATTCCGCCAAGTGCTATTGCCGTATCATACAATTGTTGAGCCCGTTTCTTATGCGTATGCGCCATCTTTTTCTGTGAATAGGCGTACCCTTTGTTTTTTATCAGCTTAAATTCCCTGCTGAAATCATAAAATATCATCAAAAATACTCGCGCTACCATAAAAAAACGTTTTCGTTTGGACATCGACATTTTGGACATATTGAGATTATTCTCCGCTATTTTGACAGGTTATCGAGTTTTTCACTGAGCTCGTCTATTTTTTTCTTTAATTCATCCATTTCACTCTTCGTGGCAACCCCGATCTTTTCGGAAAAATCCTTGATGCTGCTCTTTGCCTTTTCTATTTCATCTTCAAATTTTGTCTTAAACTCATCGGTTTTTGCTTTAAAATCATCGCTTTTTCCTTTTACCTTTTCTTCAAAATCCTGATACCGCTCTTCCCGCTTTGCCCTGTATTCTTCGGTCTTTTTATCGATCTCATCACCTACGGAAAACAGTAGTACTGCCATATCTTTTAATAAATTCATATTTTCCTCCAATTTGTATCAAATCTGTATAATATTTTGCCAAAATTTTATATTATACTGTTTTATTGAGTTTGTCAACCCCTCGCAGGAGTATGCTCAAAAAAACAGTTGCAATATTATCAGTCATTTGTTTTACTATGTTCAGGAATTAAAATGAACCAAAAGAAGAAAAAAAAGAATATTGCGTACCCCGAATACCGCTCTCCTGACGGTGAAATTTACCGGTGTATATTTTTTGCCACAAAAACCCCTCCCGGCCTGGAATGGTTTGGTTTTGAGGTCCATACCAAAGATAGAAAGGATACGCTCTATTTTGGGCTCATTGACTCTTCCAAAAAAGAATTCGGCTATTTTTCGTTTAACGATCTCAAACAAATGGATGCCCAGTACACCACAGACCCGGCTATTATAAACAGGATTAAATTTCCCCGCGGCTGGGTACGGTTCCATCCCGAACAGGCCAAAGAGATCGCCTATGAGGGTTCTGCAAAAAAATCTTTTAAAAAACAGATCCCTTCTACAAACCGCTTTATACAATTTTTTACCAATTCCAGTGAAAAAAAATAATACAAATAATTCTATCATCAATGAATCCATTGTTCCGGAAGACTGCTCCGGGCTCAGGATTGATAAATATCTTGCCAAACGGTTTACCTACCTCAGCAGATCTCAGTGGCAAAAGGAGATCCGCGCGGGCAGGATTACCCTCAATAATAAAGAGATCCGTAATGACCACAAAAAAGTCATGGAGGGTGATAGCATTCTTTATAGCGGCCGTGAAATTGAAGAGCCCGAAATTGACAGAAACTATTCTATTCTCTTTGAAGACGCTAATTATATGGCAATTAACAAACCCGGGAATTTGCCGGTTCACCCGGCAGGGCGATATTTCTTTAATACCCTCACGGCTATCCTTGAAG
The DNA here is from genome assembly GCA_024224995.1 of bacterium. The sequence continues at coordinate 1,959 of JAAENB010000762.1, read as the reverse complement.
AGGATTTTGGCTGCAAGTTTTTCCCTGTTCACCGCCTGGACAGGGAAACTTCGGGACTCATTCTTATGGCAAAAAATTCTGAGGCTGCCTCAAAAATCCAGAGCTCTTTTCACCGGGTTAAAAAGTCCTATATCGCCATTGTTCACGGTTCTGTAAATTCCAATGAATTTTCAATAGACCTTCCCATTGGCCCGGCCAAAAACGCCCTGGTCCGAAAAAGAAGAGCCGCCTTCCCCGGAGCCGAAGAAAGTGCTGCTACTCATTTTAAAAAACTCCTGACTTTTGGCGATTATACTCTTGTCAAAGCCATGCCTGTTACGGGCCGGCTCCACCAGATCCGGGTCCATCTCAATTATGCCGGGTTCCCCATCGTTGGGGATAAAATCTACGGCCTTGATGAAAGGTTTTACCTTGAATTTATTGAAAAAGGGCTCTCTGAGGAACTCCTGGAAAAACTGATCCTTCCCCGGTGCGCGCTCCATTCCCGGTCCCTGCTTTTTTATCATCCTTTTTTGGATAAAGATATTTTAATTAAGGCTCCTGTGCCTGATGATTTCAGGGATTTTATTGAGTCTTAGACAAAAGAAGGTTCGAAATTTTTTGGCAGGGGTCCGGAGTCTGTTCCCGGTGTTCTTTTCCTTGCAGGGCATCCCACCAACATCTTTCCCCCTCGGGGGGTTTAACCCAAAAAAAACAGTTGCATTATTAAACAGAAACCCGGTTTATTGCAAATTATGAATAAGAAAAAGATTTATGTGGCTTCTCCTCTTGGATTTTCCGAAGCAGGAAGAGATTTTCTCTATAACAGAGTTATTCCCATTGTTGAAGAAGCGGGCTTTATTGTTATTGATCCCTGGAAACTGACTTCCGGTGAATTGATAAATTCCGTTATGAGCATGCCTTTTGGCGGGGAACAACAGCAGGAATGGATAAAATTAAATAAAATCATCGGAGAAAACAATGTTAAGGGGATCAACGAATCGGACGGACTGGTGGCTGTTCTTGACGGGTGCGATGTAGACAGCGGCACTGCCTCCGAAATAGGGTATGCCAGTGCCCAGGGCAAGCCCATGATCGGGTACCGGGGAGACTTTCGCCTGGCAGGAGACAATCACGGTTCTATTGTTAATTTACAGGTCGAGTACTTTATCTACCGTAATGGCGGAGTGATTATCAACCAGGTTGATAATCTTAGAGATGAACTGGGGAAGTTGTTTTAGAAAAACTACAGGAATTCATAAAAACACCAAACAGATAGGTCAATTTGTTCGCTTTTTTTATTTAATGAAAAAATCACACGATGTTGAAACAAAATTAGTAACTACTGAAGAAATGAATAAACTCATACAAAAAAGTCAAATATCTGAGCACCCATATTTATACAGATTCAGATTCTCACTTAATCGAAATGCCATTGTTGCAAAAAAAATACGAAAAAATTATATTGGGCACTCAACCTCAAGAAGAAATTTTCATACTATTGATTTAGACGGGAATGAATCCCTTGCCAGTGCTATGACAAAAATTGAACAGTTGAAAAAAAAATTATTTAATACATCATACTAAAACATTATGGCCGAAAAAACAGAAAAGAACCCAACAAAAGTGACTCCATCTGACCAATTTTAGATAAAATAATCAATGGCATAATCGAAGTATTAAAATTTGCTATTTATGCAATAATTGGCTACTTATCTAAAACCGCTGTTGAATATAAAAGAAAAACATCTCGTGAGGACGAATAGTTTTCAATTAAGATAATCTTAGTAACTTCTACAGTTAACCTGATAATGATAATCGTTTAAACCAAATCTGAACTTAAACAACCAGTTCTTCTTCACCGGCACGGGCAACAATAATATCTCCCGCGTCTTCCAGCTTCCTGATAATATTAACAATCTTCTGCTGAGATTCCTCAACATCACGAAGACGGATCGGGCCCATAAAGTCCATATCCTC
>JAAENB010000761.1 GCA_024224995.1 bacterium | reverse complement strand
GCTTGATGCTTCCGACCTTGAGTCGACAGAGCGTTGCACGGACCGGGGCAAGGTTACCAAGGAAAAAGCACCGGAACTCAGGCGGCGTAAAGGCAAAACTAAAAAAATCAAGGTCACGGTATTCGGGTTTAAGATATGGGTAGTTTGGGATCAGCTCAGCTGTCTTCCCATTGCTATGCGATTTTCAACTATTGAAACTAACGACATACTTTTAGCCCAAGAGGTCATTGAGCAGGCCGTCACCAATCTTGGCAAGTACGCTAAAATCAGCTCAATCGCAATGGACCGTGGTTTTACCGACGGCAAGTTGCTCTGGTGGCTCAATAAGCAGGGGATTATCTTTTATATTCCGGCAAAATCAAGCTTAAACGTTTACGAGGATGCTCTTTCGCTGGTAATAACCGGCCAGAAAGCCACACGAAGTAAAATCAGGATGATCGGACACGGCAAAAACAGCAAGGAGGTGACCGATACGTGGGAGGTTGTTGGGATTGAAGGACTTACATCCGCCGGTTTCTATGGTGAGCTTGGCAGCGGTAGCCATGAGAACAGAAAAGACTTTGAGCCCAATCTTATTAATGCTGTTGTTGTTCTCCATGATCCTTACAGAGAAAATAATCCAAATATCAAGACAATGGTTATCCTGACCAACGGTTCGGTCGATAACCCCATGGACGTTTACGACGGGTATGACGCCCGTAGTGAAATTGAGAACTCCCTGTTCAGAGAATCAAAGCAGGGATGGTTCATCAAAGGCCCGCCGGAAAACAGTAAGGCCGGTTTTCGG
>JAAENB010000760.1 GCA_024224995.1 bacterium | reverse complement strand
GATAAATCATATAAAAAAGATGACAGGCTTTATTTTAGTTTTACAGAGCACATCGCAAAAAATAAAGATGAAAATAAGAAGCTTGTTGTGAAAATCGATATTGAAGGCGCGGAATGGGATTCTTTATTGGCGACATCGGACGCTGTTTTGAGTAATATCAATCAATTAGGCATTGAATTTCATGATCTTCTTGAAGGGGATCCTAAATACACCGCGCTAATAAAAAAGTTAAAAAAGACATTCTATATTGTTAATATTCATTATAATAATTGGCGTTGTACCCCAAAAAGCAAATTCTTTCCGGCTTCTGTTAATGAAATATTATTTGTAAATAAAAAAGCAGGGATCATTGACAAAACCGCACCAGAACCGGTATTACCCCACCCATTGGACTCTCCAAATAATCCCGAGCTGAAAGATTGTCAGTAAAGAACGCGGGTAAAAATAAAAAAAATAAAAATTAACTTGCAAATCATCCTAACAGAATAATGATATGGCACACTAAAATTATCCAGGATGAGGTTCAAAATGAGAAAAAAGATAACACTAATTCTTACGGTATTAATTTTACCGGGCATAATAATATTTTCGGGTTGCGGTAAAAAAGAAAAAAAGCTAACCATAGAAGAAAAGAAAAACATACAAGCATTGTATAACGAATTAAAGACAGTAAAACTAAAAAATTGCACAATAAAACGTTTTGGGGGGCCACATGACGGCGGTTATTTAATGTGTGAAAATTTACTGAAAGATGTTCAGGTGGCGTACTCCTACGGTATTGCCGGAAGAGATATATGGGGTTGTGATATCTCCAAAAAATTAAAAGTATCAGTACATCAGTACGACTGTTTTGATAATAAAAGGCCTGTTTGCGATGGAGCGAAATTTCATTTTTATGACGAATGCCTGGGAGATAAATTTGAAAAAATAGAAGATAAAGAAAAAATAGAAGGAAAAGAAGCAAAAGAAGTTAGAGTTTTTGATAGTTTAACATCTCAAATCGAAAAAAACAAAGATAAAGGCAAGAAGCTTCTTGTAAAAATGGATGTTGAAGGGGCGGAGTGGGATTCTTTACTGACGACATCCGACAAGGTTTTAAATAATATTGATCAATTTGTTGGTGAATTTCATGAAGCCGGGAAAGCGAAACAAAAATATGTTGAGGTAATAAAAAAATTAAAAAAGACATTCTATCTTGTTAATGTTCATTATAATAATCACGTTTGTGACAAAAAAATTAACCCATTACAGGGCCATGCTTTTGAAGTATTATTCGTAAATAAAAGACTGGGAGTAGTCGACAAGACTGTACCAAACCCGCCATTATCCGGTCCATTGGACACCCCAAGTAATCCGGCCAGGAAAGACTGCCAGGAACCTCACAAATAGAGTAATCCTGTTTCGGGATGTTGACTCAGAGCTCCAATCCCTGGGGCTCTGAAAGATTATTCGTAATAACCGTTCAAAGCCCTGGAAAAGGCTTCCAGTTCCAGGGGAACTCTCTTTCCTTTAAGCCGTTTATCGAAAGCGGACCTGCGCATATACATAACATGGAGCCGGGCTTTAAGCCGACGGATTGCACCCGCGCTCCTTCCCTTTTCAAGGACTTCAATAACCATACGGGCAGTCTCCTCACCCTGCTCAAAGGGAGAAAGCCCAACAGCCATCATACCGCCGTCTTCCACAAAAAACCCCCAGAAGCCGATAGAGACCAGGGAGGTATTCGCTTCTGTCCATTGGATAACGCTGGCCGGTTTTACCACTTTTCCCCGGTCTCCCGGTTCCCTGATCGTATGATAATGAGTGATCAACAGGCAATCGGCCTTCCCCTCAGCGTCTTTAACGATTTTTTTCCACCGGTCAAAAGTACCGATCTGTTTTGATTCCAGGAATTTGAAGGGAGCCCAGTTAATATTCACAATCTCCCGGTGAATTGCCGCGGAAGACGGAGAATCATCGGAAATATGCAGGAGCTTGCTGCCGGGGGGAAGCAGTTTTTTTAGCTGTTGTTTCGCGGCATCCCAGGGCATTGTTTCCGAAATACCGGAAACATTAACAGCCCTGTCAAAACCGTATTTCGACGGATCTTCGTTTGTTCCCGCATACAAAAGGCTCACCCCTGATTTGTTTACCAGGTGCCTGCTCACGTATTGCTGGGCATTGTCATCCAGGGCGATTATTACATCGGGCTGCCATTTTTCTATCACTTCAAGAGCCCGGACCCCGGCCTTTTGCTTAAATTTCAGCTGGGGATGACGTTTGGTATCCATATAATGAAACCGGATATTATAGGGCCGGTCCTTTAAGATCCGGTCGATACCGGTATTAATATCCCGAACCCAGCTGAAATCGGTATAATAGCTATGCAGAATAAGTACCCGTGGACGGGTAAGACTCTGATAGACCAGGAAAGAGGCGATATATACCAAAAAAATAATTCGAAGTATTATTGATATCTTTTTCATATTGATGCTCCCTGTTATAACAGGTGAAGTTCTTTCCAGTAAAATATCGACAAGAATACCGCGCCAACCCGTACAAGGTTAAGACAGGCGTTATACAGGATAAACCGGACTTCATTATAGAGCGTTCTATCTTTTTTAGTCATTCCCTCCTTGAACGCGATATAATAAGTAGATTGATACCCCATAAACCAGGTATCACTGATAAATAAAATAACAAAAGCAATAACCCAGGCGTTTATACCCTGCTCCTCAGCAAAAGGAAGAAAAACAGAACATAAAATAATGATAGTGGCGTTGCTTGGAACAACCAGCCGCATGAAAAAAACAACCAGGGAGAGCAGCAGAATAAAAAGAAGAATATTATCGCCCATATACAGGCCGACCCATTGCAGGGAGAGCTGCAGCCGGGTATCGAGCCCCAGGTAGGACATTGTTTTTACAATACTGATCATCCCGGCAAGCATCATTAAAAAAGGCCAGTCGATATCGTTACGAAAATCCTTTTTCGACAATATTCCCAGGGCCAGCACCAGGTAGAGTACACCCAGACCAATCCAGGGAGGCTGGATCTTATGAAAAGAGGCGGTAATGGCTCCCAGAATAAAAAAAACAATTGCTCCAAACGCAACCCATTCCGTAGCGCTCATTGGCCCGATAACTGAAAGCTGGGCATTTACCCTGTTTTTGTCGAGCACCGGGGTTTCATCATTACGAAAAAAGAGCCATGAAAGAAAAAAATGGCCAAGAAATAAGATCCCCCCGGCTAATGCAGCGGCAATTACCCAGTATCCCCAGGAAAACTGGAGCTTTACCTGGACAGGAAAAAGATCGTACACAGCAAAGTTGATCGACTTGCTTGTTAAAAATATTGCGGAAAATGCGGTTGTGCCTGTAAAGAGCGCCGCAGCCAGCCTGGTTGAGGCAATTCCTCCCCATTTGTATTTTATTGAATGGAGCATATCTTCAAGGATCGGCATAATCAGGGCCACTCTGCCATTGGCAGACGGAAGAACCGGGGTAAGCAGTATCCCAACCAGGATCATAGCAGCTTCATACCCGGTCTGGGACTGTGGCGCCCGTTTCAGGAGCAGGAGTGCCAGGCGGTATGTGAGGCCCGAGCTTACCAGGACCGCTCCAATCCCGAAAACACTTAAGGCCATAAAAAAACTGCCCGAAGAAAAACCGGCCAGCACTACCTCCGTGGGAACAATGCCCAATATAATAGAAGCCAATATCAAAAAAACCGCGGGAACATACTCAGGCAGAAGCCGGAAGACCCACATTATAATAGTAATTGAAAAAACAGCCACAAAGTTAACGGCTCGGGAATCTAAATTCGTTCCGCCCAGGTATAAATAAAGTACTGTTGGGACTATTAAGGCGGCAAGCCATCCCAGGGGCTGCAAAACAGAAACAGGTTTTTCTTTCTGTTTTTTGGAGCTTTCCCCCATCTCCCCGGCAAAATCATCTCCTTTACCGGGCGGCACACTGGTATAATGATGAAACAGGGATTGGTTCAGGCGGGACAAAACAACAGGATTTCTTTTCAAAAAAGCCTTAAAAGCTCTTTTGGGAATAACCAGCACCAGGGACTGTTCAGCGGCAATGGCGCTGGAGATATACTGTTCCCGGTTTACCGCGGCTTCTTCACCAAAAAATCCACCTGAAACTACATCTTGAATATCTCTCCCGCACCATAATTCTATGGAACCGGAACAGTGAATAAAAACCCGGTCCGCAGGTCCATTCACATAAAAGAGTATCTCGCCGGGGCTGCACTCTTTCATTTCCACCTGGTGGATCAGCCTGGCCAGTTCCTTCCTTTCACAACCGGAGAACAGAGGTTCAGCTATTAAAGCTGAAGCTATATCAACATTTAAATCATTATCTTTCATACAGTAAATTATCTCAATTATATTATATAGCTATTACAATAAGCTGTCAAGAATATCTTGACATCCAGATCCCTTTTGATACTATAACCGTAAAGCCATAATGTCCGGAGGAAGCATGAAAATACTAAAAATAGCCATTCGTTCGCTCATAATCACCATTTTTGCAATAACTTTTGTATACGCGGGAAAAGTTACCATACAAAATTCCGAAGGATCCCTTACCATGAAGATTCCCGGTGCAAGCAAAGGCGGGACAGTACAATCACGTGAAATAATAAAAATAATCAAGAAAAAACTGGAACAAATGGAGTATGATCATATCAATCACCTGGGCAGATATGAGCGCAGGGCAGCGATGAAAAAGATCAAAGCCATGCGTGTACTTCTGGCTTCGCTTCCGGGCAATTCCCCGGTGAAGTTGAAGAAGTCAACAAAAGAAGAAAAAACGAGCGATCAACCATCGATCGAAAACGAGAAGCCAATAGATAAAGAAGATTTTAAAGATCTTGTGGCAAGTATAAAAAACAAATCATTCACTTCGGACAAAGTGATAGCGATTAAAACCGCGGCAAAATTCAACTATTTCAAGCTTGGACATTTAAAAAGGCTGCTCAAAATGTTCAAAAGAATCGACGCCAGGAACAGGCTAAAGATCATTGAGGCAGTATATCCAAAAGTGATTAACAAGAAACAGGGCTATACCCTTATTGACTATTTTTCTTATAAAAGTGATAAAAGAAAAGTAAGAGAACTTATAAACAAGTACCGGTAGCTCCGGGACTATGGTTTTTTCCGGCTTTTTTTATACGCTCCGGGACATGCCTGCCGAATTTGTTCTTTTGTTAGCCCCACCTGCTGCTTGAGAACAAATTTCTTTTTCACAGAGTACCCTTCTTTTTTTCCTTTATTCTCCGATTCCAGGAACCTGGTTAGCTCACTTTCCCTGGAATCGGCAAACGTCATCATCACAAAATACTGCTTAACACCGGGCTTCAAAGTCCTGCTTTTACAACGGTATTCCTTTTTATTGCCGGGCTCTTTCTTTTTAATCTCACCAACACAGCCCAGGCACTCTTTTTCCGTTTCAAACAGGTATTTTTCAGCAAATGTGGCTCCCACCAGGGGAATCGTAAAGAAAAACATCAGTCCGATAATCTTTTTCATGAGATTATTCCTCCACATAATATTCCAGCTACTATAATTCTCCATTTCCCTTCTGTCAAGAAATTCCTTTGGGATATAAAAACAATGTCAGGGAATAAGTCTGATCTTTCCGGAACCGGAGCCACGGATGGCGACACCCCTGTGCAATACACGATGTATTATCACAGGGGGTGGAGGAAAGATCAGGCTTATTCCCGAGCGCACCAACTTAATTTTTCAGCAAACCCCACCTGTTATACCGGGAACAGGCGCAGCTAACGCTGCGGGGAGGAGGGGGTTGAAGGGGGCGAAGCCCCCTTCAACCCCCTCCTCCCCGCGGCGCGGAAGCGCCGCGATTCCCTGAAAGGGTGCTACTTTTTGGATTGAAAATCAAAAAAAATGCTTGTCTTTTTTTTATTTTCATATCAATATATTGTAACGACTTTAAAAAAAGTGGTGCGGCACTAATATTATGGATAAAATAAGAGAAACAGCTCCTCAAGCCATCAGGGAACTATTTGAAGAAAATGAACTACAATTAATTGTAGAATTACATTACGGGTCCGATTATGACCCCAAAATAACTTATCGACCAAAGCTCCTTGAGCTCAGGATTATGGAATCGGACAACCTGGACGAAGTCGCGGGCAAATGGGAGGTTGATCCCATGACAGTTGTGGGCAAAATCGATATGCTTAGCTTTGAAGATATAGCATCCCTTATAGAATGGGCCTGTAGTTTTTAAGTCTCTTTTTTAGTTATTTCGTTACTCATTTCGCTTCTCCTGCCGGATAACTGACCACATGCGCCTGCAATGTCGCTTCCAAGGCTCTTTCTGAGAGAAACCGGGATATCCACAGCCTCCAATTCCCCAATAAAGCGTTCAATCTCTTTTTCAGAGGGCACATCAAGCTCATGCTCTCCCGGGTTCAGGGGAATAACGTTCATTTTTATTTTTCCGAATTTAAACATCTTTTTAAGCCGAAGCGCATCATCTTTTGAAATATTATCTTTTCTCATAATATACTCAATCGTAACCCTGTTCCGTGAAACCGGAAATTTTCTCTTAAGCAGGGAGGATATCTTTTCAAAAGGAAATTTCTTTTCAACGGGCATGGTTTGCTTTCTCTTTTCCGAAAGAGTATCGTTTAATGAGATAGCCAGGTTATAGGGCCGTTTTTCATCAATAAATTGTTCAATTTTGTCGGTAATTCCGCAGGTAGAAATAGTTATTTTTCTCACGGAAAGATGAAACCCAAATGAATAGTTCATAATATCAGCGGCTTTGAGAACATTATCGTAATTTAAAAAGGGTTCCCCCATACCCATAAAAACAATATTATTATTTCTAAGGCCGGAAAGCCTTCGAACCTGGCACAATTGATCAATGATCTCACCGGTTTCCAGGTTTCGTCGAAATCCCATTTTCGCGGTTTCACAGAAACCGCAGCCCATAGCGCATCCAACCTGGCTTGAAATACAGACAGTAAGCCTGCCTTCGTTTTCCCCTTCACTTTTCAGCAGCACAGACTCAATAAAATAGCCGTCGTGTGTCTCAAAAAGATACTTCTCAGAACCGTCAACTGTTGAAACAAGCCGTTCCACAAGCTGCAAGGGGGTAAGAACATAGTTATTTTCCAGGAAACCGCGTAAATCCTTTGAATAATTTGTCATTTCGGAAAAAGAGGCGATATTTCTTTCATAGAGCCAGTTAAACAGCTGCCGGGCACGGTATTCTTTCTCACCCATAGAGAGAAAGAATTCAATAGCTTCATCTATGTTAAAATTCTTGATTATTTTCTTTGTTATTGTTTTTGAATCCTGATCCATAAATAGTACTTGAAAATTCTATACTTCCAGGCCTGCTTCAGCTTCTGCCTGTTGTTCTTCATCCTCTTCTTCCCTGAGAGTTTTTAACTCGAAGAGCGCCATCTTATTGTCGGAATCAATGCTAATAACCTTTTCAAAGATCTTAACAGCCATTTCACGGTCTCCCATTTTTTTATAGGTCATTGCCAGGGCAAAGGTGGCAGCAACAAAAACCGAATCAATCTTGAGCGAGTCTTCCAGGTATTCAATGGCATTCTTATAATCCTGAAGCTGGAAATAGGCAGCACCGCCAATATAAAAGGCGTACTTGTTCCTTTTATCATTGGCAATATATCGTTCAATAAATTCGATAGATTTATTATAATTGTTTACCCTGAAATAATTCTTACCCAGGTTATAGAGAATCTTCTGGTTTTCCGGGAACTTGTCGAGACCACCTTCAAGAAGACTGATTGCTTCATAATACTTGTGGGTATTCAGTAATTTCCTGGAATTTTTAACGATGTCAATAGCCTCATCCCTGGCCAGTTCTATTACCAGGAGAGTAATATCATCCTCAACCTGGGCATTTCCAATATAACGTTGAACATCCTCAATGAGATAATTCGCGTACTCTTCAAGCGGGAGATGTTTGTTTTCACAAATCACGGTTTCGAGCCGTTTAATAGAGTATTCTTTCCGGTCTTCGTTAAAAGCCTCAGGAATACCATCGGTATAGAGAATAAGACGGTCACCATAATTAAGGGTTGCCGTTTTTTCTTCGTATGAATCCCGCGCTTCACTAATCGCGCCAATGAAAAGACCGCCCGTATCGAGCAGTTCAACGGTTCCTGTTTCCATTCGCAGCAGGATAGCTTTTTGATGACTGGCATTTGAGTATACGAGATTATATTCTTCATCAATTGCTACCATAAAACAGGTCATATAGTCATGAGTTTTCACGTGGTCCAGGATATTCTGGTTAACTTCCTGGAATATCCTGCGAGGCGAATCATGCTTTGAACCGGCATTTCCGAATGAAATTTTTGCCATAGTAGTAACCAGGGCAGCCGGGATTCCATGTCCGGACACGTCCGCGACCATAATTCCCAGTTTGTCACCTTTCAGTTGGTGAATATCGTAAAAGTCACCACCGATCTTTTCCATGGCAATATACCGGACGGAGAATTTCAGTTCGTTCCAGTCATCGATTTTTCCGGGTAGAATACTCCTCTGAATAACACTGGCCATGTCGAGCTGTTTCTGCATAAGATCATCTTTTCCCTTTAAGTCGATAAGGGCGTCCTGGAGCTCTCCGGTCCTGAGTTCAACCTTGCTTTCCAGGTTTTTCCGGTGTTCATCGATCTCCCATGCCATCTCCATAAGGGCAAATTCAATAGAGGCGAATTCTCTTTCAAGAGAGAGCACATTAAAGGCGGCTCTACCACCGGAGGCAATCTCCTTGGTAACCCGTCTCATATCACTCATTATTTTTAAAATAGACGCCGTATTAATCCACATCAATAAAAAACTGGCAATGATGGAAATAGCAAAGTACGCAATAACCCATACTTTACTATCCCGTATGCTTGCGCCAGACTCCGCAGCAGGCAGACCTTTCACCTGCGCCATTTGTTCGCCTACCCCACCCAGCTGATCATTTAAATTTATATTTTCAATAAGAGCCACTAAGGTGAGAAGCGTAATAACCATAAGAATAATAAAAAAGGAAAATTTAACCCTGATACCAATTAAAACCCTGGGATAGACCTGCATCCCTTTTTTCAACAACAGGTTATAGACCTGGGCTCGTTCATTACTGGTTAATGATTCCGTAAGAAGATAGGTTGCCATTCCATATAATATTATGACAATAATCATTCCAAGAAAAACTACCTTGAATATTTCCTTCACCTCAAAAAGTTCAACCTTTCCGGTAATGCCGAATTTAAATTCAAGAAAAATAAATCCCATAAAAATAGCGCAGGCAAGCATTACATATATAGCAGAGATAATAAGATTATGCATGGGAAGATCGGAGAAATAGCTGTAGATCCGCTTTAATTCGGCATCGGCAATATTAAGTCCCGATTTAAATGCCCGGTTTATCATACGGAGGGAACGCAAAAACGCGGGGATCTTTATTGGTGTTAAAAAACCGAATTGTAAATAATGGATAAAAGAGGTTATAATAACCGAAACAAAGAGCCACCGGATCATCAATGCGTTAAGCAGAGCCGGTTTCTCGGAATGAAAGACAATAAATGAACTGGCCAGAAAAAAGCCGAAAATGACCGCAACCCAGGACGATAAGACCGTAATAAAAGAAATGGCAAAGGTATAACTGATATGCCTGGCTAAAAAATAAAAAAATCTCATGTTCTTTCCTTATGAATGTATATTATCCCTTCTCATAACGTGGGGTTTAAACCCCACGTTATGAGAAGGGATCCCTCGCAGGGGCCGCACCCCTTATTTACTTTTTCGATCGGGATGGGCTGCATCTTTAGCACAGCGGAACCCCGCGATATTGTCGGTATACAGATTGGGGACACCGCCAATTTCTCTGCTCGTAACCCGGATTTCATACCTGGAACTGAACCAGGCACCTCCGCGGATTACTTTGTATTGAGTTCCGTATTTCCCGTTTGGAACCCGGTTATTTTCAAAGGGTTTATACCAGCTTGAAGTCCACTCTCCGGCATTCCCCGACATATTAACGACCGAACGAAACGAAGCTCCGCTTTTTTCAAAAAAATAATACGGTAAAAGCCCTTTTCCGAAAACAGCCAGGTAGGGCGATCTTTTTTCATTGTTGAGCCTTTCTTTGAGCTTTTCACCAATATCCCCGGACAGCCATATTTCGATATATTCACCATACCCGGCTGCTTTTTGCAACCCCTTTTTGCGAGAAAGAGACCTGCTCATCCGCACAATCTTCCGTATAAGAGCAGTTTTACGTTTATTCCCAATACCGGTTCCCGTCAACAGTTTCTTGAGAAAAGCCCTGTCAATGGAACGAGGAAGAGATTGAGCAGAAAGCACAATAAGATACTTTTCTCTTTTTTGGGTTTGTATTCCTTTTTTGGTCTTTTTTTCAGGCCAGAATTCAATTGAATTTACCTGTTTGGGAGAAAAGGAGCTTCCCCAGGGGTACAAAACTTGTGTTTTTTTACGTTTTTTCCCGGTTTTCCGGGCTCCGGCGGCTTTTTCCCACTCAGATTCCGTGGGGAGCCGTTTTCCGGCCCATGCAGCATACGCAGCAGCTTCATGCCAGGTAACCATTACCGGAAGATCATCATGCCTGGGCTTATAGATTGTTCCATTCCACGACAGAGGAGGCTTTGCGTTAGCGGAAACAACAAATTCCCGGTATTCATGATTCGTTACTTCATATTTATCAATATAAAAATCTTTTGAATAGAGCACCTGTTCCGGTTGTTCATCAGGATCTCCTTTATTGGAACCCAGGACAAACTTTCCGGCCGGGATGTGTATCATTATTCTTTTGTCAATAGCTGAGGTAATTTTTTCTTTGTAGCTAAACTCTTTTTGATATGGCCGGTCTATGTATTTTTTTTTATCGATTTTTACTATTCGAGAAAGAGCAATCTCCGCCCCGGCCCGGATATGCCCGGCATATTGTTTATTTCTCAAATAAAACCGTGCGATTGAACGATACCGGTGTACAGCAAGATGCTGAATCGACAGAATTCGTATGGCCCCCACAACAGTCTTTTGCTCAACAATATAATATTTCTCTTTTGCCGGTTTCCGGCTAAAGAGTATTGTAACAAGGTCACCTTTTCGTACGGATTCAATCCTTCCCTGAAGATCATATTCTCCGGGATAGAGCATATCCCCCTTGGAAAGGGAAAAAACGGCTATTATAGCGCATATATATATAAATTTTTTATGGATCATGCTCGTGGAGTTAATCGCTCTGAAAGACTTTTTTGTCGGGCCATCGAAGACACGACAGGGGGCCGCCAAAGACAACCCCGGAATCAATTCCAATAATATTCCGTTCTTCATCCATGTAAATCATATCTCTTCGCGAGATGAGTGACGTTGATGTATGCCCAAAAATAATCGTCTTATCCCATCTTTTATTGCTTCTATAGAATTTATCCCGAATCCATAGAAGATCATATATATCCTGGTCTTCATTTTCTTCTACATCCGGATTCAGTCCGGCATGAACCGCGATAAAACCTTCACCTTCAAAATAAAGCTTGAGATTACTAAAAAATTCAATGTGATTCTCCGGGAATTTGAATTCGCCGCAGTGTTTATTATAACTCTGGATAGTAGCCAGGCCCCCATTAAACAGGAACGCGCCTCCAATATCTTTTCCCAGGAGATAATTCTCCATCATATCTTCATGGTTCCCTTTCAAAAAGACAGTATTAAACCTTTTGGAAAGAGCGATCAAATATTCAATAACCTCATACGAATGGGGGCCGCGATCAATATAATCACCAAGGAATATAACTGTATCATCATCAGTTATGAGATCAATGAGTTTTTTAAACAAACTAACGAGCTTGTCTAAATTACCATGTATGTCGCCAATAAAATAATTCATACCTGCTTAATTTCCACAGAACAGCCCCCCTGTTCTTATGCTCCATTCTCTATATAATCTATAATTTTGTCAACTTCAACCGGTTTCTTCATAGTTATAAAACCGGTATGCTGAAAATCAGCAATAGATTCAAGATCGCCTTCTCCGTATAATATTAAAACCGTAGTAAAGCGTTCCGTATAACTTTTAAAAAGATCAATATTAACAAAATTATTAATAATATATCCCGAATCTACAATCAATGCTTTATAGATAGAATAGTCTACTATATTTTCCAGATCTATTAAATCAAATTTTAATATATTATAGCCATTATCGTGCAAAAATTCCCATAAAACCATTTCAATAACAAAATCATCAACTATTAATAGTATATTTCCCTGTAGAAGCTCTCTTTTTCCTTTCTTTTCGATTGTATTTTCCGAAAGCCGTATTTCATTCACGGTTTTCAGAAATTGAACCGACGGGAATGACACCTGTACCATAAACCCGTTTTTTCCGTGCAATTCCTGGACCTTTGCCTGGCCCCCCATTTCCCTTAACCTGCTGAGCGCTCTCTTAATCCCGATTCCGACACGATAATCCTCACCTTCAATATGAGAAAAAAGAGTCTTTTGTATCTTACTGAGCCCCGGGTATGTCTCCTTCAGGGATTTAAACGTTAACCTGGTAATAACACTGGTTTTCTCATTCTCTAATGTAATGGCTGCTAACGCCTGTTCATCCATAAACATGTAAACCGAAAGTAAAATATTGCAAAGAGATTCAATCAACACTTTCGTGGATGCTAAAACTCTATATTGTTCTCCGGTTTTGAATTCTATTTGTATCTTCTTATAGTTGAAAAGCAGATCAAATTCAACTGCAACCTCGTTGATAATATTCTTCAGGTCTATTTCTTCATAATCTTCATTATTAAATATATCTTTATAATCAATTCGTCCAACCAGGAAAGAGGTCGACAGAACCATCAATGACCGCAATACTTCACTATATTCCTTTGGTGGTTTGTTATCAAACCATTCCTCTACGCCGCAGATTAATATATCAATATTCTTATAAAGAATATCACGGGTAGTGTTCCTTCTCAGTTCACTCTCTTCCGTAAACCTGGATAATGCATTTTCTATTATATGCTGTATATCTATTTTCATAACGCAAACTGAAAATCATCGATAATCCACAAGCTCCCGGTTGAGCTTCTTGATTATTCGATTCCCATCCTGTATAGTATCGGCATCTATGACCCCAAAAATCCATTCTTTATAATAAGAAATAAATACAAATTTATCTTCATCATTTTTTTTAATAGTTTTAAACGCGACATTCCTGCTGTCCGACGTAACTACAACAAATTTAGCAGTTCCTCCCTTCTTAGACTGCAATATGCTGCCATACTCTTTTCCCGCTTTGTACGATGAGCTTCTTTTAGTAAAAAATATATACCGTTCCGCATCAAATAACAATCTTTTTCTCAGAAAAATATTTTTTATGCGGGGTAGTGATTCAATTCCTTCAGGGTAAAATAATAAATTTTCACGGGAATAATTAGCAGAAAAGAGCGTTAAAAAGGGCGGCAGCTTTTTTTTACTGCTATATTGCTTTAAATTTCCCATTATTATACGCCAGAAACCATCCAGCTCTTTCTTGCTCTCCTCTTTAGTCTCTTCCTCGCCCTGAGTATTTAGGCTGATAAGTACACAATACTCACCTTCCCTGCTGCTGATTCCCTTTTCCGTTGAAAAATAATACGTATCACTATATTTCTTTGATTCCGTATTATTCTGCGGCTCATTTGTAAACCCTTTCCGGGAACTGAACACGCCAAAAGCTCCTATAGGATCTTTAAACTTCAGGATCTCTACGGTTACCCGGCTGTTTTTACCGGAGATGGAAGAATAGAGCCCATATGCCATCTCACGTACTCCCTTTGCAGGATAGGTCTTATTATATCGTTTGATATCACCCTCACGATACTGCTCCGGCTTCTTAACCAGCTCCCACCCCGGAACTTCGGTCTCCCTGGGCATAAAAGTCATTAGCTGTGGTATACCCGGTGTAAACAGGGCACAGGAAGAAAAAAGCAGCATCCCTATTACTATAATAAATAATCTTCTCATATTTCCCCCACACGGTGGCATGAAACCAGGTGTTCCCCTCCGGCAGCGCTTCCATAGTCTTTTAATTCCGGGTATTCTTTTTTGCAAATATCAATAGCATTGGGACAGCGGGTATGAAAATAGCATCCCGAGGGCAAATCTATTGGAGAAGGCACATCTCCCTGCAAAATCACCCGGTCTCCTTTCATTTTTGGATCGGGCCGCGGAATTGCCGAAATAAGCGCCTTTGTATACGGATGGAGCGGCGCTTCATAAATTGTGTCCGATTCCGTTAGCTCAACAATCCTGCCAAGATACATCACCGCGATCCTGTCCGAAATATGCCGGACTACTGTCAAATCATGTGAGATAAACAGGTAGGTAAGGCCCATCTCTTCCTGTAGTTCCATGAGCAGGTTCAAAACCTGGGACTGTATGGACACATCCAGCGCCGACACCGGCTCATCACAGACTATAAACTTCGGTTTTAAGGCTATGGCCCGGGCTATGCCTATCCGCTGGCGCTGTCCCCCGGAAAATTCATGCGGGAAACGGTCCATGGCGCTTTCCGGCAGCCCTACCCGTTTTAGCAGCCGCATTACCTCTTCCTTTCTCTCTTTTACCGTTCCTATCTTATGAATAATAAAGGGCTCTTCCAGGATATATCCTACGGTATGGCGGGAATTCAATGACTCATAAGGGTCCTGAAAAATTATCTGCATGTCCCGGCGCAGTTCTCTTAGTTCCTTCCGCTTTAAATTTGCCAGCATTTGCCCGTTAAACCGGACCTCTCCCGCAGTGGGTTTGTACAACTTCAGAATTGCTCTTCCCACAGTGGTTTTGCCGCATCCCGATTCTCCCACGAGTCCTATGGTTTCACCGGCATTTATTGAAAAAGAAACATTATCGACCGCATGGAGCGAGGCTACCCGCCGCTGCAATACCCCTCCCTTTATGGGAAAATGTTTCTTTAGATTGTCTACCTGTAATAAATAATCTCCCATTATGAAGATTCTCCCTCTCTTAAGAAACTAAAATTTAAAACGGGCCTGTTTCCGAAGATATTGCCCGAATGTCCGAAGCATCTTCGCAAAATTGACCCCGGTATCGACACAGTTTCTAACCTATTTTTCCCGGCCATCCGGTCCCTGAGCGGAGCCGAAGGGCCGGGTCCGCACTCTCAAGAAACTTAATTTTGCTTGTAAGCGGGCCTGAAAGTAGTATGGGCTCTTTGGATTGCTCCGGAACTCGCTCCGCTCAAACAGTCCTCACAACCCAAAGAGCCCATACTACTTTCAGGCCATATATAGCTCGCAATATTATTTAGTTTCTGGCCTATTTTTTCCCGACAGGGCCGGGTTCTCTTAAAAAACACCGTACCTGGTGATCCGGGGCCAGGTTTGTGGCGTTCGGATCATTATTTATACATTTTTCGATCTTTTCAGGGCACCGGGCCTGGAATCTGCACCCCGTCGGGTAATCCAATATACCCGGCACCATTCCCTCAATGGTTCTAAGCCGGGATTTTTTCTTATTCTCAAGCCGCGGGATGGAGCTCAACAGTCCCATGGTATAAGGGTGAGCCGTATTGTCGAAAAGCTCTTCAACCGGTGCCTGCTCCACTATCTTTCCCGCGTACATTACCGCTACATCATGACAGAGCTGCGCGATTACCCCGAGATCATGGGTTATAAAAATCATCGCCATGCCCTGCTCTTCCTGGAGCTCTTTCATGAGCTCAAGGATCTGGGCCTGGATTGTTACATCCAGGGCTGTTGTTGGCTCATCAGCTATTAATATATCGGGCTTGCAGCTGAGCGCAATGGCTATCATAACCCGCTGACGCATGCCGCCCGAAAGCTGGTGCGAATAATCCAATATACGTTTTTCCGGCGACGGAATTCCTACCTTTTTTAATATCTCAATCGAGGCTTCCCGTATATCATTCTTATTCATGTGCGGCTGATGTAATTCAAACGTTTCAGCCAGCTGCCGACCCACTGTATAGACCGGGTTCAGCGCCGTCATGGGCTCCTGGAATATCATTGAGATATGATTGCCCCGGATCGTGTGCATCTCATCTGCCGGAAGCTTCAATATATCGGTCCCTTTATACAGGATCTCTCCTGCCGGGTACTCCCCTGCCGGTTTTGGCAGGAGTCTTAGTATGGACAGAGCGGTAACGCTCTTGCCGCATCCCGATTCTCCCACGATCCCCAGGGTCTCGCCCTTTTTTACGGCAAAACTCACCCCGTCTACCGCTTTTAGCAGGGCTTTTTCCGTACGAAAAGCGGAAACAAGATCCTTTACCTCAAGGATTATATCACCTTTTTTATATTCAGGCAAGAACTTTCTCCTTTAATACAGCGCTACCTTTTTTTATAAGTTTTATCAATAATAACAACCGGTTTCTTTGAAAAAGCCTTCCCGTCTTTCTTTGCCTGAAGAGTTTCTTTTTTTACTTCTTCATCGATCCAGAAATAACCATACCCCATAGGTTTGGTAAATAAATGAGTCATATTTTTAGGGCCGGGTACCTTTGGATATTTTATCCAGCGCCAATGAATTCCCCGGACAAAGGGTACCATATCAAGTGGAACCCATACGCATAACTTATGAATTCTCGCCTGGATCTTATGAATAAGCCGTATCCGCTCCTGTGTTCTGGAAGAATTCCGGTACGCGTCAATCATCTTATCGATTTCAGGATCATCAAGATTGTTTATATTATTGGTTTGAGGTTTATGTGCGTTAGCAGAATGAAAAGACTGCCAGGGAGACGGTCTAAAAGATGCTGACCAGCCCATATAGGCAATTTCATGTTTTTTCTCCATAATTTCCTTATAGCTGGTACTTTTTTCGAGAATCCTCAGTTTTAACTCAATACCGGCTTTTTTCGCTTCCTCTTTTAATACCACAAGCCGCGGTGTATACCGCTCTTCTCCATAAGAAATATTAACGGAATACCGGATCTTATCCTTCACCCATATTCCGTCGGGTCCTCTCTTCCATCCCGATTTTTTCATATACTTTTCAACCAGCGGTATACGAAAGGGTCTGGCCTTGATCCGCTTATTGGTATATACCCCATACCCGGTAAAAAAATTGGGCAGCCGCCCGGCTTCATTTCTCATGGTTTGCGTATTCATCTTGTCAAAGTTGATTGCATGTGCGAAGGCTAACCGCACATTAATATCTTTAAAAAGAGGTCTATCCAGGTTCATATACAATCCCCAGGTTGGCTGCCTGCTGTCGGTATAGAACCAGAGCTTATGGGCATATCCTTTATCAAACACATCTCCCGTTGCTTTCACATGCCAATCCGTGGGAAGCGTGGCCCGGTAGCCGTCAATATTACCCTTTTTGAAATGCTCAATTATTGAATTCTTATCCCGTATTACCTTAAATTTGATTTCATCAACATTAAAACGGTTTCTAAAATATTTAAGATCTTTTGCCCACCAGTTTTTCTTCCGTTTAAACAACAGGAACTTCCTGTTTTTATGATTACTGGCTAAAGTATATGGACCTGTATTGGGCTCAACTTTCCAATTATACTTTTTTATGAATGTTTTATCTAATTTCCCGTAAAAATGCTTTGGTGTTGGGGAAATCCCCACATACAGCCAGAGTTCAGGTTTTTTTTTGGTAGTTGAGACCGAGATTGTATAGTCATCGTATTTTACAACTTTGTCTATTTCCCTGGTGTAAAAATCATTATACCAGGGCGCGACAATATGTTTAGACCGCATAAACTCAAGAGTATAAATAAAGTCATCTGCCGTTACGGGCTCGCCGTCGGATTCGCCGTCGGACCACCTGGCCTTTTTATTGATCTTAAAATACATGGTTTTACCGTCTTTGTCATAGGCCCAGTGAGTAGCCAGGGCAGGAATAAGCTTTTCGGTATTAGGGTGCAGTCCCAGCAAGCCCATCTGGTTATTCAAAAAATGACTCCTGGTAAAATTATTCGAATCGCGCCCTACGGTTCGAAAAGTCAATGGATAGGTCTCTATTGCCGAATGAAATGTTCCGCCCTTTTTTGCCTTTGGTGACGCGATCTCCGGTTCGGAATCATTCGTTTTCCATTTGATATTGGGCGGCAGCGGGTGGGCGGTATAATCAAGCTGAATATTTTCAACTACTTCATCAAGCTCCGCGTCCTTTTCAGAAGGACCGCACGTTAGTACAAAACCACTTAAAACAAGAACCAAAAACAAAACTCTATATTTACCCAGCATAATCTCTCCTTAATAATATACTTATATCAACTTTTATTCATACGTTGTATGCATTTTAGGGTCAAATGCTTCACGGATTGCTTCTCCAATAAATGTTACCATAGTAAGAACAACTACCAGCATTGAAATAATAGAAATACCAATCCAGGCAGCATCAGTTCTCAACTCTGACGCTTCACTTAACAACTTACCCCAGCTTGGTGTAGGCGGCCGCAAGCCAAATCCCAGAAAATCCAGGGCTGTTAAGGCCGTTATCCCTGCCGCTATGGAAAAAGGAATGAACGTAACTATAATGGAAACCGTATTTGGCAGAATATGCTTGAACAGTATCCTGGAATTTGAGGCTCCCAGAGCCTTTGCTGCCATAACATATTCCCTTTCTTTTTCTTTATATGTGGCGGTTCTCATATACCAGGTCATGGTCATCCAGCCAAAAAATACCATGATCACAAGAAGAGTAAAAAAACTTGGATCAATAATTGAAGCAAGGATAATTATGGCATATAAATAGGGAATATTGTTCCATATTTCAATAAGCCTCTGCACAAATAGATCAAACCAGCCTCCACGATATCCCATAAGCAGGCCCAGGGAAACTCCGATGGTATAATTAAAGACCATGAGTATGAGCGAGAAAAAAACCGCTATCCTGAAACCATACACAAGACGGGCAACAATATCCCGCCCGGTCTTGTCGGTCCCAAGATAATGCTCCCTCTTTATTGACGGAGGAAAAGGCGGGAACTTTCCTTCAATGGAATCTGTTTCAAAGGCGTTATAGGGAACAACAGGAAGCAGAACATAATTGTCACTCTTCCCTTCCTTTCTTTCTTTTTTAAACTTTTCAGCGAGCATGCGGTAATTTGTTTCATACTCATAATCCAGACCCAATTCCTTCCCCGGGATAATCGCGCCATAGGTAGGAAAATAATGCTTCCCGTTATATTTTACCACCAGGGCACGATTATTAATAAAAAGCTCCGCTCCCAACGAAAAAAGAATCATAAAAAGAAAGATCAATAATGAATAATATCCTCTTTTAATGCTCCTGAACCTGCGAAGCTTCTCTACGGTTAAAGGGTTTAATCGTTTTGCGATTTTTTTCTTGATCCTATTTAGTCCTATCACGCATCTACTCCATTCGCCACCGGTTTTACTCAAATTTAACCCGCGGATCAACAAGCGCGACACATATATCCGACAGGATATTCCCTATCATAAATAATAATGACGATATGGCCAGTGTTCCCATAACCACCGGGTAGTCTCTTCGCAATATTGAAGTAATTCCCAAAAGTCCCATACCATCGATATTAAATATTACTTCAACAAGGTATGATCCCATTAAAATAAGAGACAGGGCATTTCCAAAATGAGTTGCCAGGGGAATAAGACTGTTCTTTATTGCGTGCTTAAAAATGGCCTGTTTAAAGGAAAGCCCCTTTGCCATAGCTGTACGTACAAAATCGGAAGCCAGGTGGTCCATAAGGGAATTCTTCATCATAAAGGTCATAACAGCAAAACTGCCTGCCATATAAGAAGCAAGGGGTAAAACGGCGTGATAAAGAACATCTTTGATCTGTTCCCAGAAACCAAGCTCGCTAAAATTATCACTGGTAAATCCCGCCAGTGGAAAAATATCCAGCCATGAAACAAACATTATTAATAGCATAACTCCTACAACATAATTAGGAATAGCATATCCAAAAAAAACAAGGATCGATGTGGTATTGTCAAGAGCTGTTTTATGCTTTATTGCCTTTATTATTCCCAGGGGAATGCAAACCGCATAGGTCAGGATTAAAGACAATATGCCGTAAAAAAGCGATACCGGTAATTTATCCTTTATAATATCCCAGACCGGCTCCTGGTACAAACTGGAATCTCCCAGATCCAGCTGAATAACTTTCCCCAGCCAGAGAAAATAAGCCACTACAACAGGTTTGTCAAAACCATAATACTTCTTTAAATCATTCAACTGCTCTTCCGACAAAGGAGCCTTTTGTATGCCGACTCCCCCACCGGGCATTGTAGCAGATGCGGCTTGAGCCTCCGCAAAAGCCCGCTCAATGGGTCCGCCCGGTACAAACCGGGTTATCGTAAAAACCATTATAGTAATACCAAGAAAGGTAGGTATAATCAGCAACAATCTTCTTATTAAATACGCTCGCATTCAATCTCCATTCAACAATACGCTCGCCTGTTTCAACCGTACATAATGCTGTGCATATTATATTATGATAATTTTTATGTCAACTTCTTTCAATCGCACAAATCTGCCCTAAAAAAACACAAAAAAACCAATTATTTTATTGACAAAACATACACCAGGTATTTTTTGTCAATACACCCCCTTTTATACAAATCAGAACCACTATAACTAATGGAGGAATCCTATGAAAAGATTGGTCCTGCTTCCCGTAATGAGCATCCTGCTAATTACGCTTTCCCTTGTTTCATGTTCCAACACCATTGGAGAGAAACAGCAATTTGGTGATATTATAGAAGAAACTCCAAAAAGCTCTAATAATGACGTACTCTCGTTTGAGCTTCCAGCTCAAACCGCGCTCGCCCAGATAGACAGGAATAACCACACCATCACCCTTGAAGTGGCATACGGCACAGGACTGAGCCTTCTTTCTCCCGTAATATCACTCCCCAATGGAGCACAAGTATCTCCCGCTTCAGGGAAACAAGTCAGTTTTAGCAGCAATCCCGTAAGCTATACGGTTACGGCGGAAGACAATAGTGTTCAGATCTGGAAGGTTACTATAACAGAGGCTTTAAGTGACGCGAAAGCCATTACGGAGTTCTCTTTTAAAACAGAGCATAACCCCCGGCTGATTTCACCCGTTTCCGGTGTTATTACGGGAGCCGCGATTACGGCGGAACTCCCTTTTGGAACCAATCCTTCAGACTTAAAAGCCTCGTTTTCTACCTCGGGAAAACAGATAAAAATAGGAACGATTGTACAACAAAGCGATTCCACTGTTAATGATTTTTCGAGCCCCCTGAGATACACAGTTACAGCGGCAGACTCAACTGAGTTCGCCTATGACGTAAAAGTAAGCATTGGCGATAACCCCTGGCAGGGAACACAGCAGTACGGCACCATAAGTGACCAGGAAATAAAACATATGGCTATTGACAGTGAAGGCAGCCTGTACCTCGCGGGATCAACAGCAGGTGAACTCAATGATACCGAATATTCCAGCGATATCAACATGCTCCTGGTCAAATACGATAAAACAGGTTCCCGCAAGTGGGCCCGGGTGCTGGGAACAACAAGCAATGACCGGGCGTATGGCGTTGCCATAGACCAGGGCGATAACATTTATGTTACCGGTTCCACTTCAGGTAATTTCGACGGGAATATAAACGACGGCAGCAGCAATTCTTTCCTGGTTAAATATAATTCCTCGGGCGACAAACTCTGGAGTAAACTGAATAACGAAGGGTACTACGCAATAGCTATCGACAGCAATGGGTATATATATATCACCGGAAGCGCAAGCAGCTCTGTGGATGGTCAACCATACGCGGGAAACGCCGACCTTATACTGGTTAAACATGATCCGGATGGGAATAAAATCTGGACAAGGCTAATGGGATCAAGTAATGATGATATTGCTTACGCGCTCACTATTGACAATAGCGGCAATATCTATGTTGTGGGCAGAACCTCCGGTTCTCCGGACGGCAAGACAAATCAGGGCGGTATTGATCTACTCCTGGTCAAGTATTCTTCCGATGGTAATAAACTATGGACGGAGCTTTTAGGATCCGATAAAACTGATATCGGCTATGCTGTCACCCTGGATAATTCCGGTTCCATTTGTATTGCCGGTTACACCGGAGGTACCTTTAGCGGAACAAGCAACCCCGGTATTTCCGCTCTCCTCCTTGTTAAATATAATGCTGCCGGAGAAAGAACCCTTCTCAAGACTCTTGGAATAGAAACAAGCTATTCCTACCCGGCTCACGGAATTGCTGTTGATAAAGACGATAATCTCTATCTTACCGGGAGAACCAGCTATATCTATATCAGCCCGGGCGATGTTGATGTATTCCTGGCAAAGTTTAATGCATCAGGAGATAATGAGTGGGTACGAAAGTGGGGATCAAATAATGATGATTGCGGCTATGCAGTTGCAACGGATCGTTCAGGTCTTATTTATGTATCCGGGTATACAACGCAAAGTATGGACGGGCAGCCATACGCAGGCGGGGATGACCTGTTCCTGTCGCAATATACTTCCGAAGGAAAACGGCAATAAAATGAACGCTATAAAAAAACTGTCTCTTTTATTCAAGATATGCTCCATTGCAATGATTATCGGCCTTACTTCTTGTGGGAACGTCATTAACGAGGGACTGAGCTACGGAGAAGATACCACCAGGATTCTGCCGAGCACGTCAAAAGAGATTCTTTCCTTTGAGGTCTCCGGGCAGAGCGGGACTGCTCTGATTAATACGGAAAGCTTTACTGTCTTCGTTACTGTAGGCTACGGCTCCGGTTTAACAGACCTTGCCCCGGTGATTACCATTCCTGAAAAAGCCGGTATATCTCCCGCTTCAGGAGAACAAGTTGATTTCAGTTCCGGCCCTGTTCTCTATACCACAACTGCCGAAGACGGAACCAGGCAGCAATGGTCCGTAAGCGTTACGGAAGCGCTCAACAGCTCCAACGATATTACGGGCTTTTATTTTTACGCTTCCCATAACAGCCAGCTCTCATCATACGCAAGCGGAAATATTAACCAGTACGATAATACCATTTCCATTGAAGTCCCCTATGGCACTGATGTTTCCAATCTCACAGCCTCTTTCACCACCAGCGGCAGTTCTGTTTCAATTAATACGGAAGAACAAATCAGCGATGTTACTGAAAACGATTTTTCCTCATCACAAACCTATATTGTAATGGCTGCGGACTACAGCACAAAAGAATACCGGGTAACCATTACCGTGGGCTCCAACTCCTGGAAAGGCACGCAACGGTTTGGATTTGCCGCATACAATTGGCCCAGAGGATTGGCAGCAGACTGTACCGGTAACATTTACATTGCCGGTTACGGAGACGGAAACACCGCTCCGAATAAAAATGGTTCTTTCCTGGTAAAATATAATCCTTCGGGAGAACCGGTCTGGTCCCGGCTTCAACAGAACTCAGGCAATGAAACAAGCTATGACGTGCTTGTGAATAGCAAGGGATACATTTATACTGCCGTTAACAGTCCCGGCACCTTTGACGGGTTCACCAACCAGGGCGGAAGCGATATCTTCCTGTTCAAATACACCCCTTCGGGAGACATTGTATGGACCAGGCACCTGGCTTCACCGGGCGCTGATTGGGCCTACGGCCTGGCTGAAGACCGTAGCGGGAACATTTATGTTACCGGGCATACAAACGGCAACCTGGACGGAGAGGCAACAACATACCGGGGTATATTCCTGGCGAAATATAGCTCATCGGGAGATTCTCTGTGGGTAAAACAACTGCGAACCGCTCACTACGCTTCAGCCTATGCGGTCACCGTCTCAACAACGGGAACGGTTATTATTACCGGGAAAACCTCGAATACCTTCGACGGGCACAACACCAGTGGATACAGCGACTGTTTGCTCGTGGCCTATAACTCAAATGGAGAAAAGCAATGGTCAACACTCCTGGGTAGTACGGGCTATGAAGGCGGCCAGGATATAAGCGCTGACTCGAACGATTTTATTTACGTTACCGGAGACATGGACAATGAGCTGTTCCTGGCAAAATTCAGCCCGTCCGGGGGGAATATATGGATCAGGCGTTTCGCTTCTACGGACTCCGTTGAGGGACATGGAATATCAATCGACAGCCTGAACAATATTTATGTTGCCGGTTATTGCAACGACGACACCGGTTCCGATCTTAATATATCATCACAAGACATTCTGCTGCAAAAATATACGGCTAGCGGAGATATGCAGTGGTCCCGGATGCTGGAAACATCGGGAAGAGATGTTGCCTATGGAGTTACGGCTAACAGGAAAGGTGTTATTTACATAACGGGGTTTGCCGGCAGCGGCCTGGATGATACGACTCCCGAAGCATTGCAAAACAGCTTTCTAATACAATATAACGCCGAAGGGGAAAAACAGTAAGAAAGATCCTTGACATTACATTCGGAATACATCATGGTTGTTCAACACCGGCAAAGCCCCCCACTTTCCCCTCCCCGGTGTTGTAAACATAAACGGAGATTGCGAAAACAACATGAATTCAAAAAGCACCAACACTACCAACAGAAGACCAAAAAAAAAGTCCTTCAAGGGAAAGTCTTTTCTGTTTAATAAGACTTTTGAATTAATTTCCAACTATAAAGAAAGCGGGCTCTATCAGTGGGTCTATAGAAATCCTACTATCGCATTTACATTCTTGATAATATTAGGCTTAATGATCTTTGCATTATTTTTTGCTTTTTTTCTTGTAGGCCGGCTCGGTTAAATCACTCTCTTCCGCCAAAGCGGTAGAGAAGTTTTGCCATTTCAAGCCATTCGTTCTTCATTACGATATTTAAGGGCCTGGTACCTTTGTGGAAATATTTACCGCCGCTTGCCCGGTATGTAGCCCAGGTTCGCGCGTTTACTGCTGCCTTGTTCCGTAAAAGATACCTTGAAATGGAAATGCTGTTCATAACCGAATAGTGCAGCGGGGTCATCCCTTTACTATCCCGGATATTTACCTTTGCTCCCAGGGAAATAAATAATTTGGTTGAGGCAAGGTCCCGCATTACAATATAATGAAGCGGAGCCATTCCGGATCTATCCTTTGTGTTGATATCAACTCCTTTCGCCAGCAGCAGCTTTAGAACCGCGGCAAAATCATATCCCTTTAATTTATTATAATTTTTATTATTAAGATATGGCACGGGATTCACGGGCAATCCTCCAAAGCGGACCTCGTAATGAACATGATCTCCCGTGGCCCTGCCCGTATCTCCCACTGTGGCAATGACCTCTCCTCTTTTTACTTTTTGTCCCCGCTTTGCTTTGAAGGTACTGCAATGACCATAAACCGTAATATAGCCATGGCCATGCTGTACCAGTATGGCCTTGCCATAGGCGCCGCTCCACCGGTATTTTATAACCTTTCCGGAGGCGGTTGCTTTTATTCGGGTTCCTGCGGGTGCCGCAATATCGTGACCGCTGTGAAACTGGTATTTCCCGGAAAAGGGATTATGCCTGATCCCGTAAAACGAAGAATACCGCCCCCGTACCGGGGCAATTGACGGTATGGAACTGTTGAAGCTCGGCAGGGAAAGTGCTGCCAGGTGAATGGGAGCTTTTCCTGCCTTATTTACGGCATTCACGTCCGCGCCGTTCTCGATCAAGAGCTTTGCCAGGTCCAGGTAGTTATTTAAAATGGCGTAATGAAGCGGGGTGTTTTTCCTGGAATCAAGGGCATTTATATTGCCCCCGTCGCCCGATTCAATCAAATGCCGGACAATTTCGGTTTTTCCGCTCTTTGCTGCCAGGTGAAAAAAGGTCTGTTTACTCCATTTCCGGGCTCCCTTGGTAGCCTTTTCCATCTCCTCTATATTGGCTATTTTTCCCTCAAGAATAGCATTGGCGATATCCTCAGCACTGGAATCTCCTGAACTCCCTTTTGATGACCCGCCCGATGCGCATCCTCCCAATAACAGGGAGAAAACAAGAAAATATGTTGATATTCGTCTATTAAGCGTCAATTTTTGCACTATGTCTCCACAAAATACGAAACAACTTAGCTGTTCCGTATTAAATATACTAAATTTTATAGAAATAAACCCGCAAAAAACCTATCTGTCAATAGTTTTTTGTAGTCAGGGGGTCTTCGGCTCCCCTCAGACACCGGATGGCAGAGAAAAATAGGTCAGAAACTGTTTAAAAAAATGGATCTGTTTCAGGGCTACCCGGGGTTAAAAACCCCGGGCTACATGACTACACCCCTCCGGGGTGTTTCCGGTATGGGACCGAATAGCCCACAGGGCATTGGTT
>JAAENB010000759.1 GCA_024224995.1 bacterium | reverse complement strand
TGCGGAACTCGCTCCGCTCAAACAGTCCTCACAACCCAAAGAGCTCATACTTCCAGGCCAGATGCAGCTCGCAATACTATCAGGTTTCTGACCTATTTTTTCCCTGCTTCGCAGGGTCCGCACTCTTAAGAAACTCTTTTTAAATAGAGCCTGTTTTCCGGGAAGAGAAACGTTGCATGCAACGTCTCTCAGAACCAAGCCCTTTCCCGGAGCATCTTCGTAAAATAGACCCCGGTGTCGACACAGTTTCTTCCGTATTTTTTCCCCGCCGGAGCGGTACCAGGTTTAGTTTTTTCATTTTGGTGTTTCCAGGGTTTTTACAGTAACCTGTTGTTACAGGATAAAAAATATGAAGTCAACAAATTTATTCTGGACAATGATAGAATAATCTATTTTAATAATATTATCATGAATAAAACCAATGACATAAAAATATTTATCTCAAACCGGGACTCAACATGCGACGAGTGTGGTGAAGACCTTGGCCGTAAAGCATGGATTACCCTGAATGGCGAGAAAGGCGCTCTGTGTCTGGCCTGCTCCGACCTGGATCATCTCTCTTTTCTTCCTTCCGGTGACGCTGCCCTTACCAGGCGCTCCAAAAAACATTCCACCCTCACTGCGGTGGTTTTGAAATGGAGCAGCGCTCGTAAAAGATATGAAAGACAGGGTATTTTAGTGGAAGAACAGGCCCTGCTCCAGGCCGAGGAGGAATGCCTTGCCGACAGCGATGCCAGGGCCCGCCGGAGAGAGCGGGAAGCCTGGCGTAGAGCTGAGCTGGATCACGAATACGTCAAGCTCTTTGCTGAACGCATTCGCGTTCTCTTTCCCGGGTGCCCCGCAGGGAGAGAGAATATTATCGCTGAACACGCGTGCCGGAAATACAGTGACCGCATTGGCCGTTCGGCTGAGGCGAAAAATTTTGATGAGAACGCGGTGCGGCTTGCTGTTGTTGCTCATGTTCGGCATGCCGAGACAAAATATCATGAGCTGCTGGCTCAGGGGTTTGAGCGAGGGATGGCTCGTGATATGGTGAGGGAGAGCATTGAAGAGGTTTTGGCGAAGTGGGAAGCGGAGGGTTGATTTACTCATCTTCTTCAAAGTAAGGATATTGCTCCGGGTCAGGTCCGATTGATTCAATTAGCCTGGGATACTCTACCCCGGGCTCCGGTTCTTTTATTTTGCGCCCTTTCCTGATCTCGAAAGTCCAGTAATCTCCGAAATCGAACAGGTAATAGAGCTTCAACCTGTTTAATGGATATACCTTATTCAAAGGTATATCGTCGGTATACGATCTTTGTTTATTTCGATAACCGCTCCCTGCATAGAATTCATATGGATGATCTTTTCCAAAGTCTATTGCTTCCTGGATCGCGTGATGGAGAACAAACAATGGGCTGTCTTCCTCAATTTCTATTACCCGGATGCATTCTTCTTCCAGGTAGATGCCGAATATGCATTTTATTGTTAGTGTGTATATCATTGATGTTTCCTTCAGCGGAATTCCTTCCGGTTGTGACGCCTGGTGTTTGATGGTGGGTTTAGTAATTATTTAAACACAACATCATCCAGATACAAATCAATATAAATATTCTCATTGGCACCCTGGAATCCCAGTCCACTGATACAATCATCTCCAATATCAGTTATAAAACTAATATCAATCTCTTCATATCGATAAGACGAAGGAGATGCTGAAATAAGGAATGAATTAGTCGAGTTACTATTTCCGGAATCTTTTGTATATACTTTGAAATCATGGCTGCTTTTATGAAAAAAGGATATATTATCAACTCCCGTTAAATTAAATTCGGAGTCATTAGTTATAATAAAACCATTTTGAGAATAGGTTCCACCAAGTGCTGCGTGAATAGAAAAATTTCCGGAACATTTATCATCTGTATTTGACAGATTAACGGTTGAGGGAAAATCAAATGGATGAGCCCCACTCCAGCCATTAATATAAAACAGGTCATCTTTATATATATAATTAGAATAATTATCAGATGAATCAATTACAATATTCATATTATCATTAAGTACTGTGGTTATCCAGTTACCATCTTTATAACTCGTTACTTGATCCTCATTTTCATCCATTGTCCAATAAATATACCCTATGCCAAATGTATTCAAATATTGATGAAATAATAATTCCATAGATCCTTGCCAGGTATCATTAGAATAAGGAAAGCCCGATTCCAATATACAAATTGCGGAGTTATGGCTATGAGCCCAGCTGATAAGATTTTCAATTTTTCCTCTTACTACTGATTGTAGAGCAGTAGTAGAAGGTCCATTTTCAACCCCAAGACCAAACAGGCCGTTTCCGTCATTATCAAGATAAAGATGTGGAGCATAGACGACCCTGCTTGCCGTGTCTGTTATTGAAATAACTTGATTCTCTGTTGACCACTGCGGCGCACCACTCCAGTTTGCTCCATCTATAAATAATACTTTTTCAGTATCAATTTCTCTTACTGAATCCACAATCCTCTGTGCGATATAACACCAATTACTATCTCCGGCATGAGGATTGGGTTCATTGATTATTTCATAGCCAAGTACGGCTTCTGATGAAGCGAAGATTGAAGCGAGCTGACGCCATGTTTGAACCAATAAATTTTGATATTTTTCACTTTCATTAACTTTAATTACAGTTGTACCATTAACCGGATACTCCAAAGCATTATGCATATCAAAAATTATCCATAAACCGTTATTTCGGGCGTATACAACAGAATTCTTTAAAAAATCCAGATATGCTGTATTAAAATCGATATGCGTTTTATTAGAATATGATTCTTTTCCATTAACAAGGCGTCCAATATCAAATGGTATTCTTACCGTTGAGAACCCCCTGGTTTTAATATCAATAAAATCACCACTATCGGGCTTAAAAAAGTTAATCCCAATATTTCCGGGATAATTACTTACCATTTGTACTTCTCCAAGTTCATTATGAATATAGGGCTTATCATATTCCAGACCGGACCAGGCAATCCCTCGTATCAGCCTATTACTTCCCTCTCTCCTGTCATAAATGGATATACCATCAATTTCGATATTGATAGTTGCTACTGATGCAATATCATACATATATATTACATACTTATGTATTATCGAATCATTTTCCTTAATCGAAACTGTTACTTGTACATATTCATCATTACCCTGGGGATTAAACATGATTTTGAAAGATTTATTCTCTCCTGCTTCAATAGACCCCGGTTGTTGCGATACATTAAATAACGATATATCCTCACCAGATAAATCAACTTCAGGAGTTATTCTATAATTCCCTTCATTTTTAATCACAAAAGTAATCTCTCTGGGAACAGCTGAACCGCCAAAATCATATTCATTATCTAAGATAATATTGGTTTGATCCTGTGAAACAGTTATATTTTGAATTTGTTCCTGGTCATTTGGATCGGGATCATTTTCACAAGAGCAGCCAGAAAGAAAAAAACAAATAGTTACAATCTTTATCAGCACAGCAACATAAGACTTCTGAGTCATATTATAAATCCCTCCCCTTTATTACATTGATAGCAACTTAATAAATATAAAATATTTTGTCAACAGTGAATTCCAGAATATTGTTAAATCAG
This sequence comes from bacterium, assembly GCA_024224995.1. The sequence goes on along the minus strand of JAAENB010000759.1, from coordinate 13,402 downwards.
GTAGAAATCTCTTCCAAAGATAACTCATTTCACAGATCTTTCTACTTTTTTAACAAAAACCATTAAAACGAATACCCCAGCCCACAAAATCCCAAATCCCCGTCGCCCAATTGTCCATTGCAAACCAATCCCATCTTGATATATTCATAAGTAACAACAATAAAAATCAAGGAGGCAATTATGCCAAAAAACAAGTCGAAACCAATTACCCCAAAGGACGCTGCACGCATCCAAAGAGGAACAGCAAAAAAAAACGGAGGCAAAGTTCCAAAAAACAGTTTTGCCTCACGGGCACAGCGGGCTGCCGAAAAAAACCAGGAAAAATAGTTAAGTAACCGCTTTTATTCCCCACAGAAAGACCGCTTTGGTCCTGTGGGGAATTTTTTATCAGTATATAATTCCCGAAGGAGATCTATTTCCGGCACCGGCGTCAATAAGCATATCAATAACCCTGGAATCACCCGATTCTTTGGCAATGTCAAAGGAGCTTTTCCCATCATTATCTTTTACCGATAATTCCGGTTTAAAAAAAAGAAGTTTTTCCAATACATTATAAGCTTCCTGGCTCTTTTCATCAATGCTATTTAGAACAGCAATATGAACAGGAGCATGTCCCGTTGCAAGCATCCTGGTATTGATAAATGGCGCTGTATCACAATTATCCATAATAAAATTAGCAATCTTATATTTTCTGTAGTATAAGGAAATGGAAAAAGCAGTAGCATTATTCACATTAGTTAGTTCCAAATCACCACCTTTTTCAAATAAGGCTTTAAATGTTCTCAAGTCTCCCATTTCAGCACTGAATAGGAAAGGAGTTATATCATGGTCATGTTTATCATTAGTATCTTTTTTAGAACAGTTTTCCAGCAAAACATCTAAAACTTTATAACAATCGGATAAATTCCCAGTCTCTACTCCCATTATTGTTTTAACTACATTTTCATAAATCGGTAGTTGAGTTATTTCCTCAAGAGTTTCATTTAGCTCATCAGTGAAGACCGATTTGGTTGAATATTTAATAGGATCAATTGTTCCGGCTGCTTTAAGTTTGTCAGATCTGCCTGCATTATTTATCATTTCAGGAAATAAAGCAAAACCAATTTTATTGATAGTATAGTATAAAGGACTTAAACCATGCTCATGATCTTTGCCGCATCTTTGACTAATATCTGCCCCGGCATTTACAACGGCTCTCACCAGCTCATCATCTGCAAGATCAATTGCACCAGCCAGTGCCGTACGTCTTTCTTTTTTTGATCGTGCATTTATGCTTTTATCCAGGTTTTGGTCTAAAAGTAAAAGAGCAGTTTCTTTCTGTTTCCCATCCAATGCTGATATCAGAGCTGTACTTCCATCAGAAGCTTTAATCTCCGGATCAGCACCAGCCTTAAGGAGTTCGCGAATTTTATCTATTTCCCCTAGAGAAGCAGATATCATGAGTTGAGTATGTCTTCTTGGACCAAATCCTTTTATCTTTCTGTTAGGGTTCTTGAGATCTGATTTTCTTTTTTTCCAATCCGATACATACGTCATAATATTATCAATTGATTCCTTTTGCATTTTCTCTGTTCCGGGAGCCGATTTATAATATCCCTTAACAGGAAAAATCGAATAAAATTGCTTTCGCTGATGGTCCATTATCCATTCTTTGACCGTATCATAATCATCTTGAAATAACTCATATAATCGTGCCCATTTATACATTAGTTTAAATACTTCTATTTTATTACGATACGCAGCTAAGGTGATTCCCTCCCTGATAATTTCTTTAAGTACCGAGCCTGCTCGATATTTGCCAAAAAAAAATGCCTTTTTATATAGTTCCAGTGCCTTTTTATGGTTATTAAGAAGAGCATTATACCGAGCTTCGCGCCATATTATTTCATAATATAAAGAATCATTAAAGGGATGCCGCTTTGATAGTTTATTAAGTAGGATTTTAACTTTTTCATCATTATCTTTACCTTTCTGAGTTAAAGGATCGGTTAAACGACTTAATTCATTTGATATAACTAAAGTCTCTTTCTGGGGTACTTCTTTTTTATCTTCTATTTCATCAATTTGATAATCTATTTCATTATAGATATTTTGAATCCATTTCTTTTCATTTTTTTTATTGCATTTAAGAAGAAAGGAATAAATTTTTTGTATTGAAGATATTATGGTATCCCGCTCTTCCGGTAACATCGCATGAGACAACCGGTTAAAAGAATATTGAGAAGCCCGTGCGAAAAGGAGGCATACAAAAAGGGACTTTCTCAATGTTGGCTCATTATCCCCTATATCAAAGGAAGTTTCTAAAATCTCTATTAAGCTGCTTGTCCTTGGTAGATGCTGATTATTTTTCCACCGGTGATATTTTTTGTAAAAAAGATAATCATGGTCTTCATCATATCCTTCATATTTTTCACTATTAGCGATAAGAGACGAAAGTTTCTTCAAGCTTTCAACTCCGGCAGCATTAACCCACCAGTCAAAAACATTGCCTATTGGAGATATCCAGCTATCTCCTTCTTTGACAGAATAGATCCAATTCTTTTTTTCAGGGATAATTATACCTTCTTGTTGGCCCGGTTCTAAAATATAGGTAAGAATGATTGATATAAAGTAACCGAAAATAGTATCAAATAATATTATAAGAATATCTTTACGATCAGCAAAACCGGAATCTATTGTTGTTATTAAAGTTTTATAGTAGTCAAAAAAGATAGTGGTACAATAAGTAATAAAAGCTAAAGTATTATTACTTATTGCCTGTTTATCAAGCAGTTCATGAAGAATATCATTAATAAACTGATTACTTTCCTCAACATCAAACTCCTTTTCCTTTGCAAAACGCTCCAGCTTTTTCCTGAAAGTTTTCTTTTCATCAGGGTCATCAATAAACCCGGTTAAATCAAAAGCATTTACAATAAATTGAAATATTTCCCCAATAGAGGGAAAAGGAGTAATATCCGGAGCCATATTTTGAGATTTCTTTTTACTCATAGTAGTTTTCGATCTCCCCCAACAACCAAATCTAAAACTTATCCAGAACACTCTCAAAATCCCTCTATTTGTCTAGAACAAAATCCCTTATTTTTTATTTTAATAGATTTCGTGATATCAACCAAATTTTTAAAACACATTTGACAAAAAAACCATTCCATGCCAATAATAATCCATGGAAAACCAGACACTCCCAAAACGAAGCCCTATCGCGCTGCACACAGCGCATACTCCCCGACTCATGCTAATCATCATTATGATAGGCATCTGCCTGGACATAGCAGCAAGCATATTCTCAGTACTATACACACCGGGAAGTAAACCAGACTGCACGAATAGAGCTATACAGAGTACAGTCTGTGAAGAACAGCGGAATCACAGGAAAAAGAAAATAGCAGACATACAAAAGCAAATGAAACAGGACGAAAAACGCCATAAAGCCCTGAAGGAAATGTATGTATCACCGGAGCAGCCCGGGTTTGTATCGGTAACACGGGAGCAGATTGAGCAGCTGAAAGCCAGGATAGATAGACAGGCGGAAAAAACGGAGGAGCTGGCCAAACTGGACATGAAAGCGGTGAGCGTAAAACGGGAAGAAGCAATAGCCCAGGTATTGCTGTCAATAGTACTGCTAATCTTTTTTCTAATCCCGGCGCAGATACTGTTAAAGCATGCGGAAAAAGTATTTCTACCGCCAAAAGAAAAAATAAAAAACATCGGCAAAGTCTACGCGATAATAGTGATATCGCTCATACTCATCCACCTGTTTCGTGAAATCGATACCAGTGTATTGGCCCCGGCAAAAGAATGGTATGGAACGCGCAGCTTTCACATATCACCTATTATATGGATATCAACACGATTGTCTATAATCGGTGCAATGCTGGCAGCGGGCTATATTGCGGCCCTGATTTTTTGTTTAAGCGGGAAGAAATATGGGCAAATGCCGGATATAGAAAAACCCGGAACAAGTTGTGGAACAGGAGTATATACCCGGTTTTTACAGGAATGGTCGCTGGGAACAAGCATCATCACATTCATACCGGCCATAATAATAATTAAAGTATTAACACAATTGAGCCGGGGAACACTGCCGCAAATATACCTGTTGGAGTTTATCCCAATAATAGTATTGGGAATGATAATAATACTACGTTTAATCAAACGGGCAGTAGACATACGCTTTTCGTATCAGGAGCAGGTAGACAAGATCAACAAGTCCTGGAATGAAATAGACGAAATGAAACTCCCGCCCGATCCTACGGCAGGGTTCCTGGGTGAGCACTGGTGGAGTTTACCGGCCTCCTTAAGTGGTCTGTTTGCGCTCATCTGGGCGTTTATAAAACTCACGGGCCTGGAAACGCTTCTACTGGAAACTCTGAAATAAAAAACAACTTGTGCCCAACAACAGAAAACTCCCCAACCGGGGCCTACTCTCACAAACTATAATCCATAAAAAAAGTAATTGATTTTTATCCCCCCTCTACCGGTATTATTCTTTAGAGGGAAAACCATGCCAATAAACATAGCTCAAAAAACATACACCTACAACGAAGTCCTAAAAATCTTAGAAACCAACCCTGAATTCTTTTTGAGCATAGACAAAATAAAGATCAGCACCAAAACCCTCCCCCCAACAGCTTTCACCACTACTCATACGCACCTTACCAGAGAAGGTTTTAAATCTACAAAAACATTCCACATCATAAAAGATGCAGCGGATTATTTCAAAAATCAAAATACCGACATGGAAGAAGAATTCTATGGAATTGTATTAAAAGATCTGCTTATTGAAAACATGACTGTAGAAAAAAGCGTGAGTTTTAGAAGCTGGATATTCAAGGGAACCACGTTCAGAGAAGTAAACTTTAACAGCCTGGTTGACTTCAGGGATTGTATATTTACCGGAAATGTCGAATTTTTAAGTACTGAAACTCCGGAATTCATGCATTTAAGCGGCAATCATTTTTTGGGTAATGTTTCATTTATTAGAAACCGGGTAGGAGATGATACGGATTTTCCCGGCACAACTTTTTCGGGGAACATAAATTTCAGCAACAATCTTTTTTCCGGCAACCTGACTTTTCCGGGATCGTCTTTTTATGGCAGCATTGGATTTCACAAAAATCATGTTCAAGGTATTGCCGACATAGAAGATTGTAATTTTATGAAGGGAATTGAATTTGACGGGAATGTATTTAAAAGTGAATTTGAATTTAGCCGCAGCAAGCTATCGGGACCGGCTGAATTCTCAAAGTGTATTTTTAATAAACCTGCTATTTTCACTGAAGCAGTATTTAAGCAAAAGAGTACTTTTGATAATTCAAAATTCAATGGGAAAGCAAATTTTAATAACATAGAAGTTCATAATTCACTCACTTTTCTCAGTACCAGGTTTAACGCAAAGACTAATTTCAATAAAATGCAAATAACAGGAGAGCTGGGATTAAAGCAAATAAAATACGGCCCGGGCTCATTTTTTGAATTTGAACATAATTCTTTCCCCGGCAAAATTCATTTCATTGATTTTAACCCGGAGAAAGAAAAAATATCATTTATATATTCTAACATGGGCTGCTTTATTTTTGGGAGCAGTTCACTTTGAAAACAACTCTACATCATCACTTACTAATCCCAACACTAACAACCCCGGCAATAGGAAACTCCTCCTTCTGAAGCCTTATCATCTGCTCCAGGTAATGAAATATCCCTCTATAACTTTCCATCAGAATCTTCCCATCCATACAATAAACAATCTTATCATAAGAATACTGCACATAGTCGCCCCATTTCCCAACTCTCATCCCATCAAAATCATTATGGAGGGTAAAGCATTGAAATTCTTGTTCCTCGGCCAGGGCAATAATATCATTAGATGATTTACATTTCGAGAGTTCTTCAATAGCTTCACCGGAATCATAAGGATCTAAAAAATAGCTAAACTGACGAACCAGGAAAGGAGTCAGCTGTTTTTCCAGCAATTCTTTTTTAACTTTCCACTCAATATAATCCTTGCTGTCTTTTATATTGAAAAGAGAAAGATCAAACCTGTCACCAAGCGGACCGATAACATTATCAAGCCCGTTTTTTTCAAAACTTTTTTGAGTCTTATCAATACTGATGTTCACGCATACAGCGATTTCCATGAATGTACCCATTACAATCCTCCAATTTATAAAAAAATAATTGTCAGATATATAACACGGAGTTCCCATAAACAAACAAAAAATAAAAAACTACCCCAAAAAAACCTTATCAATATTCATTAAAACTTTTTATCCCCGCACAAACCAAAAACAACTTGCCCAAACACCCGCATCATACTATTATTTAACCAACATAACTAATAAAAACGAGAACAACAATGAAAACAAACTTAGCACAAACCGCCTGGCACGATAGCAGGAACAACTTCAAAGAGCTGTACAATCCCAACACCGGGTTCTACTTTAGAACAGGCATACTAAAGAACAACACAATAGACACGGGAATAGATCCCTTTATGAGAAGCATACCGTCGTTAATAGATATCGGGATAATGGGAACATGTTCACATGGAGCAAGCGGGTTATGTATACGCTCCGGGGTGGAATGTTACCAGGACGGATTAAGCGCGCGGGAAAAAAACATGCCCCTGGAAAACTTTAAAAAGATCATTGACCAGGTAAAAGGGAAAACATTTCAGTGCGCCCTGGGAGGCAGGGGAGACCCGAACAAGCACGAACACTTCGAAGAGATATTGGAATACAGCCGACGCAATTCCGTGACACCCACCTACACCACAAGCGGCCTGGCCCTTACCGATAATGAGGCTGCAATAACGGCAAAATATGCCGGAGCAGCAGCAGTCTCATTCTATCGCAACCGGTACACCTATGAAGCAATAGATAAATTAATTCGAAAGGGAGTAAAAACAAACATTCATTATGTGCTGTCAAAGAATAGCATAGCCGATGCCACACACCGGCTGCGTGAAAATCTGTTTCCCCAAAGGATTAACGCAATAATTTTTCTCCTGCATAAGCCCGTAGGCCAGGGAACGCGGAGTAATGTGCTCACAACAGAAAGCAGTATACTAAAACGTTTTTTTGACCAGGCAGTAGGCAGGAAATATCCGTTTAAGATAGGTTTCGACAGCTGTACAGTACCGGGCTTATTAAATTACGCACCGGCAATAGAACCGGCGTCAATAGAGCCCTGTGAAGGCGGACGGTTTTCATGCTACATCAGCGCGGGGATGAAAATGACGCCATGTTCTTTTGACCGAAAAATGAAGTATGGTGTGGATTTAAATCAGAATACAATTGAAGAAGCGTGGAACAGCAACAGGTTTAAAAAATTCAGGTCCATATTGCAACGTTCATGTCCGAAGTGTGATAAAAAAAGAAATTGTATGGGAGGGTGCCCGTTACGTCCGGAAGTAACTTTGTGTGAAAATAAGACGGGAGGGTATTGATTCCGGCAGCCGGGTCCATCCTTTAAATCAACCAGGCACAAAAAAAACCATGTCTTATTCCTGGTCGATTTACTCATGGAGGGATCCGGTTAATCTAATTCATAACCTTCTTACACTTCCTCTTTAATTTTTCACTAAAATAATAGGGATTATTAATGCCTAACTTCTCCCCAATCTCCTGAAGTGAATAACGATTAAGCAACATACTCAAAAAAAGGCTTTCTTGTTCATCCAGTGATTTATCCAGCATTTCATATAATTCCTTTCCGAAAAAAACATCCTCAGCACTATCTTCATACCTCTTATATCCTCTTTGAAAATATAAAAAATCATTATCTATACCACCAACAAAAATAAAACCGGAAGTTTTTCTTTTCGCGGCATTATACCACTTCAGTTTATCCAGAATATACCATGCAACATTTTGTTGAAAAATAATATTGAAGCGAAACGTTTCTTTCTTTCTAATCTTATCATATTCCACACTAAACATTGCCCTGGCAAGAATGAGCAACAAATCATTATATACCTCATCTCGCTCTAATCCGTACCGTCGAAGTCTGTTGAATACCAGGAAAGTTTGTTTTTTTACCGAAGGTTTATATCTTTGAAAAATTTCATTGTAGAATCTATCATCCGGATTTTTCCGATAGTGCAAACAGAGTTCCAGATCGGACTTATCTTTTAAATTATTAGAATTTGACATTTTACGCTCCCCTGCATAGTAATTATTCAAGCATCATCGTGCTTTTATTATGTTTACTAAACACCCGTAATGTTGTCAAGATAATAACTAATTTTTTAAAAAAAATTCATTAACAACTAACATCAACCACTTCCTGCTCCACTCCCTTTCCCCATTCTCGAACAGCATCGGCAACCCCGCTCACCTTTTCACTCTTCACCAACTCTAACCGCTTCATCGCCCCTGGCGAAAGCTCATATCCATGAACCCGGTACTTCTCATAAGTCTCCACATTCATAAAAAAGGGCGCGAGCCTCCCTTTAAGCAGCTCATCAATCTCTTGAAAAATAATAAGCCCATCGGGATCAAGATCTCCAAAATGAAAAAACTTCCCCTCTCCTTTTTCAAGACACTCAAAAAAAATCCTATCCGCAGAATTCAAATGCCCCCCGCAAAAAACAAACCCGTCAAAGCCGGTGAGCGACGACGAAAGAGAATAAAAATTTTCTTTATTCTCCACCGACAAAATCTTAGAATCCGGGGAAGGCCAAACAATCCTGTCGATTTGTTTTGCCGTCTCAAGCGGCAGGGTAATCATGGAATTCTTGCAGGGCCACCTGCGCCCATCCTTAAAAATTATCTCCATGGAGCCGAAAATGGCGGTCTCGGGAAAGGATCTGTCCAGGCCCAGGAAATCGCTCAGGGCAACACCGGCAGCAGCGGACGTGATTTTGTCGAACCCCGGCAGGATGGATTCCAGGCGTTTAGAATCATTAAAAAGGCGGACACTGAGCGCGCGCATGGTACAATGGATCGTTTCTGCCGGGCTTAATGATACACAGGTTAGAAGCTCTTTAAGGTGCTCGCTTCCACTTAAAGAAACCGGTTCCATTTTTTCAAGTTTATCCGCCAAAAAGACTGTTGTCTTTTTGGCAATATCATTAGCGGGTTTGTAAGAACGAAGTATTTCCAGCTCATTAAGGCGCACATCGTGAGGGTACGGTTCTTGCAGCAACAAATAGAGTTTAACCGGGTCTTCCAGGAAGAGAGCAAGAACCTTATCGTGTTCCCTGAAGCGGACCCATTTCACTGAGAGAACTCCAACCGTAACCAGGGAATCAACAGCAGCGAGAAAACTTTCTTTAACTTCAACAGAACTGTCAATCGCGGGAAAAATACTCTCCCACCGGGCCTTGCGGAGCTTTTGCCCGCCCCGGTAATGAGCCGAAGAAGGGAAAAAATCAGCAAAGACAGAGAGGATCTTTTTTTCCATAGAGCTGGGGCCGCGGGGCTCGGGCTCATCCTGCCGAATCATTTAACACCTCGTAGTCTCGAACAACCGTGTTATAGTTGCGGCGAATAACAAGGTTAGTTTTATCCATATGGGGGGCGATAGTTTCAATTTTTTCCGTGGGTACCGCGGTAATAACCTGCATCTTCAGTTTTTTGAAAAAACCAATAGTGGTACCAATTCTATCGTCATCCATTTTGTTAAACGCCTCGTCGAAGAGGACAAGCCGGACAGCGCCGGGTTCCTCTTTGTAAAAGCGGTAAAAACCGGCGGCAATGGCAACGTAATAAGGAGTCTGGGATTCACCCCCGGATTTTTCACGGAGCACCTTGCTCAAAGAAGACTCAAGGGGTTTCCCGCTTTTCTCGTCAATGGTGCCGGTATGTTTAATTCTAATATCATAGTTAAAATACTGGCGGTAATCGCAAATATCGCGAACCTCGGGAGAGTCAAGATCATTATCAAGAATGGCGTTAAAGAGTTTTTCAACATTGGCATGCTCCTCAGGGGAAGTGAGCTGTTCCCACAGGGTGTCTTTTGTTTCGGCAATCTCTGCGGCTTTTTTTATGACATTTAAAATCTTTCTTTTCTCCTGTTGTTCTTCAATGGAAAAGCGGTACTGGTCCTGGCCAAAGCTGATGATTTTGAGTGTATGGTTGAGTTCGGAAAAACTCTCACGGGCTTCGGTAATATATTCATTTAAGCGGGACACAAAGTGATCTTTGAATTGTTTTTCAGCGTCAAGTCGTGCCCGAATAATTTTTTCCTCGTACGAGGGAAGCTCCGTCTCCTTGAATTTTTTTAAAAGAGCGATAAATTCATCGGAATTTTCAGTATCCACGCTCATATAAACAGTAAAATCCCGGTTATAATTATTTTTGAATTTTCGCAACGTTTCCCTGACTTTTTCCAGACGCGTAGCAAAGCCTTTCATTGCAGACTCGTAGTTTAACTGGATTTCCCGTAGAGCGCTTTTCCCGGTTCTTTCTTTATAGTACTTTTCAAAATCATCACTGAGATTAAGATACTCATGTTCAAAACGATCAAAATCCTGCGCCAGGCGCGCCTCGTTCTCTTTTAAGCGGTCAATTTCAATTGAAAGGCGATCAATCTTCGTTTCCAGGGAGCCGGATTCTTTAGTATAATTAATAATATCTTCTTCATGTTCTTTAATCGCAGCCATAAAGGAAGCAACCTGGACCTGGAGGTCTTTAAAAGAATCGGTATCAATAGCTAAAATCTGTTGTTCAATTTCATCCTGTTCTTTTTTCAGGACCGCTATATTTTCTTCGGCGCTCTTTAAACCTTTCTGCTCATAAAGGCTTTCTATTACCCTGCGCAAGATATCTTCCTTTTCATTAATATCTTTTATCCATTTTTCAACGCTTTCCAGCTCATCCCGAAGAGCAGCAATTTCTTTTTGCAATGTTTCCATACGCTTCAATCGGGCCTGTTTACCAATAAACCAGCGTGAATAAACATGCTCCGCTATTCTGCTTGCGGTGTACGCGGAGTAACGCATGCATTCTTTGGAAATGGCGCGCTTATGGTCACGGAGCGTAGCAATTGACGCCATTATTACATCACCAAGAAGATAGGCAGCATAACGACGAGCAGCCGGAGATGAAGTGGTTACAATCTCAGCGAGAGAACCGGGAGTTATTTCCGAGTTCTTCATCTTGTCCAGGTTGGGAATCCCCACGCCGTGAACCGATTTCGGCAGGTTATTATAGACCTCGATTGCCTTTTGAAAATCTCTTTCGGGAACAAGAATATTAAACCGCTGGGTATTGAGCCAGCCTTCAACGGCGTTTTGCCATAATTCGTCTGTAACATCCAGAAGGTCGGCGAATATTTGCGCGTTAATACCCGCGTTGGCAAGAGCTTTTTTTAAGGCCATAGTACTTTCAGGATACCGGAGAATTCCCTTTTCCAGATCCTCAAGCTCTCTCTTCCTGTCGCCCAGCTCCGATTTCAAGCTTGCCGCTTCAATTTTGAGAGACGCGCGTTCATCCAGTATCCCTCCTTTTTCTTTTTCAAGGATTTCAATTTCCCTTTCCGGCGATTCATCCAGAGTTCTCCCCAGGAGTGTTTCCGATTGCTGCCGGAAAAGCCGGTACTTATTAAACCGCTCATTCTCATATTTCAGTTTTTGCGCCATCTCTTCCTGCATGCCCTGGAGACGCGTAAAAAGAGCGTGTTCATCATTACGGTACAGAGCAGCCTGGGTTTCACGGAGAAGACTTTCCTTCCGTCCCTTTTGTTCCCGGGCCTGTTGAATCGCCTCTTCCAGACGATGAAGCCGCGAAGAAGCCTCTTCATGTTCAAGAGCGGTTTTTGCCAGGTCTTCCCGGCAGAGTTCAAGGTCAATGCGCTTCTTAAAATATTCCTGCATAATGATCTGTTTCTTAACCTGTTCCATTTCATTATGGGCTTTCTCTATCTCTTCAAGGGCGTCAATCTTCTTCCCGATGAGTCCAGCCTCTTTCTCCGCCTCTTTGTAGTTAGCCAGGTTCTCCCTCATTGCCGAGATATCCACCTGGCGCTCATCAAGAATATAATCGCATACGAAACGGTCTACCGATGAAAAAGGAGTAAAATTCACGGCACGGATAACCGCTTCCAGGTAGGGGTTAAAATCGGTATTTCTTCTGTGAACTCCCAGCAGGTGGGTCAGTTTTGAATTATAATCCCGTTTGGAAGCCGATATGACGCCATTAATTCTTTTAAGCCGTTCCTTAAACTCCGAAGGTGTTAAAAACGTCTCCCCTGAATAGACTTCCACCTCTTCAATCCTGCCCGATTCAAGTACCCAGAGATGCTCGTTGGTATCGCCCTTTTCTTTAAAGGCTTCTACCATAATACCGGCGCAAAAAACTCTTGGGTCATTGGGGACGGCGTTATTCTCGAACTGAAGCATAACATGTGTTATAGTATCATCACGGACGTACGAAAGAGTTTCGGAACCTATTTTACAGCGGCAGTAACTTTCAAGGGTTCGGCTTCCTTTTTTGTCTGCTGCGGCAGCGTTGAATTTTATCTTTCGGATGTTGGCCACCAGGGCGTATTGTATGGCGTCAATAATAGTTGATTTTCCCGAAGCGTTATCCCCGGCAAAAAGGGTTGTTTCTTGTATATCAATAACGGAGTCCGTAAAAAAATGCCAATTAATAAGGCGCACTTTACTTAGTATGAGCATCTTCGTCCTCCGGACCTTCCATCGTTTCCGCTGCGGTATCGTCTTCCCGGTCTTCCTGTTTGCCCAGGGTCTCAAGATGGCTGTGAATATCGTCAATACTCTGTCCATCCAGGGCAAAGGCCAGCGTGGGGTAGAGGAGTATGAGAGTTTCGGGGTTGGTTTCGTCTCCCATATTCCGCACCAGCTTAAGGGCCTGGAAACGCCGTAATATTTCCCTGAGCCTGGTCTTTTTCAAAACCCGGTCCGTTACTACCCGGTACCGCTCCTGGAAATCCTGCTGGTGAATTGCCGGATGGTCGTGAAGATGTATATCATTTCTTCTCTCCTCATAGAGGAGCCGGAGTACCAGGAGCGAAAGGGTTTCTTCAAGCCCCAGGTTAAGCCGCGCGGCCCTGGGTCCATGCCATGAAACAATCCCCAGGTTTTCATCCTTGCGCAGGCTCCAGCCCGCGCAGTCAAAATAGGCTTCAAACAGTTCATAATTGGAAACAACAAACCGGAATAAAACCCTGTCGCTATCCACGCTCCGTATGAGAAATGAGCCCGTAAACAGAGCGTTCACCGACTTCCTGAACAGGTCCAGCTCATGGTCATCAAGTTTTGTTATATTAGCAATTTCTTTTATCATACTATTTTATCTTTCTGTTCTCTCAAGAAACTAAATTTTGCTTGTGCGCGGGCCTTGAAGTAGTATGGGCTCTTTGGATTGCTGCGGAACTCGCGTTGCTCAAACAGTCCTCACAACCCAAAGAGCCCATACTACTTCAAGGCCAGATGCAG
>JAAENB010000758.1 GCA_024224995.1 bacterium | reverse complement strand
GTCGATAAATCCCTTGTAGATCTTACCGCTAAAATCGAACTCCCGGAAACGTCCTGAAAAATCAAAATCGGGAATAATAATATCGAGCAGTTCTTCTTCCGAGACTCCCCGTTCTTTTGCGAAGCCGGAAAAGGCCTCTTCTGCCGCGCCAAGCACATTGGGATACTTTGTCCTGAATGCCCGCTTTATTTCATCCAGGGCCCGAAGGGCTTCATTGGAATCATTCAGCCCAATCGATTTTACCGCGTTGACGTTTTTATCCTTTATGGCCCGTTCTTTTAACTCTTTAATGGTTTTCGCGTCTGCCAGGGATCCGATTATGGCAAGAGCAAAGCGGTTTTTGGCATAGATCCCGCCGTTTTGAAATACCAGCTCCATGAGCGCGCCCGCGAATTCACCGCTTTCGCTTTTTTTAATTTTATCGAGCAGCAGTTTTACTTCTTTGTCCGGCTCAAGTTCTTTTATTTTCGCCTGCCTGAAAAATAAAAACCGGACCGTCTCTGTATTGAGCTTTTCTCCGGAGTCTTTCCACTTCAGTAGCGGAAGCTCTTCTTCGTTGATCCATTTTTTAACCTGTTTCTTAAGCTTTCCGCCTTTGCTGAGATTTTCAATGGAGTCCAGCACATCGGGAAAGGTGATTTCCGTTACCTTCTGTATTTCCTGGCGTATTTCTGTACCGGTTTCTTCGTTTCTCAGGTCCTTTAGAATCGCAGCGGCTTCTTCATTGCCGGAGAAATGGGTCAGTACCAGGATCGCTGCCTGGCGTTCTTTTTTCTTTTTTGATTGGTGCAGTTCCAGGGCTTTTTTAAGCGTTGGGTTCCCCTGTTTCGCAAGAGCCGCAGCCGCGAGCTTATTTATTTCAAGAGATTTATATTGGACTATTTCCCATAGCTTGTCATTATGTTTGGACACATCAAAGGGGTTGAGAATGCTAAAGAGTCTCTGGTAGTGACTCTTTAGTTGATCTCCCGTATCCTTCATATATAAAGCTTCGCACATAATTTCAATCCCGTCCTGTCCGGCGGTATTTGCCACGGCTTCAATGACATCGAGGTTGATAAACTTTGTTTTTTCTACAAAGCCGAATACTTCGGTGATGATATCTTTTTTAAAGGTTTGGAGCGCCCATTTTACAAAATCAGCAGTTCCGTCTACCCATCGTTCCGCCCAGGGGAAATCGTATCCCGGATCTTCTTTTTTCTTTTCACGCAAGTATTCCAGAGTCTTTTTTGCTTCGTCAAGGGTGTTGGAATAATATTTGTCTTGATATTCTTCCAGCATGAGCTTTGCTGTTCGCATAAGGCACGAACGGCATGAGGTTTCCATTTCCATGGCGCGCAGCACAAAGGGCTCGTATTTTTTAGCGTCTATGCGGCACAGGTGGCTTAATTTTTCATGGGGCGCGCAATCGTGATTGTACAGGAGGCCTTCGATTTTACTGTCAAAGTCTTCGCCTTTGTATTTCGTAAATAATCCAATGAGGGGATACTGGTAAATATACCCGGAAGAGGCTTCCAGCATCAGGTCAATGTGCTCATCATAGTGTTCCAGCAGGTAGGTGCCCAGGGGCAGGGGCTCGCCCTGGTCATTGAGAATTACTTCGTGCAGTTCTTTTATGCACTGTTCTATTATTTGCGCGTCATCTACAATGCCGCTTTTGTTCAGCTCCGCCAGGAGCTTTTCAAAGTTATGAGGATTGCTTTCTAACTGTTTCTTTGCCCAGGCGTAAAAATCGTCATAAAATCCTTTGTGATATTTCCCCTTTTTCCAGTACCAGTCGTCTCCTGCCATATAGGTCAGTATGCGTCTGTCGACAAAGGTCCAATCGTCGAGAGGGGCTAAGACCTTTACTATATCATCAAAATCCTGGTATTCCTTTTTTTTGGAAATGGGTACAGAGTCTGTTTTTCCGCTAATAAAGGTAATAATGGCGTCTCTTTTGCTTTCACTTTCGTATTTTGTATCCCGCTCGAATTGTTTTATTTTGTCCTTATACTGCTTTACCAGCTGTTCTTTTTCTTTCTCCGAAAGATTCTTTTCTGTTTCGTCGGGCTCGTATGTTCTGGCTTCCGGTTTTTTTAGTTCCCCGTCTCCGCTAAACCAGGCCAGAATTTCCGGGATAGTGCTTATCGCCCCCGGCAGTTTGAGATTATTCTCGCCCACATTGAGATCGTCCAGATCCTCAAGCTGTATCATTGTAGGGGGCAGGGCAGTGAGTTCGTTTTGATACAGGTCCAGGTCTTCAAGACTCGATAGGCTGCCGATGCTGTGGGGAAGGCTTTTTAATTTATTATCTCTTAAATCCAGGTCTTCAAGGTTTTCAAGATCTCCAATGCTCTCCGGTAATTCTTTGAGCTTATTCTGCCCAAGATCCAGATCTTCAAGCTTCTCAAGTTCTCCTATGGTTTCGGGCAGTTTTTCCAGGGCGTTATCTCCCAGATCCAGGTGTTCCAGGCTTTCCAGCCCGCCTATTCCTTCGGGTAATTTTTTTAATTGATTATGATCCAGTTCCAGCCGTGTCAGCTTTTTCAGCTGCCCAATGCTTTCGGGCAGTTTTTTTATGTTGTTTGAACTCAGTTCCAGCCGTTTCAGCTTTACCAGGCTGCCAATCTCTTCAGGGATTTGCACTATTTTGCTCCGCTTAAGTTCCAGGCTGGTTAGATTTGTCAGTTTTCCAATGCCCTTAAAGAGCTTTGGTATGTCCGCGTTATTGATTTCCAGGGACTCCAGCTCTGTTAGCGTGCTCATATTTTCATGAATTGATTCCAGCGCTGTTGTACAGCTCATTTCAAATTTTTTCAGTTTTTTTAGACCGGAAATATCTTCGGTGATTCTTTTCATCTCTGAATTGCATAGATCCAGGTCCGTGAGGGAGCTTATTTTGCATATTTCTTTAAATATCTCTTCTGTCGCGTCGTAAACTCTTAAAGATTTTTTGTTATTGCTAATGGCGCTTTCAATCTCCTTTTGCAGATCAAGGGGAAAGTCTTTGCGGCCCTGAACATAGCCTTCCTTCTTCTTCTTTTCTATTCTTTTGGTAAAATCTTCCTGTGCCTTTTCTTTCTTATCAAAAGGCAGTTCTTTTGTTGTTTCTCGGCCGTTATTTCCATAGAAGAGGTAAACTGTTTTGTTGTATTGGGTTACTTCCCAGAATTTGTATTTCCCGTCTTTATAAAATTCATAATATTCGTTTTTGACAGTTGGTTTTTCCGAATAATAATTAAGTATGGCCGGGATGTTATTCCGGAGAACCTGTGGATAATCCAGGGGGTTATCGTCCAGGTCCAGGTCTTTTAGTTTTTTTAGTTTGTGAAGTGTTGCGGGAAGCGAGCTCAACTGGTTATCCTGTAAATTCATCGTTTCCAGGTTTTCAAGATCCCCTATTGATGCGGGTAATTGTTTTAGAGAGCATCTATAAACATCCAATTCTTTGAGATTGTTCAGCTTGCCTATTGACTCCGGCAGTTCTTGCAGCATCTCGTTGTAGCTCAGCTCCAGGTTTTCAAGCCCCGAGAGTTCCCCAATAGCTGCGGGAATTGATTTTAATTTATCATTATCGTTTATTGTCAGAGATTTAAGAAATTTAAGTTTTCCTATTTTCTCGGAAATTGATTCTATTTCTCCGTTGTAAAAAGTAAGCTCTTTAAGATTTTTTAGTTTCGCAATATCGTCCGTTATTTCTTTGAACACTGCATTCCCGAGGTATAGCTTTTCCAGGGAGGTTACTTTGCAAAGCAGGGCAAAGGCTTCTTTGTCTATTCCGTCCAGCTGTAGTTCTTTTGCTTTTTCTGTTTGGGCTTTTTTTATTTGAGCGAGCTTGTTTTCTTTTGTTTTTTTTGTCATGTAGCGGCCTCTTTTTAAATGTAGTATATTATATATACAGTGTTATTTGGCGTGTAAAAAGGGTAAATTTTTTGCAAAAGTAAAATAATTTATCACACATTCAGGTTTAGGTCAATATAGTTTTTTTAAAAAAAAACTGTATTGACAAAGGCAGGAAAGGTGATTATAGAAATATATGAATAGATATTATAAGGAAGAAACTCAATGAGTAAAGAGAAAGAACTCCGGTTGAATGGTATAGAGCGTTTTTCCAAGAGCTCACAAACGCTGCACCTGGAAGAATACAGCAACTGTGAAGTGCCTGCGGGGTGCGGCGGCGTTGTCCTTCGCTGGATAAATCCGGAGTCCTCCCGGCTGCTGAATACCTCTGTTCGCTTAAATGGAACAGGGAAAATTTTTCTGAATGATGTTCTTATTGAAGAGGAAATGTTTATACCCTATGGAGAGTATGTTCTTTCAATAGAACTTGACGCAGCCGAGCCTCTATTTGGCCTGGTGCAGACTGCTTCAATTGATTATAACGAAAGACTTATTTTCGCCACTGTAAATGACGGAACCTGGAAATATTCTATGGAAAATCCGGCAAATAACGAATGGCATCTGCCCGGTTTCGATGACCATCATTGGCCGGCTCTTATAGAAAAATTACTTCCCGAACCCGGAGAAGAGGGTACGTGGGATAGCATGCACCTGGCCGATATGGGGGCAATGGAACTTGGTATTCCTGAAAATGCTGCCGGGTCCATTTGTATCCGAAAAAAATTTGAGTTTAACGCCGGCACTGTTGCGGCTTCCCATATTCGTTTTGAGTATACCGCGCTGGGGATTTGTACCGGGTATCTTAATTTTCTTGAACCCGCTATGCCCTGGGGATTTGAAGGAGGTTATATGGTGCAACCGGCAAAAAAACCGGTCCTTACGAGCGGTGAAAAAGATGTCTATCTTCGACAGGGTGAGCATGTTCTTGGGTTTGAAATAATTCCCGTGAAAAAGGGAGCCGCATTAGTTTGTGTGGTTACGGATCATGAGAAGACTCTAATTTCGGCATCCCTTGCCAGTGGGGATTGGAAATATACCCTGGAAAACCCGGGAAAAAACTGGCATTCCCCTGATTATGACGACTCAG
This sequence comes from bacterium, assembly GCA_024224995.1. Next base: position 15,591 of record JAAENB010000758.1, on the reverse strand, counting down.
AGTGGAAGCCTGTAGAGAAAGGAACGTTCAAAGGGGTGAAGATGACCTCCAGGGCAAAAGAGGCGTATAATGACTCATCCCTGGGAACAGCGGAGATTATTACCCCCCTAGAGAAAACAGGCCTTTATAAGAAGAAAACCGTGTGGATACGACATGTTTTTTTAATATAGAACCTACACACAAGCAGGAAATGGTGTTTTTCGCGAGAATTGATCAGCATCTTTTCTGAGGGGTGAAAATATTCTTGTTTTACCCCTCAGAAAAGATACTGATCAATTCTAAATTACGTTTGCTGCTTTTGAAAAACGATAAAATATATGAGAAAAAAATGACTAAAAAACGGTTTATACTTATTCCGCAGTATTTCGGCAGCCTGGTGTTTGACCGGGTTACCACACAGTATGCGGGTTTTGACGCAGGGGCAACGGAATTATTCAGTATGTCGATATCCAGGTCGGCAAGGGAGTTTCTTGCTAGTGAGATATCCGGAGACCGTAAAACAGCCGCTTTGCGATTTATTAAAGCCTATGAAAAAATGGGGTATTTTTCCTCAGACGGTTGTTTTAATGGAGCGGTCCTTGCGGGGGAACCAGCCGGTAAAAAACTTCGCGGTCCTCTAACGGTTCATCTTGAAGTTACGGGGGACTGTAATTTGTCCTGTAAGCATTGTTTTGCAGCCGGGAACCGTTCCGGTAAAATATTGGATCTGAAAGAACTGGATTCCCTGTTTCGCGAAATGGCAATGATGGGCTCCTTCCGCCTGGGACTAACTGGGGGAGAACCGTTTATGCGAAAGGAGATATTTGAAATAATTGACCTGGCTGTGGAACGGGGGCTTACTCCCTGTTTAACAACTAATGGACTGCTGCTTTCCAGTGAAGTTGTAGAGAGGCTCAAACAGGTTAAATTCGCATGGCTCAATATCAGTCTTGATGGAGCCAGTGCAGAAACGAATGATTATACCAGGGGAAGCGGGGTGTTTCACCGGGTTATAAAAAATATTAAAAAAATATCACGGCAGCTGGAATTCAGTATGGCCTTTACCGTAATGAAGCATAACACCGGGGAAATGGGGGATTTTTGTAAACTATCAAAAAAAATGGGAGCTAAAGCCGTAGTCTTCAGGCCTTTATATCCTGTTGGATCTGCCGTAAATAACCCGGATCTAATGCCCGGTTTTCATGAATATATATCGGCATTAAACGCTCTTGATGCGGTAAAAAAAGAATTGGGAATTGATATACAAAATATTCACCCCTGGGGACCGGGATCGCGCGGGGAATCGCAGGGGATGGTCTATGAAAATTTCGGCTGCGGCGCGGCAAATACCGTTTGTTCAATATCGGCAAACGGAACAGTTTCTCCATGCAGTTTTCTCGGGCGCGAGTATAGGGGAGGATCACTTCGAAAGCGGAGTTTTCGAGAAATATGGAATGAAAGTGAGCCGTTTCAGCGGCTGAGAAATATAACGATCAATGAGTACTGTGGAGATTGCCGCCATTATGGGGTATGCAGCGGCGGCTGCCGGGTACGGGCGCTGGTTATGAATAATTCAATTGATGCTCCCGATCCCTGGTGCATGAATACGGAGAAAGCATATGGCTGATAATACAGGTTGGAAAGAAGAGTTGGGACTAAATGGTGATGTGGGATTCTATGTTGAAGAAGGGGAAAAACTGCTCAAACAGAATAAGCTTGAAGAGGCTGCCTCCGCCTACGACCGCGCCTTTTGCATCGCTCCAAACGATAGCAGGATAATCAAACAGCGAAAAGAGATCCTCGATTCTCTCTCGCTAAACGAATTTGGAATTGAATTTCGATATATTCCGGCAGGAGCTTTTTTAATGGGATCGGAGAAAGGAGAACCCGATGAAGGGCCGCCTCACCCCGTATATCTTTCTCCTTTTTGGATTGCCGAAGTTCCCATAAGCTGGGAAACCTGCTGCGAAATTTTTGGCTGGAATCCTCCCCCCGACGGCCTTCCGGAAAGAGATGATAAAACCCCCTTAGGGGAAGAATATTGGGGATTATTTGAATCAAATAAATTACGGCTGCAATATTGTGAAGATGAAACAACCAGTGCACAGGAATGGCATTCCCATACGCCGCCCTTTGAATGTGCCGATGAAGACCCCCCTCGTTGTAATCCAAAAGCTCCTGCCGGGTACGGTAAAAAACCTAATGTGGCAGTAGGCTGGTGGGACGGACTTGAATTGTGTAAAAAAATTTCAAATAAAAAGGTGGTCTATTCACTTCCTTCCGAAGCGGAGTGGGAAAAAGCAGCGCGCGGAGGTCTTCATGGAAAACGTTTTCCCTGGGGAGATGAACCCGCCCGGGACCGGGCCGATTGGGACCGGTTCAGGGAATATTCTATTAAACCATCAAAAACCTTTGCCCCAAATAGTTATGGCCTCTATGCAATGACCGGCGGTGTATGGGAATGGGTAGAGGACTGGTATGACGCGGAATATTATACTGAATCAAGTTTTAAGAATCCTGCCGGTCCGGAGCCGAAAACGGCTAAAGAAAAAATCCTTCGCGGAGGATCATGGGCCGATTGTATTGAAGCGTGCACTGTTTCTTTCCGCATGGCCCGGGGGATTGGAAAGCAGGCTGAAGATAAATGGTACGGTTCGGGATCTCCTAATGTGGGGTTACGGATTTGCAGGAAGGCGCAATACCCGCAGTAAAATGGTTGACTCTTTATTTGGGGTTTGGTAAGGTAACATGCTGTTATATGGAGTGTGGGAAATGACTAAATTTAATACTATAACTAAAAATATAATTCAAGATCCAAAACTTATTGAAGAAACCGATGATTTTTTTTGCCTGGATTCGAATAAAACTGAAAAAGATCAGATTCTCGCGCTTACCAGGCTTTTGGAATCCAAAAAAGATCTTAACAAAGTTGTTCTTATTATTGATAATGCCCTTGAAGGCGTAGTTGAACGGAAAAACATTCTTCCCGGGTCTACTCCAAAGTTCCTTGATGGTGGGATTGGAGGCGCGGGAGGCGCTGCGTTGCCCGGGGATCATCCGGAAAATATTTCGTTCCTGGAATACCATTGCAAGGAGCCAGACTGCAAAAAAATTATTTCTCTTACTTTTTACGATAGGCATAATCCTCCAAAGTGTCCTGCGCATAATTCAGATATGGAGCTGCAAATATGAAATTATTCAGTACCATTGAGAAAGGGATTGAAAAACTGGGGGTTCGCTTCATTATTACGGGACTTTTCCCGTCCATGTTCTTTGTTATGTTTCTCATGGGATTATTTACCAGGAAGGCTCCCGGAGCCGCTCCCTTGCTGCTGGAACTGCATTCCTGGTCAATAGCGTTACAAAAGGAAGAAGCGGTCTTTATTGGAATCCTGGTCCTTTTATTCGCCCTTATTCTTGAGCCTATGCAGTTTGGTATCATTCGTTTCCTTGAAGGGTATTGGGGAAACAATTGGGCCGGACGACTCCTGAGTAAACCTTTTGTTGCTCTCTGGAAACGGAAACGGCAAGCCCTTGAAGAACAGGGGAGTTTTTTGGGGGCTTCAAAGGATATTCCTCCAAATGAACGAAAGGAAAAGCAAATTGCCGGTTCTAAACTGGAAAAATTTTATCCCGCAGAAGGCCGGTTGCTGCCTACCTCCCTTGGCAATATTCTTCGCGCTGCCGAAGACAGTGCCGGTGACCGGTATGGTTTGGACGGCATTGTTTTATGGCCCAGACTATATCCTCTTCTTTCGGATAAACTGAAAGCCCTGGTGGACGACTCGCGGAATCAACTGGACCTGGCCGGGCGGCTTTGTTTCCTGTTCCTCCTTTTGGGGATTATTTCTGCTATTGTTCTTTTTTGCTACCCCCAGGGATGGCTTATTTCCCTTGTTTTGTTTCTCCTGTCATGGCTTTCGTACAGGGGAGCTGTCTCTGCCGCTTTGTTATATGGCAATCTTATTCAAACCGCCTTTGATTATCACCGGTTTGACCTTTTGAAAACGCTGCATCTCCCGCTGCCCGAAAACCTGCTGGAAGAAATTGAGTTTAATGAAAAGCTTTCTAAATTCCTGCTCCAGGGAGTGCCTTTTAAGATGAGCTATGACCATGGTAAAGACGCGGCTGCCAAGAAGGAGAATGCCCCGGTTGAAAGCGGGGCTAAGTCGAAAAACAAGTCAAAAAGTAAAACGAATAAAAAAGCAAAAAAGAAGACTAAAAGTAAATAATGGATCTTTTATTCGTCCATTACTTCCTTCATATCATTATGATCTTTTAACAACATTTCCAGGTACGGCAGCTTTGACAGGTCTTCGTCCAGTTGTTCCGGGTAGGTCCCCGCTGTCAGGGCAAGTACCCGCAGCCAGAGCAGCAGTTCTCCTGTTGCGGGCTGCTTCCGAAGAGTGCGCGTGCGCAGGCTGAGAAATCGTTCTATTGCCAGCTTTATAAAACCGTCACTGAGACCATGAAGAAACTCCTTACTTCTAACCGCCACGGCTTGTTCAATTATTTTTTCATTAAAACGAATATGATGGAACACGCAGCGGCGTAAAAACGGTTCCGGCAGGCGGCGTTCACTGTTTGAGGTGATAAATACTATTGGCCGCAGGTTTTGAGGTGCCGTTATTTTTTGCCCGGTCTCGGGTATGGTGAATTCCATCTTGTCCAGCTCATGGAGCAGGTCATTGGGGAAATCACGCGGGGCTTTGTCTATCTCATCAATCAATAATATCCGGGGCCCCTTTTTTTTGTTTGCCGTTTTAAAGGCTTCATACAGTTCTCTTTTTTCTACATAGGTGCTTTTGTCCGGGATGGTTCCTTTTGTCTTTCCCGTGTTTTGTATATGGGCGTCGTGAAAATATCGTACCGTATCAAAGTGGTAGAGCAGGTCCCGGGCGGTGCTGTCCGATTTTACCTGGAAATGGAGTACCGGTTCTATGTTTAATTTATACGCGGCATAGTAGGCAGCCTGGGTTTTCCCGGTTCCCGGTTCGCCCGTTATGAGCAGGGGCTGGCCTACTGCCAGTGCGGTGTTCATGGCTGTTGCCAGTTCTTCTCCCGGGATGAAACGCGCGGCATCGGCCTGGAAGGAGCTGTCTATTTCTGCAAAAGGTCGGTTCGATAGCTGCGATTTATCTTTTAGTTGGCCTTCTTCTTCGTGGTTTATGAGGTTAAAGGTGTAGTTTGACATTGGGTTCTCCTTTTTGTTTTCAAAAATTCCTTTTTTACTCAGGGCAATTTTTAGCCCGTTTCTATCAATGGTATTAATTCTTTTACTGTTTCATCGTAAACCCCGCCGGTTTTTTCTATTATTTTCTGTAAGCGTTTTTTATATTCCGGGGCTAAAGAAATATTATGATCCTCGAGTGAATCGAATACCTCATTTATTTCTAGACTCTTCATCTCATCGAGAAGAAAATATCTTGTATTGTTAAGATCAAGTTCATTTATTCCGGCTTCATCCAGATTTTTTTTTAACCCGGTAGTATCTTCTATTTCAAAGGAAATAGATAATAGAAAATAACAGTTATTCTCTTCGAATAGGGGAAGAAATGTATTATTCCACCACAACAGGTAACTTTTTAATATTTGCAGATCTTTCTGAATTGTGGAATTTACTTTATGATATACATAGATCAGCTTTTGCCGGTTATCTGTCTGCTCAATACTATGTGGTAGATTGTCGAGTTTCTGTACATCATAATTATCTTTATTATCAAATGCTTCTATAAGCATATTTGCAAAATAACTATCCGGATTTTTGGAACAAATGTCTTCCCAGTATGGTTGGATCAGTATCACTCTAGTTTTTCCGGAATGATCTCTTTCCAGTTCTTTTTTTACGCCCACAAGAAATTTGTTGAAACCCTGGCCTTTCTTTCCAAACCATGCGCAGGCTAGAGACCTGGGCCTTTTCTTTTGCAGCATTCTTCCGGTTTGATTAGTTACCCTCCCAAACTGGTTAAACCGGTTAAGTTTATATTTCCAGTCAGGATCATATCCGAGATCAGGAACAGATTCCGGAGACTGTGGAGGTTCCGGCGCTTTGTATTCCCACTCCCTGTAGCAGCAATACAATACGGGGTTGAACCAATACGGCTTATCCGGGCTTAATTTGTCATCTTTTTTACTTCCGCGTATTTCAAGCATTGCTTCATGGGGGGCTTTCCCTTCCTTAAAAATATTCTCAAACAAGATCAGAGCCTGGGCCTGGGCCGTATTTGTTTCTGCTATGGTACGATTACTTATTACTGAGGGGATAGATTTGAGCAGCCAGCCAGCGCCTAGAAAACCTCCGGCGTTTGGCTTGCAGCAGTTCAGGTACACCAGTTGTAGTTCCTTCATTTTTTTTAATTCTTCGGCGAAAGTTGTCATTGATAGATCTTCACTTTCGTGTTTATCTCCTTTTGAGAAAAGCAGGCTCGACGTGTGTTTGTTTCCGGTGCCGTGTCCGTAATAATAGATAATGGTTGGAGAAAATGATTTTTCTTCTCGTACGGAATAGAACTCTTCAAGGGTTGAGATTATTTTCAGGTTTTTTCCTTCCTCAAACTCCGGGGGAAGGGTGTTTGTAATTTGCTCAATGTGTTCGGAAGCTCCTGTTTCCTTTCCTTTGGGCTCCGGTGCTATTATGAGAATTGCCGGGCTGCATGTGCAGTCCATGAGATTATAGGAATTTGATATGGATATCGACCATCCCAGAGCCGTCAGGTATTCTCCCTTATGGTAAAGCAATACCCAGGGTAAAATGGCGATGTGCTCATCGGAGGTTATGATCCTCAGGTCAACAGTTTCGTCCGAGTTTTTCAATGAATGCAGGTCTATTTTTGAGAACGCCTCATTGCACAAGTAAGTTCCAATATCGACCTGACCCCGTGCATCAAAAAAATTTTCAAATTCCTCGTGGTTATCAGGGGTGGCTTCTACGAGGTCTTTGATCAGGGGACCTAATTGGTACTGTTGGTCCCGTATGGTGAGAACAGCGTTTGCTCCCAGATTCAGATTGGACAGTTCGTTCCCGGCGGCAGGGATTCCCTGGTGGAAGATGCGTGTGTAGGTGTCTCCTGTTTTTTTTATTTCTATAAAATATCGTTTAGTCATTTATAGTTCCTTACTCAAATTAATCCGTTGTTTCTTTTCTATCCAGGTAAAACACTTCTTCTTGAATTGGTCCTTGGGCCGGTCTTATTATTAATGTTTTTTCAAGAGTATTATAATTTTCAGCATCAATAACAACTACATATTCCTTTTCATCTAAAGAGACGAGTTTCCCGGTCTTTGGCTTTCTTATTGTGAACTGTGTTATTTGATTTATAATTGCATCATTCGGTATTTTTTCGATGAAGTTTACTCGTGCCGTAATAGATTTTTTAGTTTTCCTGTCTCTAACAAATATTCGTAAATTCCCGGTTCCGTTTTTTAGCAATTCCAATGTCATTGTTTTCATCTCTCCCTCAGCAATGGTTATGAATGCTCCGTTAGCGATTAACTGAGCATCAATTCCAGGAGTAGCATCATACAGAGTCTTGTAAAGAACGGAGTCGGAAAATATGATATATTTTCCCGGTAGTACATTAGCCACCTCTCCCTTTCCATTGTTATCTGTTGTTATCGGCTCCAAAAAATCTACGTTTGTGCCTTTTAATAATAATTCCACTTTCTTTATGGGCATGCCGGTATTAATATCTTTTGCGAATACCGTTATACTGGTTTTGGGGGTATTCGGAAATTCAAATGAAATTTTTGTTTCTTTTCCTTTTTCAATTGAAATAAGATCACCTCCGGATCCCCAACGGGAATCATTCGATGTGGCTAATATTTTGTATTTTCCGGAATTCAATTGTATACGGTTTCCTTTTTTGTCGGCACTTACTTTTATTTTTTTTCCTTTTTTACGTATAAATCGCCAAGCTCCTATGTCCACATCAGGATTCACCAAATAGATTATAGCCGCCATAGGCTTCCCGCTTTCCTCATCCGTCACAAATACCCGCAACCACCCGGTATTGATACTCGGCCGTACCAAGACAACAGGCTTTCCCGCCCCTGCCGAAGTAGCTTTCGCCAGTTTCTTTTTTATCTCCGATTCCGTAATCACCATCGTTTTTTCCGGTTTAAAAAGCGGTTCAAGCTTTTTCACCCAGGTAAGTTTTTTGTCTTTCCCAAGTTCCAGGGAACGGTCAAATGCTGACAGGAGGGCGGACATGTCAATCCCGCCGGGAACAGTTCCTTGCGACCACCATACCAACTGGCTCTTCTTAACAAGCGGCCCCAGGTCAAGACGAATCTTTTCCAGGAGCGCCGCAGTATCCAGCTTGCCGCTGTCGCCGGGACCAACTCTATACAGGATATCAACAGAACCGGTTTTTAGCAGGGTATTGCGGAAACGGCGGAGCAGGGGAGAACCCTTTCGCCAGTCAATGGTGTCAAGCCTGGGAACAATTTCCAGGCCAACGCTTAACTCCCTGTTGCCGGGGGCTTTTTTTCCCAACCGTTCTTTCCAGGAAACAATTGGAACTTTTGTATCTTTCATATTGTCAGGACACCTTTGAACAAGACCTAACCCGGGACTAGTCAATTTCTCCAGGCAATCTTCATAATGTTCTTCAACGGATCCTCCTTCCGGCAGATTAAAGGGATGAAGTGTGTTCTCTTCTGTTTTAATTAATTTATTTGAACTTGTTCCACTGCCATACAACCTCAACCGGTAATTTTTGCCGGGAACAAGTGATTTCTCGCTTAAGGAGCCCACTGTCCCGGAATCCACATACACCCAATCCTTTTCTTCTTCAATTTTCGCCTCTCCGGAGCCATCAAAAACATCCAGCCGCGCCGGAGTATTTTCCGCTCCCGAAACCTCCCAGTTGCTCCGTGGAGCGGGCTTGTTCCAAAAATTCCAGCCGCCAAGCCCGGCAAAACCGAGGAAGGCTGCCAGGAGAAGCCCCATACCGGCAAGGTGTTTTCGCGAGATAGGGAAGGACTTGAGAATGGGGATATCAAAACTGTCGGATATACGGGCCAGCCGCTGAATAGCCATTTTATCCCGGAGTTTAAAACGCAGAGGAATTTTATCTTCATCACCGGGGAAGCCGAAATCTTCAAGCTTCACGTCAATAGAAGCCCCCAGGGGAGTCTTCGCCAGTTGGGATAATCGTACCAGATCGTAAAAAGGGTCAAGTTCCATTTTAATCCGTTCTTTGATCGATTCCCAGGCCAGCAGTTTTAAACTGTTTTCCTCAGAGGGTTTGACTTTTTCAACTTCAGCCAGGATAAAGCGAAGCACCGCCTCCTGTTCAGCTTCGTCGCGGCGCATGTGGAAGCTTTTTCGTAAAGCCTGCAAAACCTCGGAGGAAAAGGAGAGCCCGGCAGCGGTATGATGGGTATTGGGCAGCATAAAGAGGCGCTCAATACGGCTCTGAGGCAGGCGAGGGTGAAAACGATTACGCAGGGCGTCTGCCAGGCCCGGGCTAACGGGCTGGAGCAGGGCACATTCCTGTGCCCAGGATAACGCGTCACCAAGCAAGCGTTCAAGGTAAACGCTAAATTCCATACCTGCTTCCATGGGCAGGCGTGATCCATTTTTCGCGTACTCGGCATAATCGGGTTCGGAGCCGCTTTCGGCGAGAAAGCGTTTCACCGCCATCATAAGACCTGTTGGAGTCGCGGGGTAGATAGGAATGTCATAGGTCACGGGCGGCAGGGAAAAGGCGTCCCAGGACCGGGGTTCCCTGAGTTCCATCCATGCCACCATGGGCCAGTGAACCAGTTGTTCCATAATAAATGATATGTTATGGCGGTACAAACCTTTGCCGTCGGTAAAGATCAGTACAAGGAAGCCCTGGCGCGAATCTTCAAAATCTTCGAGCCGGTGAAGGGAGCCGTCCTGTGTGGTAAACTGTTCGGGAGAGCCGTTGTAGAATCCGTGTAAAACCGGAATCCCAAGACCGGGAATACTTCCGGCCAGTTCCCGGGCAATGGGATTCCAGGTGCGGGCTTCGGCAAAAGTATCTTCCAGGATAAGCAGGGAACGGATTTTTTTTTGTTTGGCAAATAACAATGATGGAAAACCGTTATTGCGGCAGGTGGCCTTGATGGTGGCGGGAACATCAAGTTCTTTGCCGGAAATGGACGTATGAAAGTGTCCCATTGATTCGGCAATATTGTTCAGGGTCTCATGGTCCAGCAAGGGGGCCGGTTGACCACCGATAGAAGCGGAAGAGAACCGGCGGGGTTTGTCCTTTTCCCAAAAGGGTTCTTTCGCATCCGGGATTTTATGGGTATGCCGGAGATAGAGTAAATACAGAAGCAGTATACTTAATAAAGACAGGGCAGCACCGGAGTAGTATTTCCAGCGCCTATCTGTTACCAGGGTCTTTATTTCTATATCTTTAATATAGGGGACATTGGTATAGGTCCGTTTTTGTGATACGGGTGGCTTCTTAACAGTCTCGGTTTCAGTCCCGGTTCCGGTTCCAGTTTCAGTCCCGGTTCCGGTTCCAGTTTCAGTCCCGGTTCCAGTTCCAGTTCCAGTCTCGGTCCCGGTTCCGGACTCATTTATGGAAAAGGGACCGGCTTTAAAAAGCCAGAGAGCAGTAAGGGCGATAAGTATTGCCGCGGGGATAGCTAAAAATAACCGGGCTTTTTTGAACGGTTTCCGCGCTTTATCCGGGGGGACAGGTTCGGGGTCCGGTTTTTCTGTTTTCAGCTCTTCAAGGATACTGTTTATGGCAGAATTAATATCGGCATTAATAGCTTCCAAAGAGTCTTCGGCAACAGATCCTTCTTTGAAAAACATATCGAACTGTCGGCGGAAGACCTCTTGTTGGTGGACGTCCCTGGCCAGGAGAGAGAGAAGCATGTCCCTGAACCGGGTGATGGTCCAGTTATTGCTGCCTTGAAGAGCAAGGTTAATGCGCGTATAATCATTGATCGTAGGGCGGATACCATCGGCAGCAAGAGAATCAAAAAATGCTTTGAGAAAATGGACCATGTATGATTCACCCGGAATTGTAGTCGATAAATGAATATAACACTACAATAGCGGGGTTCTGTATAAAATCAATCAAAAAATAATTTTCACTATTTTATTTATTACCCTACGTCACTTTAAAAAAGTCAACCGAATCCCTCAGCGCCTCCGCCATTCCCGCAACAGTCTCAGAGTTGCTGGCAATCTCTTCGGCCCCTGAAGCGTATGAATGAGAAAGAGAGGTGATGCTGCTCATGGATTGCGATATTTCATATACCGCGATCTTTTGCTCACCTGTTGCCATTTTAATATCCTCAGACCTGTTTTTCAGCAGGTTAACACTTTCCTGAACCGTATTGTTGGTATCGATCTGGGAGTTCATGGTGGTATTGATCTCTTCAATAGCGTGTTCAATAGTATTGACCCCAGTAATAATTCGCTGTAAAATTTCACTTGTTTCCGAAGTGTTTTTGATCCCTTTGGATATTTCGTCATTATTCATGGTAATGAGGGACGTAATACTCTTGATACTCTGTGCGGTCTGGTCGGCCAGTTTGGATATCTCTTCGGCAACTACGGCAAAACCACGCCCTGCTTCTCCGGCACGGGCAGCTTCTATTGAAGCGTTAAGCGAGAGAAGGTTTATTTGTTCGGAGATATCATTAATGATATTAACAATACCAATCATATCCTCAGAGCTTTTGGTAACGGTTTTCATGGTAGTGTTCATATCTTTCAGGGATTGATCCCCGGATTCGGCTTCAACAGCAATATTCTGAACGATACCCAGAGTATGCTTAACCGATTTTCCCATTGATGATATAAACCCGGAAAGGATCTGCATTTTATCAATAAGGTCAATGAGGTTTTGAAAGAGACCTTCCGTATTGGAAGCCACAAAACCAATACCCGCAGACATTTGTTCCATGGACGCGGTAATTTCTTCAACATTCGCGGACTCGTTCTGCGCGTTGTCGGAAAAGGACGTGGAAGCGCCCGACATTTCTTCCGAAGAAGCTGCAAGATCGCTCGAAAGATCGATAATATGCTTTACAATCATATTAATTTTTTTCCCCAGGATCTTGGTGGAAGACATGAGCATGCCAATCTCGTTGCCGCCCAAATTGGGCTCAGGTTCCGTGGTGAAATCACCACGAGCGTATGCCACAATACTTTCACGGACGTTTGTGAGCGGCTTTATCCTGTCGTACAGGCTTTTATATAAAATAAGCCCGGCAACCATAAGCCAGAAGACCCCCATACCGGTCATCCAGATTGCAAGGGTTGTTGAGTATTCATTTACGGCAGCAGCAGACACTGTGGCGTTTGCCTGTGACATGGTATAGTGGAGTTCGTTGAGAGAGTTGCTTGCTACCTTGATTGCCGTTACCGTGAGTATCATGGAAAGAATAAAACAAATAACAAGTGAACCAGCGGCTATTTGCCCCGTAAGTGAGCCTAAAAAGGATTTGCTTTCTCCGGAAATTACTTCAAGGAGATCAGCGAACATTTCATCTTCGGAGAATTGCTTTATTAATATTTTGGTAACAAAATTATAGAGAATAACACAGAAGGTAATAACAATAGCTAACACAATCCATAGATTGATGAGCTGGTCAAATGTAATTCTCGCTATAAGGTTTACAATAATACTAACCAGAAGAATTCCAAAGAACCACCGCATAGTGATTGAGAGCATCGAGAGCGTGCTAAAATTGGACATCCGTTCTCTAACGCGTATTTTTAAGATCCGGTCAATTTCTTCATTATTATCGAGTGCCCGGCTGTAGAGCGCATATGGCCGGTAAATATAATAAAACCACGCGAGATTGACAAAAACAAATATTCCCGCAACAATAGAAATGGTAATAAGGAACGCGCTTTTTTGCTCTTCAGTAAGCTCAATACTCATGAGATACCCTACAGAAAGCAGGGGGATGAGAATAGCGTATGCTACCGCGTCCGTAAATAACAGGTTCTTAATGAGGAATTTTTTAAAAGATTTCCCTGCTTTGCCTTGTGATGCCATATGCTGCCTCCCGGTATGCGAAGTGTGCCCCCCAAAACCTGATGTGGAATTATTATTATATACATAGTATCGTTGATTTGTAAAGTCTTTTAAGAAAATATTTTTGTTTTAGTTCTTGATAATTATATTGGGGGTAATATTGTGAGCTATACATGAAGAATTTTGTTAAATATGGTATTTTTGCGGCTGCGGTATTATTTGTACTCTGTTTTATCGCCATACTGGTATTAGCCGACCGGGAAGGGCTTCCTTCGTTTATTGTTATGCTGTACCGTTTTCCCGGCGGCGACAAAGTGGGGCATTTTTTCCTCATGGGATTTCTTTCTCTTTTTGTGAACAGTTCTCTTGTTTTGACTAAAAGAGGGAGCCTGCCTCAAAAGATTTTTATTGGAACCGTAATTCTCGCGTTCCTGGTAAGCCTTGAAGAGCTTTCACAGCTCTACTTTAAAGGAAGGACTTTTTCTCTTGTGGACCTGGGATGCAGTTTCGCGGGAATAGTCTTCTTCGCGGGGCTTGTTTTTCTTATTGCCCGGAAACGGTCACGGAGAGTCTAATGCCCGGTGTTCCGGTAAAAATTATTATCGATTTTGGCCTTGGTTTTTGCTGTATTTTGACTATTGCCTCTTTGTGTAAAAAGACCGAATTTAAGATTGCAGCCCGGTCCTATGGCGCCCTGGCTTTTGTTATTGGCCTGTCACTGCTTCCCTTTGTTTTTCTGAATTATTCCATTCACTGTAATACCCTGGTTGAGCTGTTGTTGACTATTGGCTGCCCCTTTTTTATTGGTCCCCTGGTCTGCCTTTATGCTGATTCAGCTGCCTCAGGGGAGAGTGATTGGGAAAGCAATTATATCAAACATTTTCTTCATATCCCCATAATTTTTATTTTTATCCTGGTTCTTTTCTTTAATAATAACCGGGACGTTATTGACGTTTTTTTGCATGGGAATATATATTCCGGTTCGTATAACGGTTCTTCTGTGTACGCCCTGGTGCGGAAACTGGCCATTGCCGCGCAGTATTATCATTTCCTTGTCTATTTTTTCCTGGCGCTTAAAAGGTTTTATGTAAAATTTCGTAAAGATGATGAAAAGAAATTGGGGATACTATTTTCAATTATATACGTGTTTGCAATTGTAGTTTTTTCTCTTCCTGTTTTTATTTCTCCTCTGTATATTCCCATAGTGTTTGCTTTTGGGGTCTGTTTACTCTCGGTCCATTATATTATTTCCCAGCGGGTTTTCGCTCCTGCCGGGTTCCGGACTCCGGCTCCGGACCGGGGTGTGGGAAGAACTCCGGAGCTTTTGCCCGGGCAGGAAGATATTGTGCGGCGGCTTAATGAGAAGCTCCAGGTTGAAAAGATATATCTCTATGAGGATCTGTCTCTTTCCATGCTGGCGAATGAACTTGATATCCAGCCCCATCAATTATCCCAGCTGCTGAATTACCACCTGGGACAGAACTTTAATTATTTAATAAATTCATACCGCGTAAGAGACGCGAAACATATGCTGGCTCATGACCCGGATAAATCAATTCTTTCTATTGCCTTTGAAGTGGGATTTAATTCCAAATCCAGCTTTAACCGGGTCTTTCGAAAAATTATCAAACTCTCCCCTTCGGAATACCGGAACCTTTTTTCTTCTTTGATCAATGATAAATTTTTGTAATTTTATCCGTCTAGCCGGTATTCAAAAAAATATAATTAATCTTGCCTTGCATGTCTAGTTATGCGAAAAGTGTTTCATCAGCATTGTGCTGAAATTAAAGCGGGAGATTTAATTATGATAAAAATGTTAAGAGTATCTTTTGGGTTAATAATACTTCTGGTATTATCGTTTTCAGGGTGTGAGGCTGGTCTTACGGGTGGTAATAGTTCCGGGGATCCATTGGACGATCACTTCAGCTTTTCTGAGATTTATACACGATTAAATTCCATGGAGGCTGAGATTGTGAGTTTAAATAAACAAATTGCTGAATATGACCGTATTTTTGCCGGTCTATCCAGAGAGAAAAATGATCTCAAGTTTAACGGAGTAAATGTTCATATTCTGAATGGGTCCGGTTCCACATCAGGGGAAGTTAACGGCCTGGGCAACCTGGTAGTTGGCTATAATGAAGAGCGGGATAGTGACAATGTCCGCAGCGGTTCGCATAACATTATTGTGGGAGAGAGACACAATTATTCCTCTTATGGTGGATTTGTGGGCGGGTACAATAATGCCATAAGCGGCACCTATTCCTCCGTAAGCGGCGGGACCGAGAATAGTGCGGAAACGGATTATTCAACGGTAACCGGTACAAAATTACAGGTGCGATATAATACATGCCTGGAAGGTATTGGCTGGCAGGGATGGGTCTCTGATGGCGCTGTCTCTGGAACAATGTATCAGTATAGAAGGGTTGAAGCTATTATGATAGAAGTGAACCAGTAATAAGCAAGAGTCGAAAATACGCCGGGGCGCAGCCCCGGCGGAGCAGGGAAAATATACGGAAGGAACTGTTCATATACCGGGTTGGGTTTGTGGAGATGCTTCGGAGGAGTGGTTTCCGGGGAAGGAGAGACGTTGCGTGCAACGCCTTTACGGGTTGATTTTTTTGAGATGCTTCGC
>JAAENB010000757.1 GCA_024224995.1 bacterium | reverse complement strand
GCTCTTCCGGCAGGTGAAAATATTCTTGTTTCACCTGCCTGAAGAGGTCTTGTTCAGATAGCGAATTCCATTA
Organism: bacterium; assembly: GCA_024224995.1. Next base: position 9,119 of record JAAENB010000757.1, on the reverse strand, counting down.
TTCACTCAGTATTTTGACAAACGTCATTCGGGAAATAAGCAACAACTCCTCCCGGGAGTGAAACAAGAATATTTTCACCCCCGGGAGGAGTTGTTGCTTATTTCCCGGGTGGAACAACATAATTCCCGGAGGAAATGATGAAATCACCACGTAAACAGATCCTGGTCGATAAAAAATTTCAGCTAAAAATGTCACTGAAGGCTGTTATTTACCCATTAGTGGTGATACTCTCCATTTCAGGGGTATTATTATATTTCAGTATTATCAACAATAATCTTACCAAAGAGAGCAATGGATATATAAACGAAGTAATTGAAAACCAGGTTAAACTAATTGGAATGTTTTTAGAAACCCCGGCACTGCAGGATTTACAGGATCCCAAAATCAACGAAGGAACAGAATCATTTCAAACAAATATCGGGAAATTAAAAAAAATTGATCAAAACAGCAAAACCATTACCAATAATGAATCAATCATTTTATACTTCCTTGTTGCCATGACCATTGTTCAAACTATCATCATATTCTCTCTTTTTATCTTTTTTTCACACAAAATATCCGGTCCTTTATATGTAATTACCAATTATCTCAAGGAAATTCGTGGAGGGACTTTTCCAAAATTCAGACCGCTGCGGAAAAATGATGAATTGGTTGAGTTTTATGAGGAGTTCCGGGTAACAATGGAGTACCTGGAGAAACAATTAAAATAATCCCATAAATGATTGGAGAAATCATTTTTTAATGGGATTAACGATCCTGGCAGTTTGTAAAAGACGAAAACTCATTTTTAGTTTGGAATTTTTTACCGCGGTTTCATTTATTTCAAACCGTATTTGTTCCTTTACGATAAACAGGTTAATATGAACCCCGCGTTCGGCAAATCCATCGGTATCACTCACCAAAAGGACAGGTTTTTTCTTCAGGTGATTAATTATACGGCCAAGGTCATACTTTCTCGTCCCCGTAATAAAAAGCAAGTGGCATGGCACTATTTCATTAATGCCGGATATATACCGGATCTTAACTTTTTTATTTTTGATTGTCCTGTTGCTGTATATTTTTTCCAGAAGTGTGCCAAAAGGATTTTTTCCCAGTACCGCAATAACAAAGGGTTTCGATGAATCGTTAAGATCGGAATCGGCAGGCCATTGTATAAAACGGGTAAACCGCTCCAGAAAAACAGCTTTTACCGCGTATTCCTTTCTTTGTGAATATACAGTAGTAATGAAACAAGTCACCAGCAATATTATCATTATAATAATTATTTTCTTTTCTGTCCACACTTGCAACTTGTAGCCTGTTTATTTCATACATTCTTTGAGATTCCAATTCCAAACAAAGTATATATTATAGCCCCTGATTAGGGTATATTTCAATTACTTTTTTACCGGTATCTAAAATTCTCTTTCTTAACGCTGTTAACTATACAGGTGTTGATGTGTATTTGATCTTAATCACGGGAATACCAACTTGCCCGGTATCGAGACTTTCTCCGGGAATAGCTTTCTCTAGCTCATCATCTCCAATTGTTCCCTGGTAATACCGGTAAGCTGCCTTAATCATCTCCATTCCTTTCAGCGAGGCCTGGTTAAATAATTTGGTATATGTCGTTTTTAAAGGTTTACCCGAAAGAATATCCCGGTACTCTATGGACTCATCCAGGCTTTTCATGGGGTCAGTTACGCAGCCGTAAAAAAGAGCTGTTTTAAATTTTTCTTTAAAAAGAAACTTCGCGAAAAAATGAGAGATATTTATTGCAAATACCCGGTAAAAAAGCAATTGCCGCTTCAACGCTTTTCGAATATCGGCCCTGGTAAGGGAAAAATCCTTGAAACTTTCGCAGAGAACCTTTTCAAGAACAAGCCCCTTAAGAAATTCCGGCTTTATTACCGAATATATCATAAGCGGGCTTTTGATAAATATATCAAGACGGGTTTCCAGATAGAGATGCTTGTATTGAGCGCGCTCGTTTTGCACGGGGTCTTCCGAATGAGAATTGCCCGAAATATAATAAACTACCGGGTGAAAAACAATATCAAGAGCGCAATGAGCGATATATCCCATAATACATGCCAGGTCTCGTTCATTTTGTGCTGCTTTAAGCATTGCGAATATTAGCCTGTTTGTAGGCTCTCCATCTATGCCGTGCAGGACGGATGGAATGGGGGTTATTTTCGTATTGGGGCTGTAAAATAAGATATCCGGCGCGAATGAACCAAGATAATAGGCTTCACGATGGTTCGAGAGCAGGAGAGTGATATTTTCAGGCAGCCGGGAACGTAAACTCTCTGCAAAATATATATGGGTATTCTCTTTTGGCATATACTCATATGGACTTCACGGCTAAAATAAATCAATAAAAATTTATTTTTATCGCGTTTCAGCAGCAAAAAGAATAGAAACAGTTAGAAGATTGTTGAGACTGGAGTGAAATTTCTTATTGGTATCCAGATAGCCTAAGAAGGAATACCCGGTTTGTATTGTATTCTGCAGGCTGTCATAGGTCTTTTCGTCTCCAACCGCTTTTGCTGCCAGTAGACTGATCCCTGTTGCGGCAGCACCATATTCCATAAGAATTGGTCCTGTATCGCCATCGCCGTTCATTCCGTATTTTTTCTTCCACCGGCGTAACCCGGATGTGTACTTCTTATTGTTAACTGTGGGCCATTCTTTCACAAGTGTAACACTCAAGAATGATCCCATAAAATGATCTTTAAAATTTTTCCAAAAATTTTGTGCTGTTTTGGGCGCGAAATAGTTCATATAATAAATCAAATACGGTGTAGCGCAGCCGCGTGGATAGGCGGAAAACCATGTTTTTCCCGTAACCTCGGAAACCGGCAGGTTAAATGCCTTATTAGTTCCTTTTTCCTTCATAAATGCGACCCATTTCCGAACAAGCTTTTTTCCGTGCCCCGTTTTATACAAGCTGTCATACCGCCAGATGGAATAAACAACAGCAGCCTGGTCTGCCGGATACCTGGTGGTATAATGGGGATATGGCTTTATATGCAGGTCTTTTCTTCTAAGAGTTCTTTTAATCAAAAACCGGTTGATCCTCTCCTGGAGCTCTTCATAATTCCTTTTCCCCGTTACCTGCCGGTAATTGGACAGGATAATATTTAAATGTGAAAGATACAATCCGTGTTCCCTGGCTGCGAAATTCTTATTGGTTACCACATTCCGGTACGGAGAAACACGGCGGCTTAGTGCCAGTGCGGTGAGCTGTTTCATTGCTCCCGCCAGTTCCTTTCTTTTTCGAGGTTCTTGCGTATACCAGTTCCGGAGTCCATCGGACGAAAAGGAGAGAGCTATAACCCTCATTGGTTTCGGTATTTTGTTCAGGTTCCCCGGCTTGCGGAGCACCCCTTTAATCATCAGGTAATTTTTTTCTATTACGGAATTATGTGAATTCTGAGAGAAACCGCTTTCAACGCAAATTCCCAGAGAGATTAGAAGAATAAGAATGATATATCGAGATTTCATTTGTTTACATTCCGAATTTTGTTTTTCGGTATATTTCTAATATACAACAAAGCCGGTGGAAAACCACCGGCTTCATAGTGTTTTTTTTGAGAGAAGTAAAACTACTCTTCAAGAGCTCCGGTAAATGTATTGTCAGATGCTTTAATAACAGCGTTTTCTCCAAACATAAGAGCTTCAATTTTTCCAAAAAACTTGGGAAATTCAAAACCAATGAAGAATTGGGCGGAAAGAACCCGTCCACTATAATATGCGGCATCAGCATTATCGGAAAGAAGCTGCTCACGCTCTTCTCCTTTCAAATCGCCAACAAGTTCCTTCATTTTAGGAGTGGCTACTGTTAATGCCCAGAGGTGAACCCAGGCAAGAGCCAGCGTATGCATAGCCTGCTGTAATGGAGTTGCTTCCATGAAAAGATGGAGGAATTTTCCACCAGCCATCTGCCCTTTCATCATTTCAATAACTTCATCGAGCTTGACCATTCCTTTTTCAACAACTGCTACATATTTATCGTCAACAATACCTTTTGCATTGTTAATTGTTTCTGCAACTTTCTTTTTAAATACACCATAGTTAAACTGCTCAGGGTTCATGAGAATTTTTCTCATGGTAAGGTCCATGGACTGGATTCCATTGGTTCCTTCATAAATAGCAGTAATTTTTGAATCCCGCATCATCTGCTCAACAGGATAATCGGCACAGTATCCGTATCCGCCATAAACCTGCATTGCTTCCGATGTTACCAGTACTGAACAGTCAGTATTACCGGCTTTGGAAATAGGAACGAGAAGTTCGGCTAAGCCTTTGGCTTCTTCTTTTTCTGCTCCTTCTCCACAGTGTTCAATATTGAGACAGTGAGTGAGGAAATATGAAAGTATTCTCATTCCTTCAACATAGGATTTCATCCAGAGCAGCATTCTCTTCACATCGGGATGCTGGATGATATTAACGCCTGTTGCTTCGGGATTCATCATCTGGGTAACATGAACACCCTGAATTCTGTTCTTGGCGTACGTTACCGCATGCATATACGCGGCACTGGAAACTGCAAGTCCCTGCATTCCAACACCAAGACGGGCTTCATTCATCATCTGGAACATGATCTTCATCCCTTTCCGCTCTTCTCCAAGAAGAACCCCAACACAATTTCCTTCGTCTCCAAAGTTAAGTGTACAGGTGGCAGATCCCTTAATACCCATTTTGTGCTCAATACCGGAACAGACAACGTCGTTAAACTCGCCCTTTGATCCGTCTTCATTAACCAGGTACTTGGGAACGGCGAATATTGAAATACCCTTTGTTCCTGCTGGATCCCCTTCAATTCGCGCGAGAACAGGGTGAACCATATTGTCATAATAATCATTGTCACCGGAAGAGATAAAAATCTTTTGTCCGGTTATTTTATAGGTACCGTCGGGCTGCTTCACCGCTTTTGTTTTTAGAGCGCCAACATCAGAACCGGCATCAGGCTCGGTTAAACACATCGTGCCGCCCCATTCGCCGGACATCATTTTATCGAGATACATTGCTTTCAGCTCATCAGAGCCAAAGGTCTCAATAAGAAGCATTGCGCCGTGAGAAAGACCGGGATACATCATTGCCGGGTAACTGCCCGCACAAAAGATCTCGTTTACACACATGCCCATTGCAAAAGCCATTCCCATGCCGCCGATTTCCGGGTTATCAATAGCTCCCATAAAACCTGACTCATAAAAAGCATTCAGCGGAGCTTTATAAGCTTCGGGAATCTTTACTTCGTTCGTTCCGGGAATGTGAGTACATCCCTGCTTGTCGCCTTCAGCGCTTGCCGGGTACAACTGCTCAACACCAATCCGTTCCGCAAGGTTGAGAATTTCGTCATAAGTATCTTTGTCGTAATCTGCGTATTGTGAATATTTTTCACCGAATTTGTCAACTTCCAGCATCTCAAAAAGAATGAACCTGAGATCTCTGGAATCAATTATGGGATTTAATGCCATTGTTTCCTCCTGTTAATTTATAGTAACTAAAAAGTCGAAATTATTGCAAAGTACATACTGTACTTTTACTTTTATCGTTGCTACGACTATATTATATTACATGAAAAGAGAAACATATATATCTGTCAATGAAGAATTTTGCGACAATGGCGAGAAAAAAATATTTTTTGAAGTAAATACCGTTCACTGTTCCGAAGATTTTTCAACAGGTCCAAAGTCTTCACCGGAGCCAAACCCCGGTAAAAAACCTTGAACCTTTCTCCTTGTCCCTTGCTCCTCTCTTATACAAATTCATTAAAACGTTTACTTAAAAACTCTGCTGTTCCCTCAAGCAGTTTTAATGCTATTTCATCAACATGACGGTTTCTCCAGTCTTCCAGCTCCGTTCCCTGTACCCACTGGTTAAAGGCTCCAAGGGCCGGGCCGCACTGAACCTGGAAATCTACCTTGCTCTCCTCTTTACCGGAAAGGGCTATAGTCGTACTATAGCCAAAATACCATCTGAAGACCAGCGCCATTTTGTGCTTGGAGTTTCTTTCGGCCTTTTCAATCTCTTCCGGCGGATAAAAATCTTTACAGTCCCCGTAAATATCGTCAAAACTCCGTTTAAAATATTTTTCCTGGAGCTGCTTTTTTGTCTTCTCATCTATATCATCAAGGGAATTATACTGCCGGTACAGGTCATACAGCTTATTCGCTCTTGCCGGAAAAAACAATCCCTTTCGCAGCACCTGAACCCGGGCTCCCATCTCAAACATATCTCCGGCAGGCGCGTACTCCGTGTCCTGTACATTCATTTGCTGAAGCAGATCCTTAACCAGCTCACTGGTGCCTGCTTCTACCGTGCACTGGTTTATTGATCCCGTTACTATAAAATCAGCTCCCAGGATAAAGGCCGCTGCCGCGGACTCAGGAGTTCCTATTCCCCCTGCTGCTCCAACACGAACCCTTGCGGAATACCCGTATTTTTTCATCATATCGTCCCGGAGTTTTACCATTGCAGGCATTAAAGCATAGGCAACTCCCATGTCCGTATGCCCTCCGGAATCAGCTTCCACGGTTAAATCGTCTGCCATGGGTACCTTGAGCGCCAGTTCTGCTTCTTCTTCCGTGATCTTATTCTCATCAAGCAACTTCTTAAGAACCCGCTCCGGAGCAGGACTCAAAAAGAGCTCTGCCACTTCGGGCCGGGATATTTTTCCGATAATTTTATTGGCAATAACAACACTTCCGTCACTCCCGCGGCTTAAGCCTTTTAACCGGAATTTTACCAATGCCGGTGTCATTTGCATAAACGCCGCTGCTTCTACATTCCGTACCCCATGCCGTAAAAACAGGTCTACTGCTGCTTCTTCCGCCTCCGGCTCATTGGGATTACTCAGCAAATTCATTCCATAAGGCTCTCCATTTGAAAGCGCCGATTGAATATCCTGTATTGCCTTTTCAATGGTATCAAAATCTACACCGCCGGTTCCGTAATATGCCATCATCCCGGCCTTGCCCATTCGTTTTACCAGCCCTGTTGAAGCGATTCCTTTATACATTGCCCCGGCTGCGTAAGCGTATTTGCATCCGTATTCTTTTTTATATTCTTCACTTCCCAGGGACTCCCCGGTTATGTTAAGAGCTCCGGTTCCACCACTCTTTTTTTTAGGGCTCTCTTTTTTAGAACTCTCTTTCGGCGTTTCAACTACAGGCTCCGGTGCTTTCTTTTTAGCATCAGGTGCGCCGGGTTTTTCATTGTCCGGCACTTGCAAGGGCTGTGATTCTTTTAAGATTTTCTTTACCAGTTTAGCGAGTACATTGCCCGGACCAACCTCTTCAATCTCCGTTTCTCCAAGTCCCATGAAATAGCGAATTATCTCTGTCCATTTTACCGAACTGGTAATCTGGCTTCCAAGGGTCTCCCTGATCTCGTCCTGTTTATAGGGTCTGGCCGTTACATTCGCGATTACGGGGATGGTTAAATCCGAGAATTCTATTCCTTTTAAAAACTCGGCAAACTCTTCTTTCGCCTCATTCATGTATGGGGAATGAAAAGCGCCGCTTACTTTGAGTGGGATATACATGGTTGCTCCGCCTTTGTCAAAAGTATCAGCGGCATTGTCTATATCCTCTTTGGGACCGGCTACTACTATTTGACCGGGACTGTTATAGTTGGCAACACTGATTGTCGTTAACCCGTTATCCTTAAGTATCGCGTCTACCTGCTCATCACTTAAGCCAATAACCGCTGCCATTCCGCCTCCCGACGCGCGGCTCATGAGTTCTCCTCTTTTCTTTACCATTTTAAGCCCGGTTTCAAAATCAAAAGCTCCGCCCGCGAATAAAGCGTTATATTCTCCCAGGCTGTGGCCTGCCACATAAACCGGTTTTTGCCCGGTTTCCTGTATCTTTTTTAAATACGTAAGGGCATTTACCGTAAAGAGCGCAGGCTGGGTAAACTGTGTTTGCCCTAATTTATTATCCGGATCTTCCAGACATAAATCTTTGATTGAATATCCCAGAATGGCATCGGCCTGTGCTGTTAATTCTTTAAATTCATCAAAGAGATCCGCCCCCATTCCTTTTTTTTGAGAACCCTGTCCGGGGAAAACATATGTTGTCATTTTTCTCTCCTCGTTCATTAATTTTTTCATTACCGGTGAGCTATGACCACCTGGAAAATAATCTTTAATTTTTTTGAAACTGTCTATATCTCGTCCAAAGGGATTCAGAAATGCCAGGCTCGTTGAACCCGATTCCGGTCCCAGGTTGTATTTTACAAAATTTGTCAGGGTTCCTGACGGTCCCAGGTCGATGTACGTATATGCCCCCTTTTCCTCCAGGGCCATTACGGTTTTTTGAAACTCTATTGGTTTTCGCGCGATCTCCCAGAAATAATCATCACTTAACTCTTTTAAGATCGCGGCCCGGGAGCAGGAAATAAATTCTATTTCCGGTTTTTTGAATTTTTTCTGTTTTAAATAATCTACATAGATAGATTTTCCCGTATCAATTGCCGGTGAATGGAATCCTATATTCACCGGAAGAGCCTGGTATAAAATTTCTTCTTGCCTTAAATATGATTCTATTTCTCCTAAGGGTTCACTATTTCCGGCAATGACAAAATGTTCATCGAAATTTATTCCCGCAAGTTCACTATGCTGCGAAAGGAGCGGCTCGCTGGTATAGAGTGAGGGACTTTTGAGTATCGCTATCATCCCTCCTTTTTCACAGTTTGCTTCCAGAACCTCTGCCTGTTTAATAACCGCTTCAAGGGTTTCTTCCAGGCTCAAAACCCCGGAAACTGCGGCTGATGCGAACTCTCCCATACTGGTTCCCAGGACAAAGTCGGGCTCTATGCCGTTTTCCATGAGCAGCCGGGTTAACGCGTATTCTGTCATAAATATGGCGGGATGACTGTATCGCAGGTGATCGAACATATCGCTCTTTTTTTTACTTTTATCATACATACTGGAGAGTACCGGCTCTCCCATGATATCCCGCGCCATTCCATCAAGTTTTTCCATCCACTTTCGATAGACCGGCTCTTTTTCATAGAGTTCATGTCCCATATGATAGAGCTGTGATCCCTGGCCGGAATACATAAATATTACAGGTTTTGACATCTTTTGTTTCTTCCTTCCTTACTAAATATATTGCCCGGAATATATT
>JAAENB010000756.1 GCA_024224995.1 bacterium | reverse complement strand
TCCTCCGGAGCCTTCTTCCCCGATTTTTTCAAAAGATCAATTAATCTTTTGTCCCCAAACATATCAGTTGCCGGGTCTCGTTCTCCTTTTACACTTCCCTTGACCCATGCTTCAGGAATTCCATCAGTATACAAAAGCATCGCGTCTCCGGGATTAAGTTCAAACTGAAGATTTTTGAGCTTTGAACCAATTTCATCCATTAGCCCAACCCAGGCCCCATCTGTTTCGACAACATCCACAGTTCCCTTCCCGGAACGATAGATATAAATATCCTGATGAAGCCCGGAATGAGAAAATGTTCCGTTTTTATGAGCTGCAAGTACGGTAATAGTAATATACTTCTCATTATTTATTAAGTTGATATTTTTTACCAGTGTTCTGTTAATCAGCGTTAACAGTTCCGATGGCTCTAATTCAGGGTTCTGCTCCAGGGTGGCGTGTATTGCTGTTTGTGCCATCATCATTATTAATCCGGAAGTAACCCCATGACCGGCAACATCACCGATAACTATCCAGTCATACCCTTTTATATTAATAATATCATAATAATCACCGCCCACATCATCAGCAGGGGTCATATGTACCGCGATTGTATACCCGGAAATTTCCGGTTCTTTGTTCAAAAGAACAGTCTGAATTTTTTTGGCAAGCTGCATTTCTCCCCAAAGAGCATCCCTGGCTTCCGCAAGGCTTTCATTCGCGGCCAGCATCTCTTCATTTGCCGCCTTAAGTTCTTCGGTTCTCTCTTCAACTTTGTTTTCAAGATTAATATTAAGATCTTTTAATTCCTCAGACTGAATCTCCACTATGTCAAAAGCCCGGGAAAACCGTGAAGAGAGGATAAAGGCCTGCGCAAAAAGAAAAACAAACATACCAAGGGGTGACAATTCTCCAGTATGAATTAGTTCCATTTCTTCCAGAATATCATTCATAGTAGTAACAAAAAGAAAAAGAAAACAAAACACAACAAATAATGAGTGTTCCCTTCTTCGAATAGCAGCTTTAATTAAAGCATATAAAAGATAAAAGCACACGAAGGAACAATACAATAAAAAGAAATCCATAGATAATGAAAATATTCGTGCCGGAGTCACAACAGTCAATACACACATAAGCAATCCAATTCCCTGAATAATCCGTACCATGATCCGGGAAAATTCTTGTGGATACAGTTCATTAATAAATGTAATAAAAACAGGAAGAGTCATATATACAGTGAGGTATTCCAGTTTAGTCAATATTTCCCAATTAATTCCCGGATAGAGAAAAACCAAAAAACATTCCTGCGTAACCAGACCAGCCCCGTAAACCCATCATAAAGCAGATTATCCCAAAATAAAGAACAGAAGGATCCTTTCGACGCAGTTTGAAGAGACCAAAATGGTATAAAGACATTATAATCAAACTGCCAAACAAAAAAAGATTCAGTGCTACTTTTATATCTCTTTTTCGCTGAATATGATCTACTGAACCAAATTCAATAATATCCCAGGCACCGCCTTCGAAATATCTGAAATTGGAAACCTGCAATAAGATTTCTATGTTTTCTTCCTTAGATAAAAACTCAACAGTTTGGGGTAGAGATTGGGGTTCCGAAGTATCCCTATTTGTTCCAACCTTTCCGTTTTGTGCCAGGAGCTCTCCATTTACCAGGAGAGAATAAGAGGTTCCGCAGGTGGGCATTTTTATTCCAAGGAGCTGCGGGGAATTTTTCAGTTTGATAATCAATCGATAGGTACAATACCCGTGCCCGGAGATTGGCTTTCCATCGATCTTATAGCCATTCCATAATCCGGGTAATGATATATACCCGGTTTTTTCAGGAAAATTCTCCTGTTGAAAATTTTCCGCATTGAGCAGTTTTTCCCAATAGAATTCCCATTCTCCCTTGAGTTCAACAGGACCATTATTTTTAAAATCCCAGTTACTTAAATCCAGAACTCCTTTATCAACTTCCGGTGGTTTTATACCCGGAGAAAACATAGAGCCGCAGGAGACAAGCAGAGGAAAAACAAACAGGGACAGTAGAAAAATAACATATAATCTCTTTGCCATATTTTATTATAGCATACGATTTATCTCTGTCTATAATTCTTTTTGAGAACGAGCCCGTTTCTTCTCATAATATTTAGTAACATTACCAAGCGCTTTTAAAGCGTCTTTCATTTCATCAAAAACAGGAATCCCTTTTTCAAGAAACAGTTTTCGCGCTTCCCGGGTTATGGTTTCCACTTCTATTGATTCGAGCTCCTGTTTATATTGCGGCAATACCATTACTATGGGTTTTCCTGTTTCTTTTTGAGCTTCACTCACTGCGTCAACCAGCTCTTTATAGGGTGTAACCATTTGTATGGAATCTGCTCCCAGCATCACCGCAAGGGCTTTGTAATGGAAAAAAAGCTGGGTCACTACCTGGATATCAACATTTTTATCTTTTGCCGCGTGAACCAGGGTTTCTTTTAAAAGCTTTGGCGGCGCGTATGGATTCGCTATATCTACCGGATTCGTCGCGCTCGATCCCGGCTTTGGCAAAAGCTCAAAAATAGCGTCCTGAAGCTCCTGCTCTAACACGGGGATAAACATTCCATAAGATTCGGCCAGGTCCGCGGCTGCCACTCCCAGTGCTCCGCCTCCTCCGACTATTGAAAGTCCTTTATAGACTCCTTCGGGTATATATGAAAGAGCCAGGGATGTATCGCTCATTTCCCGGAGATCGGTCACCTGTATGGCATTGCACTGGCGAATAAGGGATTCCCATATTATCCGCTGCCCTCCCATTGAGGCGGTATGACTGGCTACGGCCCTCCGGCCCGCGTCCGATAGGCCTCCCTTAAAAATAATTACCGGTTTCTTTGCTGCCACATCTTTCAGGGTGTTAAAAAATTTCCTGCCATTTTCGACCCCTTCTATATACATGCTTATTATTTTAGTATCTTCATCGGTTCCCAGGTATTCCAGGAGTTCCGTTTCCCGAAGGTCGGCTCCATTGCCAAAGCTGATTATTTTACTAAACCGGATCCCTTTCCACAGGCCAATATCGGCAAAATCTATAGACATCCCGCCGCTCTGAGAAACAAAGGCTACAGGGCCTGTTTCCCTGGAAAGATCGGGTCCCGGCAGCAGGGTTAGTCCGGCTCGGGGGCTGTAAATTCCAAAACAATTTGGTCCTATTACCCGTATTCCTTTTGCCGCGCTCTCCCGGATCTGCTCTTCCAATAGAGCTCCTTCATCGGTTCCCACTTCCTTAAATCCCGATGACAGGATCTCTACTCCTGCCGCTCCCTTTTTCCGGCACGATTCCACCGCGCCGGGTACATGTTTCGCCGGAACCGCTATTATGGCAAAATCTATATCTCCAGGAATTTCTTCAATAGTTTCATATATTGGCAGCCCGGCTACGGTCCCTCCCCTGGGATTCACCGGGTAAATCTCTCCGTTGAAGCCTATAGTTTGCAGCGAGAGAAGTATTCCTTTTCCAAAATTAAAACCTTCTGCCGCAACTCCCACTATCGCTACTTTTTTTGGTTCAAAAATCCTTTTAAAGTCTTGAAATCGTGCGTCTGTCATAAACATTCCTTCCGTATTTTTTCCTGTGAACAAATTTAGCCGTTTTCAATAAAATGTCAAGGGTTAAAGCTCCATTTTATTCCTTGACACATTTCT
>JAAENB010000755.1 GCA_024224995.1 bacterium | reverse complement strand
CGATAGTAAGTCCTCTCTTGAAAGTAGTAAGTCCGATATTAATAAAAAAGAAAATAAAGAAAATAAAAATAAGAAAGTCCGGCGCAAGTCGACCTACCAGGCCGATGCCGACTTTTTAATGAAGATGCATAAAACCGTGGGCAACCAGGAAGTGCAGCGCATGATCCAAAACCGCGTTGTCCAGGCTAAGATGACCGTGGGCAGTCCCAATGACGTTTATGAAAAAGAAGCCGATGCTGTGGCAGACAAGATCGTGAATATGACCGACGCCCAGGTTCAGTCAAAGCAGAGTGATGAGTCTCTTGTTCAGGCCAAAGGGTCTCCTTCGGGTATGGAAGTTCCTTCGGGGTTTGAATCCGGGTTGAGCAGTATTAAGGGGACCGGGTCTCAGCTGAATAAGGATGTGCGGGGGTATTATGAGTCAAGGTTGAATACCTATCTTGGTGATGTGCGGGTTCATACGGGGAATAGGGCGGATAAGCTTGCAAGGTCTATTAACGCCGAGGCGTTTACTACAGGGCATGATATTGTTTTCGCGGCGCGGAATTTTGATCCGGCTACGCAGAAGGGGAAGAAGCTGCTTGGGCATGAGTTGACTCATGTGCTGCAGCAGAAGAAGGGCGGGGTGCAGAGGAAGGAGGCAGAAAACCCAACTTATTCATATTTACGAGGATATAAAGATACATCCGGAATAATTACTAACGAACAAATCATGAGTACTGCAGAATACGAATCGTATATGAAATCTGAAAACGTATGGCAATCCATTTATAAAGTAAATAAAGGAAACGCGCTTCTTGCCTGTAGATTCATGCTTAGAGATATGAAAAAAGGAAAACCTATTGATTGGGATATGGAGGCTTTTAAATACTTAACAGCATCCAAAAAACATAAAATTAAAAGTTTACGTAAACTTATAAATTATCATAAAGCTATTATTGATAGCCATAACTCAATGATGACCTCAACACATGGAGGAGGATGGATAGGGAGAGTCTTTGGAATTGGGGGATGGACTGACGGTTTCTGTGATACAGTTCATGGTTGGTTTGATTATCTTTATCACAGCAAGGACCCCGGGAATGGAGAGCCCATTGCCCGGCTTTGTTGGGCACTGTGTAGTATCTTTGTCTTACCTCTGGAAGGCGTAATGTTGATGCTTGTATCGGTATGGGGTGCTCTATTTGACATGATAAGCGGCATTATTAGTTTTTTTGAAGAAGATGTTTCAGCGCAAAAAGCAAAAGAGGCTCTTAAAGCAATGAAAGCAGTTCAAAAACGATTAAATAAGGAATTATCAGTAAATTATTAAGTCGTGCCAATTATATATTATATTTTTATAACCACAGACTTGTTTGGGGGCTGGCCGTTCTATGAAAAAAATAATGTCTCTTATAATTTTAGTTCCATTTCTCAGTCCATTTTTTTTATCTTGTAAAAAATCAGTATCTTCGTCTATTGAATCCGGCTCTTATAATGATGTAAAAAAGGCGATTGAGCAGGGGTATGATGTCAATACCAGGGATTCTTTTGATTTTACACCTCTCCATCAAGCCGTCATTAGCAACAGGCTAAAGATAATGGAATTATTGATTAATAATGGCGCAGAAATTGAAGCTAAAAATAAAATGGGTTATACTCCCCTGCACCAGGCGGCACAGAAAGGTCATCTTGAAGCTGCAAAAACTTTAGCCGGGCATGGCGCGAAATTTGATTCCGAAACAATAGCTGGCGCTACTCCTCTCCATGAGGCTGCTTCTTTTGGTCATCTGGATACGGTAATTTTTTTATCTCAAAAAACAAACGTTAATAGTGTAGATGAATTCTGGTATATTCCATTACACCTGGCTGCGATGAATGGTCATAAAGAGACTGTGGAATATCTAATAAGTCATGGCTCAAAAGTTGAATTTAAAAGTGTAAGTGGTAAGACTCCTCTATTTTTGGCAGTCTCAGAAGATAAAATTAATATTGTTAAAATCCTGATTAATCATGGAGTAGATGTTAATAATTCAACCGAAAGAAGAAGCACTCCTCTTCATGAAGCGGTATGGAAAAACAACATTGAAATAGTTAAATTACTTGTTAAGCATGGCGCAAAAATAAATGTTCAAAATGTCAAAGGTACTACTCCTTTAAGCCTGGCAAAAAAACAGAAAAATGAAGATATCATTGTATATTTAAAACAGCATGGAGCGCGTAGATAGTGCCCGTAATGCGTGGGCGTTAATTATTCCATCCGTCACGCTGCCTCCCGGTACCTGCGTGAGATCACCAGCCAATTTTCCGGGATATTTCCGCAAGTATTGATCCCTCACTTCTTTTGCCTTAGAACTATTGCGGGCTTTTTTACTTGACATAATGCCGTTTTTGTGTAATATTCATGGTTCATGGTTTGCAGGATATTCTTTATCTTAGAGGTGATATTATGAGTAATGATGATAATAATCTCGAT
>JAAENB010000754.1 GCA_024224995.1 bacterium | reverse complement strand
CGATAGTAAGTCCTCTCTTGAAAGTAGTAAGTCCGATATTAATAAAAAAGAAAATAAAGAAAATAAAAATAAGAAAGTCCGGCGCAAGTCGACCTACCAGGCCGATGCCGACTTTTTAATGAAGATGCATAAAACCGTGGGTAACCAGGAAGTGCAGCGCATGATCCAAAACCGCGTTGTCCAGGCTAAGATGACGGTTGGCAGCCCCAATGACATTTACGAAAAAGAAGCCGATGCCGTTGCACAAAAAGTTGTTTCTATGTCCGACGCCGATATCCGGGCCAGCCGGGAAGAAATTAATCCTCTTAATTCCATGGTCCACCGCTGTTATGAAGGCAGGATGAATACTTATTTCAACGCCCTGGGTTCGCATTCCGAAAAACAATCTGATTATGCTGCCCGTTCCGTTAATGCCGGTGACTTTTCCACGAATCATAATATTGTTTTTGCCGCTAAAGGGTTAAATCGTAAACCCGGTCATGGGATTGTCCGGGCGAAAGGCTCTTCCGGGGGCATGACTGTTTCTCCGGCAGTTGAATCGGGTATTAATAACCTTAAAGGCGGCGGCAGTTCTCTTGACAGCTCTACCCGCGGTTTCTTTGAAGAGAGAATGGACGCTTCCTTCAGTGACGTGCGTATCCACTCCGGTAATTCGGCCGATAACCTGGCCCGTTCCATTAACGCCAAAGCCTTTACTACGGGCCACGATATTGTCTTTGCCGCCAGGCAGTATAATCCTCATTCCAGGGAAGGGAAAGAGCTGATTGCTCATGAGCTGACTCATGTGCTGCAGCAGGGCGGGGGGAAAAAGGTTTCAACTGTGCAGCAGAAAGTGGATAAAGACATGATCCAGGCCAGATCCAATGACGATGATTTTATCCCTATGGATGATACGCAGAAAGACGCTATGTACTCAAAAGGAAAACTTGGTGAGACCGTAACAGTTAAAGTATGCCTGAAAAATAATCCTGTGGCTGTTAAAAGTGAAACTTACCGAGTTCAATTTTATGAAGATGCTAAATATGTGTATGATGAGTTGTACTCAATGATGGATGACCAGAAGCACCAATTTTTATCGCAAGGTTTCAGTGAACAATTTCCTCATGTTTATAATAAATGTGAAAGAAGATGGGAGAATTATCGAAATCAAATGTTTGACATGTTTCAGGAATGTTCTAAAAAATTTGAATTGGAAGGGAATGACGAACTTACCTGGCTCTTTGTTACTGAGATGAGACAGGATATTGCAATAGCTGATAATATTGGGAAATCGGTCCTTGAAGCATATGAAAGGGAACTTTCTCCCGATCCGGACCCCCTGAAAGTTGCTTCTATGCTTAAAGCGTGGGCGAGTATCCCCGCAAGAAAGTTTAATACTGAAGTCCAGAATACGGCTACCCTGTTGATCCATACCTATTACCAAAATGGTACTATGAATAGTGATATTGCTAAAACAATCGATTTTCTCTGGAAAATGACCTATGATAACAGTTACACGTTGAAATATTTTACTAAGACACTTGAGAAATTTCAAAAAGAATATGATACCACTCGAAAAATAAAAGGGAAAATGAGAGAATACGCCGAAAAATACGGCGAAAAAAAATTAAAGGGTAAGTACAAAAAATTATATGAAGGGTATAAGCTGTCAAAAGAATGGAAGGGACCAAAGCCGAATGAGAATATGTGGGTAAAAGCGAATAATGATTTTGTGAAATTTCTTAAGGTAATTGATTTTATTTGCGCCATTACCGGGCTAAAAAGTTATATTACTGATTATCATTATAAAGCCCTGGAGCGGGCGGGTCAAATATTGGCAAAATTAGATGCTCCCGGGAAGGAGTTCAATGATTCTCATGTTGCAAGTGAAGGTTTCCCTTTATATCTTGACATTGAGCCGGGGTGCAGGTACGGTAAAAGAGGCGCTCGTTCGCTATGGAATTTTATGGTTTCTGTTATGTGGGTAGATAAAGATAATCCCAGGCGAATATTAACCCCAAATAAGGAAGTCGTTAAATTTTTTAAAAGAAATGGAAAACTGATGAAGTTTTATATGAAACGGCGTAAAAAAACAAACGATTCCAATATTCCTATTAAAGAATTGCAGTCAGATGAATTTAAAGAGTGGTTGATGGAAGATGATAACCGGGAAGTTTTGTGGTTATTAATATATGGTAAACGCAGTTATAGAAAGCTGCGAATTTTGAAAATGAGGAAGTCCTATTACCCATGATTAAACATATCACCCCTTGCTTATTTCTTTTTATCACCCTTTGTTTTTCTTTTTCTTCTGCTGCTTTTTCCAAAAGCAGCCTGTTTGACGCTGTAGATAAAGGTGATCTTAAAGCTGTTAAAAGCGCTCTTAATAGCGGCGCGGATATTAACGCGAAAGACCGTTCCGGTGATACTGCTCTGCATAATGCCGTTAGAAGACATCGCAATAAAATTACTGAATATCTTATACGCAAGGGGGCGGATGTAAATGCCAGAGACCAACTTGCTAACACTCCCCTGCATTTTGTTGGTAGAATAGATAGTCCTTCTACCGCGGAATTGCTTATTCGTAAGAGCGCGGATGTGAATGCGATAAATTCCAATAATAGAACTCCATTATATCGGGTAGTTGCCGAGGATAAAGTGGAGATTGTGAAATTATTAATTAAAAATGGCGCAAATGTTAAGTATAAAGAATCAGACGGTAGAACGTTTTTGCATAAGGCTGCCAGAAGGGGCAATCATAGAGTCGCGAAAATCCTTATTGAAAATGGCTGCGACGTTAATGCTGTTTTCCTCAGCAGAAAATGGACTGCTCTTCATGTTGTTATGCGCGATGATGTTCAGATGATCCGGATTTTAGTTAATCATGGTGCGAATGTAAACGCCCGTGATGGTGGCAACGAAACCCCTTTATTTCGTATTATCTACAATTTCAGGAATAAAGATATATTAATGAAGGCTGTGTTGTTCATGTTGGATCATGGAGCCGATATTCACATAACCAACCGTATTGGACATTCGCTGCTGTATATTTCCGTTAAGAAGAATCACTTTGAACTTTCAAAATTATTAATCAGTAAAGGTCTCAACGTTAATACTGCTGCCCGGAATGGGAGATCTCCATTATTTTTAGCTGTTTCCAATGGAAATTATAAAATGGCGAAGCTTCTCATTGAAAATAAAGCCAATGTTAATCAAAAAGAGAGATACCATACTACCCCGCTCCATCTTGCTGCTTCCGAAGGGCATGTTAAAATCGCGGAACTGTTAATTGCCAATGGCGCTAATATCAACGCGCAAGCCCCATTTATCGATTCCCGGTATGCTCCGGGAGGGACTCCGCTTTATCGGGCGAAGCTGAATAAGCAGGTGAAGATGGTTCGGTTTTTGAAAAAGAAGGGCGCTAAATTAAAGTGATTCCGGGCTTTTCCTCATTAAATCCTCATCAATACACATTTTCCCCCTTTCCGACTTGACATCCGGTCTTTTTTTGTATAAATTCTATATATTAGTTGTATATTTTCGCAATAATATGACTATTATGGTAGAAGTGTCTGTTTTTGAGCCTTTCCGGGCTTTTTTATTCATCTGCTGCCTTCCCGTAAACAGAGATAGAGAGAGCATGCCGCAAATTTACACCCTGGAGTTATGCTATGAGTAACGATGATAAAGACCTCGTCCAAAAATCCGATATCGATTCCGACAAATCCGATTCTGTTCGCAAGAAAGAAGATAAAAATAAGAAAGTCCAGCGCAAGTCGACCTACAAGGCCGATGCCGATTCCGACTTTTTAATGAAGATGCAAAAGACCGTGGGTAACGAGGAAGTGCAGCGCATGAT
>JAAENB010000753.1 GCA_024224995.1 bacterium | reverse complement strand
TCTCTAACTCCAAAATAAATTTTCTCACAGACTCTAATTCTTCTAACAGTTTCGACTTTCAAAGAATCGCCCACTTCCAGATACTGAATTGTTGAACAACTATGACCACCATCCATAAAATCTTCATGAGATGATGTATACGAATATGCTATAGATGTTCGTGTATTATTTTTTAAAATTCTAAATCCATACTGACCTGATAATGAAGTTTTATCTCTTCCTGTAACAGTAATAAGATAATAACCGGCTTTCTTAGCGGTAAATGTACCGGTTGCGGGATTGTATTCGTCTTTTTCATCCCTTAATTCGGAGAATAAATAGGTATCATCGAATAAAACAGGTTCATCGGAATACGCAAGAACCCCGGTTTTTGCCTCAGGAGCCATCATCACATCCATCTCCCCCTTCGAATAAACCCCTGATGCATCAGCTTTCTGCGCCAACAAACCTTCAAGAACGGTTATCTGCCCGGCCTGAGCATCAATCGTAGTCTGCATCTGGCCAACAATAGTATCATACTGCACAATAGACCCCGTTTGCGTAGTCACCGTATCCTGCAGAGTCTTTATCCTATCCTCCATACTGGCAAGCTTCTTATACATATCGGAAAAACTGAACTTCATATTTTCATCATCCGAAGACGCGTCATTACTGGCCAGCCCCTGCTCGCACCCGGAAAAGGCCACACCGCACAAAAGAGTCAAAAACAAACCAAACATACGAATTTTTTTCATATTCATTACCTCATATTATTATTAAATAAACCGCTGGTTACCTGGCCTGCAAAAGGCAGGAAAAAATAGCGGAAAAGAGACTTTTATTATGAAGGCACGCTATAAAATACCCTGTGGGTGTAAAGAATTTAAAAAAAAATACACCGGGACAAATATGTACCGGGTTATAATTAAAATAGAGTTTTAGATATAAATTATATCATATTTTATCGTAAATGTCAATACTGAAATTAAGCAAAAATGTTTGTGGCAAACAAAATTTTGCTCTTTTGTCTGGTGCCAAAATTTTCAGCAATATTAGGTAGATTAATCATGCTCAATGAAACCCGGGCTATTCAAAAAAAAATAAAAAAAATTCTAAAAATTAACCGGTGTTATGTCGTATAATATAGTATATGTGACATAATACACATAATTATCATACTTTTACACACCGGGATGCCGGGAATTACTATTTCGGGATTAATAATAGTTGACAATAAATGTCGATATTATTATATTATAATAGCAACATGGAATGTTGTGTTCAGAAAGCTTTTCCGAAATAAACACAAAGGAGGGTGTAAAATGAAAGTATCAATCGATGGAATATTGGGGTCCGCGCAGAAAATCAATAATCAGCGGGAACTCAATGAGGAAAGTCTCAATAAGCAGAAGAAAGAGGTAAAAACCGATTCAGTGGCAATCGGAACCAGGGTAAATTCCCGCCTCGATACTATTGAGTCAGAGCTTCGGGATATCCAGTCTACAATGACCGGGAACCAGGTAGTACGCAATGGAGTAGAGCAGCTGCGTGATGATCTGGATCAGGGTGGAGAAAATCAAAAAAATATTTTAGAAGATGTCCGGATTAATGGCCAGCCTGTGCTGGAGGAATTTATGGGCGGCACCATAAATGAAACAACTATTAATTCCAGGATGGAGGACGTTGATACCCTTATTAATAATGATGTGAGCAAGCTTAAAACGCTCCAGGTAGAGGTGGACAATATTATGGCTTCCAACCTCGCGGGGGACGATAAGGTGGGGAACCTTATGGGGAATATCAACAATGCTTTTGCCGATACCGGCGCGGGTGGTCTTGATAATATATCAAACTTGAGACCCGATTCCGTAATGAGGCTGATTAAGTAGACAGTATTGTTTGCTTTATCTCCAAAAAAAAAGGCAAGAGG
Organism: bacterium; assembly: GCA_024224995.1. The sequence goes on along the minus strand of JAAENB010000753.1, from coordinate 7,017 downwards.
GAAAACTCTTGTCTTTTTTTTGTGGAATTGTACTATTTTCTATTTTTTTTTATTCTTTATAAATTTGCCTCTAACCGTGCGAACGAAAATACTGTTCCTGTTAAACTGGTCATCAAAAATCACGGCTTCATTGTTGGAAACTTTATAGTAATCGACTTTTATGGCAATATTTTGAGCGCTAAAACCGACTCTTCCTTCGTAGTTTTCCGGTATATTTGCCTGCAAAACCTCTTCCCCATTAATAAAGAGAGTGGCCTTTTTGTCTTTAAACTTTATACTCATAATATGGTCTTTGTTTAAATCCAGTTTGTAAAGCTTGTAACGCAGTTCCGTAACCCGGTAATTTTTCTTAGCAGGCTTCGAGACAGATGAATCAATTATGTCGGACCTGACAAAGCTGACCTTTGTTATTCTGTCTTTATTGCCGGATAATTTAAAGGCATAAAAGTTGGTTAAATAATACTGATACTTTTCTCCCGGAACCAGGCTTTTGGCGGCAAAAAATGCCATCATTCTTACGGGATCCTTTATATTCTTCATCCTCCGGGTAATCCTTGGATTATACAGGTTCATTTTTAAATCAATTGATGAGAACTCTTCAAAATTTTTCCTGCTGGCTAATGAGTTATATTCAAGGATATCATGAAAAAACCAGCCTCCCGCCCCCCTTTTTCTTTCGACAGCATAGCTGTTCTCAATTTTCCAGCGGCCGCTCATCCTCATCCATTTGGAATTGTCTTTTTTGTCCTGAGAATAGAGAAAATTTCCAGTAAAAATACCACAAAATAATAGCAGGATAAGACCATAAACAAATTTTTTTTTCATCAAAACTGAACTCTCCTTAATCGTGGATATACTGTTAATTATATTGATACCATTATTATATATATCGTTCTGTTTCGCTCAAAAAAAAAGAATATTCTTCTCTAAAAGACCACAACACAATCCGGTGAGTGGAGTTTAAGAGGGAATATTCTTTATTGTATAATTATTTTAAGCTCTGAATGACAAGTGTCTCGGAGCTTCCTTCGGTTAAAGTGTAGGCACTTCCGCCTCCTTGAGCACCCTCAATATTAATAGCCGTTGCAGGTCCACCATCAGAGCATTCGGCTTGCCCGGTTAGTACTTCAACCTGCCTGAAGTCATTTGATGCACCCGATGCCACCTCTTCATTCCAGGTTTGATCGGTATTGCCGCTGGAATCCTGCCATTGGATAGTGTTAACCGCATTGGTATGAGAATTTTGCCAGTTAACCTCTGTTTGCCCGCATCCAAATACCGAAACTGCCAGAATTGTTATAATTGCTAAAAAAACCAGTTTTTTCATTATTTTTTCCTCCATATGAGATTGTTTTGTACATTTTTTAATTAAAAATCCATACGAAGACCTCAAAAGGCTGCTTTCGTATGCTACTAATATATATATAATATAATGAGGGAAGAGTCAACTATTTCTGCAATTTTTTTTGAGTTAAATACTGAGTGAACCGAGCGGTGTTGGCATCTCAGAGCTCTTTGGTAGTGCGTTTTTCAGGAAATTTTTTGACCTCAGAGCTCTTTAGCAGAGCTGTTTCCGGGAAGATGAATATCAGCATAATGCTTCTTTTCTTGTAGTATAAAAATACGGAATTTTTTGAATAACGGCAAGGGATGAGGAATAAACGTTACCTGGAGGGGAATGAACAACAGCATTTTGATAATCATAGAAAAGAAGCTGTTCATTAAGAGAGAAATGTATAAAAATAGAGCACTTATTTCTTTTTTTAAATGGGTTTAACAAAAAAATTGTCCTATTTTACCCCAAATCGACATTAATATATATAGAGAGAGAATAAAATCGAACTTTTTTAGGGTGGAAGGATACATGACAGAAAATATACAAAAGAAAACAGGAATAGTAGTAGAACTTACTTACCGGGTATCTCATAATGTGCTGAGAATGGCAGCGCTGGAAGGGCAAAGACATGGAGGAGAAGGTACCGGGTATGGAGCAAAAGAGTATGTGGATGGCAGTTTTAATATTTACCGCGCTATTTATACCGGGAAAAACCCGGAACGGACCTCGGAAGCCTCAATATAAAAAAAAGATTTATTTAGCAAAATGACGCAAATTTAGCCCAAATAACGCGAATTATTTAACATTGGCACAAAAGTTGCGTAAAATAAGGCAGCGTAGGGGAATACCCCTATTTTTTTTTATATAAGAAAGAAATTTTTTTTGACAAAAAAATGTTCATTTCTTTAGTCTGTCATAACATAAGCGGTATTGTTTTTTATGTCGCTTTTATGATTATTAAAAATAATAATTATTTGGCAGAAGTAAATATATTTATTATTTTATTAATGTGCATAAATAAGGAATAGCTTTATTGTTCTTGCATCGTGTATAACTGGAGCAGTCTGCCGGATAGTTATATGGAATAGGACAAAACTAATATCTAATGCAGGGTGTTATTATGGAGAAAGAATGGGACGACGAAGTATATGAGGATGAATATTATGATGATAATTATGAGGAGGAAGAGCTCGAAGATGAGAATGATCTAATCGAAGACGAAGACGATGATAAAGAGCTTGTTGCCGACAAAAACGACGACGATGACGATGAAGAGGATGACGACCAGGAGTGGGATGAGGGTGATAAAAAGATTCACCTCAGTTTTGCCTGTGAGGATTGTGATTACCGCTGGGATGATGTTATTATAAAAACCAGGGGCGGCAATCTTGAAGATGAGGAAGATGAATACGAGGTCGCGTGTCCCATGTGCGGGTCCATGACTGTAACCCAGATATGACAGACCGTAAAATTACAATTAAGGGCGCGCGGGAGCATAATTTAAAAAATATCTCCGTTGATATTCCGCGCGACAAGCTGGTGGTAATTACGGGATTGTCCGGATCAGGGAAATCCTCACTAGCCTTTGACACCATTTACGCGGAAGGACAGCGCAGGTATGTCGAGTCCCTCTCCGCGTACGCCCGGCAGTTTTTAGGACAGATGGAAAAGCCCGATGTCGATTATATTGACGGGCTTTCCCCGGCCATCTCAATTGAGCAAAAGACCACTCATAGAAATCCCCGCTCTACAGTAGGGACCGTAACTGAGATATATGACTATTTTCGTCTTTTGTATGCCCGAATAGGGATACCGTATTGTTATAAATGCGGAAAGAAGATCGCTTCACAATCGATAGACCAGATTGTTGAATCCCTTATGACCCACAAAGTGGGAACCAAACTACAGATCCTGGCTCCCATAGTGAGAGGAAGAAAAGGAGAGCATGTCGATAAGCTGGAACATGCCAGGAAAAACGGTTTTATCCGGGTTCGCGTAAACGGAGAGATCCGGACTCTTGATGAAGAGATTAAGCTTGAGAAGAATAAAAAGCACTCAATAGAAATAGTAGTGGACCGCCTGGTAAAAAAAGACGGAATACGTCCCCGCTTAGCTGATTCCGTTGAAACCGCTATGGATATAGCCGAAGGCCTGGTGCTGGTTCTGTTAAATGATGAAGAGAAGCTCTTTTCGGCTTCTCTTTCCTGTCCCGATTGCGGGGTATCCATCCCCGAACTATCCCCGAGAATGTTTTCATTTAATAGTCCCTACGGCGCGTGCCAGAAGTGCGGCGGCCTGGGATTTATAATGAAGTTTAATCCGGACCGGATCGTTTCGGACCCGGAAAAGTCCTTATACGACGGAGTGCTGGAGGTCTGGGGAAAAAGTACCAGTTACTGGTACCTGGAGCAGATACGGTCCCTGGAAAAAAGCCTGGACTTTGACGCCTCCCTGCCCTGGAAGAAACTCCCCAAAAAGATAAAGGATGTGATCCTCTATGGATCGGGCGAGAAGGAAGTCGATTTTGAGGCCAAAAGAAGCAAGGTGGAGTATAAATTTTCACGGAAGTTTGAAGGAGTGCTGCCAAACCTGGAGCGGCGCTACAGAGAGACCACTTCCGAGCATATGCGGGCCTGGATGGAAGGCTACATGGCCAATACAAGCTGTGACCGCTGCGGTGGGAAACGATTGCGGGAAGAGAGCCTTGCGGTCAAGGTTGCGGGCAAATCAATTGATGAAATAACCTCACTTTCCATTAAGGACGGGTATAAGTTTTTTCAGGATATAAAGCTCACAAAAACCGAAGCGAAGATCGCGGAGCAGGTTTTAAAAGAGATCCGCATGAGGTTAAAATTCCTTAATGATGTTGGAATTGAGTATCTTACCCTGAACAGGACAGCAGGAACGCTTTCCGGCGGGGAATCTCAGCGAATACGGCTGGCAACGCAAATAGGGGCCAGTTTAACCGGGGTGTTGTATGTCCTTGATGAACCCAGCATAGGGCTGCACCAGCGGGATAACAAGAGGCTCCTGGACACGCTGAAGCACCTGCGTGACATAGGTAATACGGTAATTGTAGTAGAGCATGATGAAGATACCATCCGGGAGGCGGATTACGTATTAGACCTTGGACCCGGCGCGGGACTCCACGGCGGGTATGTTGTGGCAAAAGGAACCCCTCTTGAGATAGAAGAGAATCCGAAGTCTGTAACGGGAAAATATTTGTCGGGCGAGTCTTTTATAGCCATACCGCCCAAACGAAGGGAACCGACCGGTTTTATTGAGATAAAGGAAGCGGCAGAGAATAACCTCCGGGATATAAGCGTGAATTTCCCCCTGGGAGTCTTTACGGCAATAACAGGGGTATCGGGATCAGGGAAGTCTACCCTGGTAATAGAGATCCTGTATAAAGCGCTCTCTTCGCTGCTCATGCGGTCAAAGGAATACCCGGGAAAATTTAAGGAAATTACAGGCCTGGAAAATGCCGACAAGGTCATTGACATAGACCAGTCTCCCATAGGCAGAACGCCCCGGTCTAACCCGGCAACATATACCGGGCTTTTTACCCCCTTACGGGAATTATTCTCCCGCCTGCCGGAGTCAAAGATCCGGGGGTATAAACCAGGGAGGTTTTCTTTTAATGTATCAGGAGGCCGCTGCGAATCGTGCCAGGGAGACGGGGTAAAGAAGATAGAGATGCATTTTCTACCCGATGTTTATGTAACCTGTGAAGTCTGCAAGGGAAAGCGGTATAATCATGAGACCCTGGAAGTCCGTTATAAGAGCAAGAATATATATGAAATACTGGAGATGACGGTAGAGGAGGGCCTGGAGTTCTTTGAGAATATACCGGCAGCAAAGTCGAGGCTCCATACCTTAAACGAGGTGGGACTGGGCTACATCAAGCTGGGCCAGCCTGCTACAACCCTGTCCGGAGGAGAGGCTCAGCGAATAAAACTGGCCACAGAGCTTTCAAAGCGGTCTACCGGGAAAACAGTCTATATTCTGGACGAACCCACAACAGGACTTCATTTTGCCGATATAAAAAAGCTCATAGGAGTTTTGAATTTCCTGGTGGAAAAGGGGAATTCCGTAATGGTAATTGAGCATAATCTTGATGTAATAAAAACAGCTGACTGGGTAGTCGATCTTGGACCGGAAGGAGGAGACGGCGGCGGAACTGTTGTTGCCGAAGGGACTCCTGAGGATGTGGTAAAGGTTAAGGGATCATATACCGGTCAGTATTTGAAGAAGATCCTTAAGAAAAAGAAGTAAACCGGGGAAAATCAGGGCTTGGTGTCTATGTCAAGGCACTGGGCAATGCATTTTTCAATTATTTCGTATTTTTTTTGAGGAGTCAGTTTCAGGAGATTGTTAACCACAGTGAAGACCTTTTTTTTGTATTTCAGCGGGGTATTTATAATATAAAACCCAAGATCTTCAATGTGGTCTATTATTTCGGTTTTTGTAGACGGAAGAGACGCTCCCAGGGATTCTCCTTTAATCATAATTAATTGGCGTGGATTGATATATTTAATAGAGAGCTTGGTACAGCCAATTTCCAGACGCCGCAGTATTTTAAACTTTTTATAAGCGCTTTCCTCAATTTGTTTCCAGCTTCCCGGGTTGTCGGTAAGCTGCAGCGACAACATCTCATCATCTTCCGAAACCAGTATGCGAAAATAGGTATTGTTGAATTTATAGGACGAGAGCAGACCAAAAAGGCTGTCGTCTTTTTTGTGTTTGTTGTCTTTTTTTGATCCGGCTTTCATGCTTTTTTCCTGTTTATAGGGTAAAGAAAATATTTCATAGCGTCAATATAAATTTGCGCAACAATAGATCTTTTTTTCAGTTGATATCCTGGAGAGATGTGATTTAACTGACAAGACCCCCCCCACCCCCAAAGGGGGCGCAAGAGATTGCAAGGAGAGGATAATATATATAGTGGGTGCATACGTAAAAAAACGCGACAGGTTTGCTGAGTATTTTAGTGAGTATTACCAGGTCGTATATAACGCGGTTTTCCCAAAGGTTGGAAGCGCCGAGGATACTGAGGATCTTTGCCAGGAGGTTTTTCTTATTCTCTACCGGAACCTTGAAGACACGGATAATATCGATAATGTGCGAAAATGGCTCTATGGCACCTTAAAGAATGTGGTGCTGCAATATTACCGGAGAAAAGAGAAGCCCAAAGCCAATATTGATGATATTTTTGATGACGTGAGCCTTACTTTTGTTAACGGCTTCAGGGACACCAGGATACTCATAGAAGAAGCCATAGAAGAAGAAATTGAGGATGATGATGAAAGAACCCTGGTAGAGCTCATCGCTTTTCATAATTACAGCTATACAAAGGTCGCCGAATACATGGGACTCACGAAACGGATCGTAGGATATCGATATAACCAGGTTGTGAAGAAGATCCTGGAAAACCTGGAACGAAAGGGAATAAACAATATAGAGGATCTTTTGTAGGGGGTCTTGAGAGTGCGGACCCGGCCCTTTGGCTCCGCTCAGGGACCGGATGGCCGGGAAAAAATAGGTCAGAAACTGTGGGTATACCGGGGTCCGTTTCTGTGTAGGTTCCGGGGGAGAATCAGCCAGGGGTCGTTTTGAAAGCGACGTTACGTAACGTCGCTTTCAAGGTGCAGGCTCCGGGCAGTATCTCCCGGAAACAGGCC
>JAAENB010000752.1 GCA_024224995.1 bacterium | reverse complement strand
ATAACGTTCTTAAACATTCAACCGGCTCCATCTTCGTGACTTTTTTAGCCGGGTAATAACTCGCAAGCACACTGGCAATTATGGAAACTACAAATGCCTGGATATATGCTGATATTTCCCATGTTGATTTTACCACACCCATGACCTTTAAACCAAAATCGGCGTTTTCGCCCATCATGGTAGTATAGTCAATCCCTTCAATAGCGAAATAGAGATTAAAAAGAGTTCCCAGTATCATGCCCATAATACTTCCCAGGAAACCTATAATAAGCCCTTCAATTATGAACAGGTTTCGCACCTCACCGTCTTCCATGCCCAGAGCCTTGAGCGTGCCAATCTCTTTTTTCTTCTCATAGACCGACATAAGAAGGGTGTTAACAATACCAACAATGGCAATAATGACAATGAACAGGATAAAAACATTGGTCGATTTTTTCTTCATCTGGGTGAGAGCGGCAAAGTCTTCGGCCAGTTTTATCCAGCTGAAAACCTGCATGCCGGAAAAAGCCTTTTCCAGTTCTTTTTCATAGAGCTTTAGTTTCGCCAGGTCATTTACCTTGAGAGAAATTTCCGTAGCTCCGGGAACAGCAAGAAATTCCCGGGCCTCATCCAGGTTCATGTAGACGGTACCGTTGTTGATCTTTGGATCGGCAGATTCGATTATGCCGGTCACCGGAAGGCCAACAGAAGTAAACATCCCGTTTTTACTCTTCTTGGTAAGATTGATCATCGCGCCATCTATGATCTTTATTTTTTTACTTTCGGGATCTATAAGATTCAAATCTTTAGCCAGAGCTTTCCCAACAATAGCGCCGCCCTTTTCTAAAGAACCCGTAATATACCGGTCCATGGAAAAGACCTGTTTATCGGTTTTTGGATCAATGCCAATAGCAACAACCGGGGTTGAATCTATAAAGTTATCGGCCTCTGTTAAAAACAGGATCCTGCCGGTGTGGCCGGTAACAAAATCAAGCCCTTTAAGAATGGAGACCTGTTTTGAAAAGTCTTCAATATAATTGTCGATATCATAGGGACGGTCTTCATCGAACTGGGTGCTCCTGATCTTGAAGTGACCCGTTTCAAAATCTATCATACTTTTGAACGATGCTTTGTCGAATCCTTCAAGCATGCCGGCCATAAGAATAAAGAGCGCGATGCCAAACGACAGCATCATGAACGTAAGAATGGTTCGTCTCCGGGCGCGTAAAATATTTTTAGCAGCAAGTTTAAACAGGTATTTCATAACTCGCCCCCTTTTATTTTTTTGTTTTTTTAGCTGTCTTCTTAACAGCCTTTTTTGCGGCTTTTTCCTGTAGACCATTTTCACTGATCTTGCCGTCTTTCAGCCGGATAAGCCGTTTCGCGTGTTTCATTATCAACTGGTCGTGTGTTGAAAAAATAAACGTGACCCCTTCTTTTTCGTTAAGCTCCCGCATAAGGTCAACAATGGCTTCACCTGTTTTTGAGTCCAGGTTGGCCGTAGGCTCATCGGCAAAAACAACCTTCGGTTTTTTAACCAGTGCCCGGGCTATTGAAACGCGCTGCTGCTGCCCGCCCGAAAGTTCCAGGGGCTTTCTTCTT
>JAAENB010000751.1 GCA_024224995.1 bacterium | reverse complement strand
CCCTGTGATCCCCCCACATCGGATAAAATTCGGGGTCAAAATCGTCAAAATCCCCGATGTGCCGGCGGCGTAGGGGCGGCTCAGACCGAAACCAAAATTCGGCAAAAAATGGAAAAAGTTGGCATTTTTTGCCAAAAATGATCAAAAATCGACCAAAATTGATGCAAAAAATAGGGTCAAAAAACCGACTAAAAATAGGGTCAAAAAACAGTAGGACTCCGAGGTTTTCTACAAAAGCTGCTCAAAACGCCCATGTTGCTTTTGTAAAAACTCTAATCCGGAAAAAACCCTAAAATTTAGCAAAAATTACTAGTTTTTTGAGTAAAAATCCAAAAAAATCACAAAAATTTAATAAATTTTCGTAAAAATTAGAAAAACCATAAAAATTAAGAAAAATTCATAAAAAACAAAAAATTACGAGAGAAAATTAAAAAAAACTCCATGAAAAAATATTTATTCCTAAAATTCCTTTAAAATTTAAAAGTTCCGCTAAATTTCTCCTATCAATACTATAAAATTAATTATTTACCTAAAAATACTTCAATTTTACTAATAATTAGTAAAAGTTTCTAATAATATATCTTTATTATTATTACCTTCGTATAAATTTCTAGAATTTTATATTTTAGAATTGTTACCCAACAAAACTAACATTCCAATATAAATTTAAAGTTCGACTCTTACTGATGTACAATCATATTTCCAATGTACGTCCCCCGTGTCAGATAAGAAGTCTCTCTCTAATCGAGCTTGGTTTTTTTAGCGTGCAATACAATGCTGAGATGCTTCGCGCTACGTAACTCTCGCCCTCTGATACTCACGACAAAAGCCCGTCCTCAGTCATCGAGTATACTTCGGTTTTTATTTATATTTGCTGCTCCTTATACATCTTCACGTCGCGAATCCAGAGATCTTCGTAATACTCAGGACTTGCATTTTCTTGTGATTCGTCCCGAGTAATTCTGCTCTCTGGGCAGCTTATCGCAATACTTACTGTTAGATCGGTAATGTTGAACGCACTGACGCGGTCATCCCGACACGTTTCTATAACGGGCACCTTAACAACCCCCGAAAATTCAACCCTTGAATTATAAACCGCACCCGTAACGCTTACAGGAGTCGTATCCACTCAACGTTCTGCCATCACAAGCTGCGCATGAAGCCTCCTATTGGAGTTAATACTTTTATGGTTTTCACGCCCAACTCCCGGTAGCAGACGAAAACTCACTTGTTTGCCATAGGATAATAGGAGGCTCTCTGCAGACGCAGGATGCATTGTCGAGAACAGGCGGCATCCCAATACTCTCTCGAGCGGTACCGCATGTTAAACCCATTTAACAGTTAAACCTGGAGTGAAGCAGAGGAGTCTACTTCAAGCTTTAATTAAACTCGGAAAAAAAAGATATTTACATCTGCATTGCAGACTTTCGTTATTTTTATTCCGCATACCAGCAAGCATGTGTCCGCTTCTCGATCAATTACTCATAGTAGAACACCGCTTGAGTATGCTCTTCTCTTATATCTCACAACCCTGGGTGTAGCTGTCTCCTCGCCACTACTTGCAAGAGACTCCAATACTCTATAACGTCGCAGAGCATCTCCGAAAATCATACTAGTCGCCGATTGCATACTTTGTGCCCCATAAAGGCTAGTCTAACCAATCCCACTAGTCAGCTTCTTTATGGCATTTTTTATTTTTATAAGAATAGTTAAATTAAGTTATTATTTCTAACTTTCGATTTGTGCTATTAGTCTGGGGCAATAAGCTGCGCCCTCTCTGTAAATTTATTTACATTGCATATCTAATTCTTCGAAACTCCTTAAGAATAATATTGCCCCCCTAATAGAATCCTTACGATTCTTTTAAATTGTTTTCGCTCTCCCTATCCAAATAGTCAGTAGTTCTCAACAACGTTTATGCAAGATCGCCCGAAGTGCCTTGCTTTCCACGCCAATAAATTGACTTAGGAATGCGCAGAAGGCTTATATTTATTCGGGATATGACCGAACTAAATCTAAACCTTCCAGTTCCAGCCAAAAGAAACTATCGGGGACTTGAATTCTCTCCCGTTATAATTGCAAACACATAACCAACGAATTCTTCGCTGGGAACATTCCATTAAAATATTGTGCATAGCCCAACAGTTGCACCAAGCCAGCTTCGTGCATTGTACACAGTTAAAAGCGGTAAACCCCCGCAGTCTGCGAGTACCTATCTGTCGAGCCGAGTTACCTCGTCGTACGTGTACCCTTCAGGTATACGGATCCGCGTTCAGTACACCCAGTCAAGGGGTATACTTCTCTCCTCCATCCAAGTCTCGTCACTCATCTGTTGCTTTCAATATTTTTCCCACTCTCTTTAGCACAATGATGCATGATGCACTACAGAATCGACGTCGCCCGGAATAAGATAATATTTATATTTTACTTCCCGTATAGCGTTATGCCCCGTTGCACACGGCCTCGTAACCTTTCATAAACCCTCGCCGCCTCTCGGCCTACCTTCTCAAGACTCCCCTTGATCGTCACCGGGATCGTCTCTTCAGGAGTGCAATTGATCCTGAGAAAATCAAACGATTTTTGTGCCCCCCTTAAACAACCGCTACTTACTCCTAGAAAATAAAAAGTATTCTAATAGTTCCGGGCATTTTT
>JAAENB010000750.1 GCA_024224995.1 bacterium | reverse complement strand
GAGTTTCTTGAGAGAGAAAAGCATGAAAACAAAAAGTAGACTAAAGACATTGCTGGAGAGCGGAGAGTTTGTAGTAACAGCAGAGCTGGGGCCGCCAAAAGGTGTTGATATCGACATTATAAAGAAGAAAGCCTCTTTTCTGAAGGGGAATGTGGATGCCATAAATATAACCGATAACCAGACAGCAGTCGTCCGGATGTCGAGTATCGCGGCAGGGGCAATCCTGGTATCCATGGGGCTGGAACCGGTAATACAGATGGTCACAAGGGACCGGAACCGGGTAGCAATGCAGAGTGATCTAATAGGGGCAGCAGCCCTGGGAATAAAGAATGTGCTATGTTTGAGCGGAGACCACCACTCATTCGGAAATCAGCCGCACGCGAAGAATGTATTTGATATAGACTCTACACAGCTGCTCTCAGTGGTAAAAAGAATGCGAGAAGAGAACAAAGTCCTTGGAGTAGATGAGGAGTTTGAAGGAAGGTTTGAGATGTATATAGGCGCGGCAGCAAACCCATTTGCCGAACCGCTCGATTTCCGGCCTTACCGGCTAAAGAAAAAGGTGGAAGCAGGAGCCGATTTTATACAAACTCAATGCATTTTCGATATCAGCATATTTAAAGAATACATGAAACAGGTACGCGCCCTGGGACTCCATGAACACTGCCATATCCTGGCAGGAGTAATTCCACTAAAATCGGCCGGCATGACACGGTATATGGCAAACAATGTGCCCGGAATCCAAATACCCGAAAACATCCTTAAGCGGATGAACTCAGTACCAAAAGAAAAGGCCGGGGACGAAGGGATTGCAATATGCATTGATCTTATTGAAGAGCTCAAGGAAATAGAAGGTGTTCACGGTATTCATCTTATGGCAATAGAATGGGAACACCGGGTACCGGAGATAGTGGAAAGAGCGAAATTAAAGCGGAAATAACCACTGTATAGGGGTTTTCCCTATACAATGGTTTTAGAATAAATTCTTGACGCCAAACCTTTGCCCGGTAAAGTAGCCCCAAAAACCGGGTTCTGCAGTTATGAAAGAAAAAGACTTTATGAAGATCGCCATTGAAGAGGCATCAAAGGGTTTGCGAAACAATGAAGGCGGACCTTTTGGAGCAGTGATAGTAAAAGATGGTGTAGTAATCGCGCAGGCCCATAATGAAGTCGTAAAGCTGCACGATCCAACAGCTCACGCGGAGATCCTTGCCATAAGAAAAGCATCATCAAAATTGAAAAACTTTGAGCTGGAAGATTGTGAAATATATTCCACCTGCGAGCCCTGTCCTATGTGTTTCGCGGCCATTCATTGGGCACGGATCAGAAAGCTCTATTATGGATGCAATCGTGAAGACGCCGGGAGTATTGGATTTGATGATGATTTTATATACAATGTTCTTGAAGGAAAAGCAAAAAGAAGCTGGTTTGAAATGGATTCTATTGGCAGAGAGGAATGCTTAAAACTCTTTGAAGAATGGCAAAAAAAAGAAGATAAAACCCGGTATTAATTCTCATAACGTGGGGTTTAAACCCCACGCTATGAGAATTAATACCGGGAACTTTATAAATATTTGAATAATAGTACAGTATTGGAGGATATTATGGCCCGTGATTATGAAAAGGAATTTGAAGAATTTTTAGCAAAAGAGAAGACTCTGGCATATATGATGCTCAGCCGGGTAGACGGATTTAAAGATCAAATCGCGTTGAGATTTGAAAAAGACGGAAAATGGGATAGCATGACCTGGGGAGAGTTCGGACGCCAGGTACGGTCAATAGCGAAAGGACTGCTGGAACTAAAAACAAAAGTAGGCGATATGATAGGCATCTTCGCGCAGAACAGACCTGAATGGGCAATTTCCGACCTGGGAATACTGGCCATCCGGGGAGTTTCGGTACCTATTTACGCGACAAACTCAGCAGAAGAAGCCGAATATATCGTAAATGACGCAGAAGTGAAAATCGTATTTGTGGGAGATCAGGACCAGTACGACCGTTCAAAGATCGTATTGAAAAAATCAAAATACCTTAAAAAGATCGTAGCCATGGACCGGCATATAACGATCGAAGGAAAAGAAAGTCTTTATTTCGATGAAATTCTTGAAATGGGCGATAAGTCCGAGAAAGGGGATGAGCTGGAAAAAAGGCTCAATACAGTAGATAGCGAAGATATGCTAACGCTGATATACACCTCAGGAACAACGGGAAATCCCAAAGGGGCCATACACACGCATAAGAGTTTTATGGCAGGAATTTATCCGTCATTAACACGGTTTGTGGATGATGCCTCACCGGAAATAGTATCTCTAGCCATACTTCCATTAAGTCATGTCTTTGAAAGAATGTGGTCCTACGGCTGTATGGTACTGGGAATTCAAATAGCATACTGCCCCGATCCTAAAAAGTTTGTAGAGGTAATGACCACAATCCGGCCTCATCTATTAACCAGTGTACCCCGGATCTGGGAAAAGGTATACGGCACCATAAATGAGGGGCTAAAAACCGCACCCACAATTAAACGAAAATTATTTCACTGGTCTTCCGGAGTAGCACTTACGGCTTACCGGAAAAAGAGGGATGGAAAAACAGTAGGTCCCTTGTTAAAAATGAAGCATGGATTGGCCAAAAAGCTGGTTATTAGCAAAGTACTGGCAGCCCTGGGATGCGACAGGAATAAGATTTACCATGTTGGGGGAGCAGCCTTCTCCACTGAAATAAACGAGTTTTTCCAGAGTTTTGGGGTAAATATAATCCAGGGATACGGACTAACAGAGTTTTTTCCTGTTGCCGTAGGATTTGGAGATTATGGCAAGGACGGAGCATGCGGACCGGTTATTCCGCTGGTGCAGGTGCGAATATCCGACGCGGAAGGAGAGATCCAGCTAAAAGGATTGAACGCCATGAAGGGATATCACAAAAATGAAGAAGCAACTAAAGGATGCTTTACAAAAGACGGCTGGTATAAGACCGAGGATGTGGGCATGATCGAGGGTGATGAACTGAAATATATCACCATTACCGACAGGATCAAAGACCTTATTATTACCGCAGGGGGAAAGAATATTTCTCCTCAGCAGATTGAGCTTCTAATGGGTGATGAACTCATGGTAGAACAGACTGTAGTTGTAGGGGAAGGCCGAAAATATATATCCGCCCTTGTTGTTCCCTCGTACGAGCTCCTGGAGAAACACGCGAAAGATAATAATATCTCCTTTGGTTCACGGGACGATCTCGCGAATAATCCTGAAATTATCGCGTACTATGAAAAGATCATCGCGGAAAATACGAAGTCCCTGGGACGGGTTGAGCAGATCAAAAAGATCCGGCTGCTTACTGAAGAGCTGACCCAGGAAAACGGGGAACTTACGCCAACCATGAAGCTGAAGCGTAAGATTATCCGTGAAAAGTATAAAAAAGAAATTGATAGTATGTACCAGGAATAAGCAGTAAGCTGGTATTGTAATTGGTGGAGACGCGCCTGCTGCGTCTCCACCAAATAAAGCCTTCGAAAATATTTTTCATTCCATCTTGACAATACATAATTAATGTGCTTTAATAAGTCCAATGTAAAATTTATTAAGGAGAGATGATCTATGAATAAAAAAATATTGTTTTTGTTAATGGCATTATTATTAGTCTTTAGCTGCGGTAAAGATAAAGGAAAAGATTACGAAATCATTGATGTAACAAAAGAAGAAAAAATTGATCCAAACGCGGTAAAGCTTGCTTATGTAGACTTTGCTCCATATGAATATTCCGACAATGGAAAACCGGCAGGAATATTGGTTGAAATTGTGCAAAAAGTCTGTAAAAATGCCGGAGTCCCGATCCACCTGAAATTACTGCCTTTTAAAAGAGCGTTAAAAATGGTAAAAGAGGGCCAGATGGATGGACTTTTTAACTTTTATAAAACACCGGAAAGACTGAAATCTTTTGACTATTCCGAGCCCATTATTACCAATCCCCTTGTTAATTTCGTGCGAAAAGACAGTGCTTTGAATTACCGGACCTTAAATGACCTGAACGGGAAAAAAGTCGGCGTAATGAGAGGGTACACCTATGGAGTGGAATTTGACGGAAACAAAAAGATTCTAAAACAAGAAACGGATTCACATGAAAGTAATTTCAAAAAACTGGTCTACAGCAGAATTGATGTATACCCTTGCGATAAACTGGTAGGAATATATTTAGCAAGAAAAGCAAAATTGATGAATGAATTAAAGACCCTTCCGGTTCCGCTTCGGGTAATGAAGGGCCACATTGGATTTACAAAAGGAAAACATACGGCTGTGATAGAAAAGTTGAATAAACAGATAGAGAAAATGGAAAAAAGCGGTGAGATAGACAATATTATTACTGCTTATTTAAATAAATAATAAACCGTCTGAATTCCCCCCTTCTCATTCTCATAGTGAGAAGGGGAAATTATTCATTATTATTTTGGGTCTCTTTTTATGATAACAATAGTGACGTCATCCGGTTTTTTATAAGGTTCAAGTTCGTCTTTAATAGCCCAGTGAATTTCAAATGGGGTTTTAGTACCATTTTCTTTAAGGAGTTGTACCAGTTTTTCATCACTAAACATTTCCTCATTCTCATCAAGAGCTTCTGTCACACCGTCAGTATACAAAACCATTATATCGCCATAGTCAAGAGTCAGGCTGTCAACGGGCAGTAGACCGTTAATATCCTGCTCAATACCAATCCACATGCCGCTGGTTTCAATTGATTCAACCGTATCTGAGGCAGACCGGTATACCAGGATATCCTGGTGAAGACCGGCGAATATGAATTCTCCATCTTTGAACGCGGCTAAAACCGTCAGGGTCATGTATTTGGATTCTCCAAGCAGTTTTATATTGGCGGTCATGGTTTCATTGATTGTTTCAATAAGCAGGGAAGCTTCCATTGAAGGATTTTGAATTAATACGGTATGAATGGAAGTCTGGGCCATCATCATGATCAAGCCTGCTGTAATTCCATGGCCCGATACATCCCCAATAATTACCCAGTTATATTCCCCGATGTTAATCACATCATAATAATCACCGCCAACTTCATCGGCCGGCATGAGGCTGGCTGCAATTTTGTATCCTTCCAGTTGAGGGTCCAGGGGCAATAAGGCGGTTTGAATTTTTTGGGCCAGTTCCATTTCTCCCCAGAGCGCGTCCATGGCTTCTTCGAGCTGTTTTGTCCGTTCCGTTACGAGGGCTTCAAGGTTTTCCTGGTGCTGCCGGAGTTGCTCGGACATGGTATTAAATGATTCCCCGAGCCTGCCGAGTTCATCTTTTGAAAAAATTTTGATCTTAAATTTGAGGTCACCTTCAGTAAGGTGCCGTACACCAGCCATGAGTCCTTTTAAGGGAAGAAGCGCGACATTAGAGAGATATGATATTAATAGAATTATTAACCCAAAAATAATGAGAGACATTATTATGAGTTTATACATTATGGAATTAAGGTTTTTTTCAATATAATAACTGGTGAATGCAACTTGCAGGCTTCCTATTGGCTCTCCGCCTTGTTCAAATTTAGCTTTTTTTATAATAGAGCCTTTTACGTCTTCGGTGTTCTTTTTTAGGTTAATAAGATCAGCTTCTGCGCTGTCTTTGATTATAATTTGAACTATTTCTTTATCTTTGAAAAAAGATTTACAATTTGCTTCTAACGCGGGTCCGTTGAAATTCCAAACACTATCAACATTTGAATGTTTTAATAAAAAAGTGATGTTCTCGGCTTTACCTTCAAGCTGTTCAATACTTTTTGCTCTCTGGTCTCTAATTAACAGGATCGTAAAAACCAAAAAAGAAATAAATAGTACGATAATCGTAGGTATTAAGAATTTATTTCTTAAATTCAGACTTAAATACGTTGAGTTTATTTTTTTTATTATTCCCATGTTAACTCTTTCCTATGAATATTCTCTGGCTTTATGGTCTAATTAAAGATTATATCATGGAATAATATTAAAATCAAGATATTTTTTTCTGTGTCCTGGTTACTTCTCCTTAACCCAGACCTCTTTTCCCTGGAAAACAATGGCCGGTTTTGTTTATGTCTTTTGGGATGATAAGAATTCGACTATATCATCATAATAGTTGTGTACGTATCCTGCCTGGATCGGGGTGTCGTATTCGGCCGCGATTATTTTTTTAGTAAGTAGTGTGATTTTTTATATTTAACCAACGCCAGTAAAAGAACAATTATTGCGCACAATATGCTGGAGAGTACCCAGGCCGGGTTATAGCTTTTATATGTGTCAAAAATCCATCCGAAAATTACCGGGCCCGTGCCTCCAATCATAGCAGAAGCAAAGGTAATAATTCCAAAAAGCGAACCAACTGAATTTCGGCCATAGATATCTCCTATGGTTGTTGTCCATAAAGGGAGTTTTAAACCGATGAAAAAACCTGCAAGTCCTCCACCAATAACAATGCCGGTTAACGAATCTACGGTTGTTAAATAAAGAAAATTAAGACCATAGAGAGTAAAGGCAGTGATGAAAATCGCTTTTCTGCCAAACTTATCGGACAGGGGGCCTCCGGTAAGGGTGCCAAGGACAGTATTGAACGAAATAAGGAAAACACATAATTTAATTTCAGGCATAGCGTCTTCGATAGAGACGCCTGTCATATTGACAACATCGTAACCCCAGGCCGCGATATGTCCCAGGATACCCATCAAAGTCATACCATTGAGAATATACGCTGCTAATAAACACCAAAAAGAACGTGTTTTAGCCGCTTTCTGAAGACTCCATATTAAAGAGGGGGCGTTTTCATTAGAGGGGGTTTCTGTTGCTTGAGGGGGAATTCCGTCCGGGTAAAGACCAATACTTTCCGGATCTTTTCTAACAATGAGTAACGCGGCTATTATAATAGCTGCTCCAATAGCAATCCCCATGAAAAACCAGCTATCGCGCCAGCCATAAACTTTAATTAAGTCAGGAGCTACCACCGCGACTATTGCCAATCCCATTCCAACACCTGCGGTAGCGATGGCGGATGCTGTCCCTGCTTTTTTATCAAACCATTTTCTCGCGGTGCTGTAAACAGGAACCGCGAATGTAAATCCAACGCCAATGGCCAGAATAATTCCATAATAGATATAAAACTGTGTTACTGTTGTTATCTTTGAGGTCAACAGCAATCCGAAAAATATAAAAACACCGCCAATGGCCATGATCAATCGGCTTCCGTATTTATCAACGATAAACCCGGTAATAACCACAATAAATCCATAAACCCATAAATGAAGGGTAAGACCAAATCCAAGCATGGTTCTGGTCCAGCCCAGATCTTTTTCCAAAACAGGGAGGAAAATTGTAAAAGAAAATCTGGACGCGCCGGATAAAAGCCCTATCAAGGAACAGGCGATGATGACCCACCAGCCATAAAAAATTCGGGATTGTCTTTTATTTTGTGTCATTTTTATTGCTGAACCATGGGACCCATGCTTTTTTTTCCGCCCATAATATGGACATGAAGATGCCAGACCACCTGCCCGCCGGCAGTACCGTTGTTGATAATAACCCGGTAGCCTTTTTCATCAATACCTTTAATCTTTGCTACTTCTTTAACCGCGAGAAAAATATCCGACATGATATAGCTGTTTTCAGGGGAAAGTTCATCTATGTTTTTGGTATGTTCTTTATGGATAACCAGGATATGAACCGGAGCCTGTGGACTGATATCCTCAAAAGCGTATACCTTATCATTTTCATAGACCTTTGTTGAAGGAGTGGTACCTTCGATTATATTACAAAAGAGACATCCCATTGTGTTTACTCCTGTGGTGATATTTTATTGATACAACATTGATACGCATTTTATAAAAAAAATCAATCAATTTTTCAAAAACCAGCCGGGATTAGATCTTATGAAGAACAACCGGTTCCTCACGCCCTTTAACCCGGACTTTTAGGCTCTCAAGGCTTTGAAATTCATTAGAACAAAGTTTAAAAACTTCACCCGTAATGAGAATATCCGTATCAAGTTTTTTGCACAATGATTCTACTCGTGATGCCACATTGACCGTGTCTCCAATAACCGTATAATCATGACGGTCTTCGGAGCCGAGTTTCCCGGCAAGAACTTCTCCGGCATGGAGCCCCATGCCGATGTTAACAGCTGTTTTGTTCTCAGCCGCGAGCGTTTGGTTAAAAAGAGCCTGTTTCTCCCGAATAGCAACACAGGCGCGCACCGCATTGACCGCGTGAAAAGAAAGATCATGGTCATCGAAAAGACCGAATACAGCCATAACAGCATCGCCAATAAATTTATCAACGTATCCGTCAAAACCGGAAATAATACCCGAAAGATTGGTAAAGTGCCTGTTAAGAAGATCAAAAACCTGTTCCGGCGGCATGTTTTCGGAAAGAGTGGTAAAAGAACGGATATCCGAAAAAAGAACAACAACGTTTTTCTGCTGACCCGCAAGACGGGACTCATCTTTTAAAATATAATCACGAACAGCAGGATCAACAATGCGCCCAAATTCCGTAAGGATACGGGCTTTATCTTTTAAACCGTCCATCATCATGTTCATTGAGTCTCCCAGGACACCAATTTCATCGTTAGAAACAACTTTTACTCTTTTGGAATAATCTTCTTCTTCAATACAGGCAGTCATTTTTTCCATATTAACCAGGGGGGATGAAAAAGACCGGGAAAGAGTAAACGTTAGCCCCAGGGCAATTAAAATAAAAGCAATTAACAGGTACCTGCTGTTGTTGGTGAATTCGGTAATAACGGTTTTCCCGTCAATTCCGTGGTTGACCTGTAAAAGAGCACCAAGAAGATACTCATGATAGGCAATTAGTGGTAAAATAGATATGGCAGCAGCAAATAAAAGCATCCTGCTCGATAATTTAATGCGATAAGAACCCTGAACACCACGCAGTTTTCCCTCCGGAAATATGTATCGCATAAGATAGAACCGTAAAATCATATCAAGTAATAAATAATTTGCGATAATGGTTACAGCCCCGGCAGTTAGTGATGTTGTAATGATATGAATAGTAAAGGGATTGTCACTCGCGTTAAAATGTATTATAACCGGTCCAATAATCCATGGCAATGCGGCGAAAAGGCTCAGGACAAGGGGCATATTAATAGTACGTCTTTTTATTTTAACATGATATTCCCGGGAAAAATGCGCATCCCTTTTATAAAGGAATTTAAGAATGGGCCAGTTGTAAAGAGTAGAAACAATACTAATAAGTGAAAACGCGGTGTAATTTATGTACATTCTAATATTTGCAGTCGTATCAAATAATTCCTGCATACCGTTTACGGAACTTAAAAGAGTATTGAATTTTATGGCAGTATTGAAATTTGAAAATAGTAAGCCAATAGTATTTGCCCCTGCTGAAGCAAGGGTCAGCAAAAAAATTATCTTTAAAGCTCGCATATGAGCAAAATCTCCTTTAAATTCTTTTACTTCAGTTAATAATCATAGTATAAGCAGTCTGTCAAGCTGCATTTTGTTAGTTTTTAGA
Source organism: bacterium (assembly GCA_024224995.1). Next base: position 3,528 of record JAAENB010000750.1, on the reverse strand, counting down.
GATGGTTTTGCGAGAGAAAGGATTTTATGGTAAGTTTAGAAGGAAGATCGCCGGGAAAATTTTCCCCGGCATATCTTTTTTAACATCAGTGAAAAAATTACTTCTTCTTCTTGGATGCTTTCTTTTTCGCAGCAGCTTTTTTCTTCGCAGCAGCGGCTTTCTTTGCTTCTGCTTCTTCTTTTTTTGCTACCTGGAGCTGTTTTTTGATTTCAGCAACAGCAAGCTTTTCAGCTTTAAGGTCGTTAGTTAATTTCCCGATCTTCTCTTGTTTTTTTGCAATAGCAGCCTGTAGACTTTTTGATGATTTTGCAGCCATATTATATTTCTCCTTAGTAAAATTAAAAAATTTTCAATAATATATTTTTAAAAAATGTTTATTGCGCTTAACGAAACTGAAGTAACCGTTGCACTGTTCTATTATCAATTTCGGATTATCACAGTTATAACTTTAATGTCAGGACCCCATTTGGCTGTCTATAACAATTTATATTTTTTTAATTTAAAATAATTTAAATCAATTTTTTAAATTAAAACCGGTCTCCTGCGGCATGGCGTACGGGCAACGCTATATACTAAACATAATAATGTCTATTTTAGAAAATATTGACATCTTTTAACAAGAATACTTTTTTTGTTGATTGTTTTGCAGATATAATTTATTATAATAAAAGCAGGCCCAAAATACAGGGAGTTATAGAAGAATAGTCAATGAAATTAAAAAAAGTCAGCATTAAGATCAGGTTGATGCAGGTAGTCCTGTCTGTGTTAATTATTGCAATTGCCGTAAACTCCATATTTAACATACTTTCGTTTCGATTTTTTTACAAGAATTCCCTGGAACAAAAATCATATACTATTGCGCAAAACATTAACTCTATCGTTGCTAAAAACCTGGATTCTTTCCCATTGGATTCTTTTGACGGAATGAATTCTTTTCTTCGGAATATAGTGACGCGGAATAATGATATAAACTATTGTTTTATAACGGGTAAAGATTTAAAGATTCTCTATCATAATAATGAGAGCTCTGTTGGTAAGCTAACCCCTGAAAACGGAGATTATTATGAGTCCGCGCTTACCATTATCCGGATGGAAGAAAATATCGGAACAATTCATGTGGGGATCAATAAGGAAGCAATCAATAGCAAAATATGGGAGATGATACTTTACAGTTTGATAATATTACTAGTAGTACTGTTATTCGCGGTTCCCTTATTTTATTATGGATTTGCGAAAATTATTATCGATCCAATAACACGATTTTCAAAAGCAGTAGAACGGATCAGTTATTCGCGCTCATTTAATGAGCGAATTACAGTAAAAAGAGATGACGAGATTGGACATCTTGCAACTGCCTTTAACAGGATGGGGTTGGAACTGCAAAATTATATAGCCGAACGGAACAAGGTTGAGGAGGAGTTGAAGAAAGCGGAAAAAAAATACCGCTCAATATTTGAAAATTCTACGGAAGGAATTTTTCAAAATATGCCTCGCGGTCCCTTAGTAACGGCAAACCCGGCTATGGCCCGGCTTCTGGGATATGATTCCCCTGATGACCTGATCCGGAGCATCATTGACACTGAAGCACAGCTTTTTGTGCGGCCAACACACCAGGAATTGCTTCAAGATCTTATAAAGGGGCAGGGACACGCGAAAAATTTTGAGACCCTGGTCTATCGAAAAGACGGAAGTATAATCCCCGTATCAATGAATTCACACCCTGTTCTGGACGAAGAAGGGGAACTGCTCTATTACGAAGGGATTGTAGAAGATATATCCGAACGAAAGCGTTCACAAGAATTAAAGATAGCGAAAGAAGCGGCAGAAGCTGCCGCTCAAACCAAAAGTGAGTTCCTTGCGAACATGAGCCATGAGATCCGGACCCCAATGAACGCCATTCTCGGCTTTACGGATTTGCTGGAAAACCTTGTTGAAGGAGAACAGCAGAAAAAGTATCTTTACGCAATCTCTTCGAGTGGAAAAACACTTCTTAATCTTATTAATGATATCCTGGACCTGTCAAAAATAGAATCTGGGAAACTGAAGCTTCAATATAGTTCTGTGGATTTGTATTCTATTTTTAAGGAAATACAGCAGGTATTCTCTCAAAAGATCAAGGAAAAAGGGCTGGAATTTCAAATAGAAATTGGCCCCTTATTGCCGGAGAGTCTTTTACTTGATGAAGTGCGGCTGCGTCAGATTCTTTTTAACCTGGTTGGCAATGCGGTTAAATTTACCGGAAAAGGCAGGGTTAAATTATCGGCCATAAGAGAAAAAACCAATGCTGAAAATATAAATGAAAAATTGCTGAATATCACCTTCCTGGTGGAAGATACGGGAATTGGTATTTCCGAAGATCAGAAAGAAAATATTTTCGATGAATTTCATCAACAAAGAGGGCAGAACACTGCCCGGTATGGCGGAACCGGCCTGGGATTGGCAATTGTAAAACGATTGGTTGAAATTATGGGCGGAGAAATTTCCCTGGAGAGTGAAAGAGGGAAAGGAAGCCGCTTCATGGTTATGTTAAAAGATGTTGCGGTTGCTTCATTGACGGTTCTTAAAGACGGTCTGGGGAATATTTGTATTGATTCGGTTGATTTTGAAAAAGCACTTATCATTGTTGCTGATGATATCGAATTTAACCGCTTGCTGCTTGAAGGCTACCTGGAATCCCCGGAAATTAGTATAATTGAAGCGGCAAACGGAAAAGAGGTTGTTCAGCTAACCAGGGAATATCGTCCCGATCTTATTCTGCTGGATATGAAAATGCCGGTAATGGACGGGTATGAAGTGCTGAATATACTTAAAAGCGATCCCGAACTGGAAAAGATCCCGGTAATCGCGATTACCGCGTACGCCCTGAAAGATGATGAAAACAAGATTAAAAGCTCCGGAGCCAATGGCTACCTCAGAAAACCGGTTAACCGGAAAGATCTTTTATCGGAATTAATGCGTTTTCTGCCTCATACGGTAAAGGAATCCTACGAACCTCCTGTTCCGGAAACAAAAAAGAATGAAGATGAAATCCCGAAAGATAACGTTCGACATGCTGTTGCTGTCCCTGAAAATCCCGAGGAAAGGGAATTGCTCAATAATTTGCTGGGCATTTTAAAAACCGACTCACTTGTTGTTTTTCGCCAGGTCCGAAGAAAACTTATTTTTTCCGACATTGAAGATTTTGCCTGTAAAATAAAAGAATTAGGAGCCCGGCATAAACAGGTTTGTGTTATTGCCTGGGCAGATGATATTCTTGAAAAAGCCGAAAACTTTGATGTGGAAAATCTTACTACCAGCCTTGATAAATTTCATGACCTGGTAAAAGATATAGAGGATGTATGCGGTTTACAGTAAAGACGTAGAATAAGGATGTAGAGACGCTGCATGCAGCGTCTCTACATCCTTATTCTATTTAAACGGAATCGCGTTTTTTTCCAGCCCCAGAACTTTTTCAGAAAGACCCAGGCTTAACCCCAGGAGCTGCGTATAGAGAATTGAGGGCAGGGTTTTCTTTTCCTTGAGTTCTTC
>JAAENB010000749.1 GCA_024224995.1 bacterium | reverse complement strand
CCGATCTTGAGAAAACAAAACACTTCTGGGCCTAAGATGGTTTATTTGTGTGTTTTTAAAGCCAACACAAACTCAAAAACCCCCATTTTTTTATTTATTTATTATTTGTTTTTTAAAGGAGCTGTATGTAAGAGCAATAATAAAACGAATCATAAAATGACCCCGATATGTCAACAGACATTTAAAAATCATGTTAATTTCAAATACTTATGTCACTGACAACAGCACTCAAGCCAGGATATTCCAGTTTAAAAAGAGGAGTTGCAGCCCTCAACTGATGTTTATGTTGTCATTTTTTGTTTTGGCCTGAAGCTCCACCCTCCACCTATCTCCCAATCACCAAGTCAGTATTGTTTCTGAAGCTCCACCCTCCACCTATCTCCCAATCACCAAGTCAGTATTGTTTCGGCATCCGGGTTGCCAGCTCGGCTCTAATTATGGCAGCCATGGCAGCCTACGTTCCTGCTGCATTCTGCAGCCTACCTGGCAACCTCTGGTCGGGGGGAGGAGGGGGAGGGTACACGCCGCTCAACAATATTTTGAAAGTGACTGCAGTACCAGTTTTGGCCATTTCTTACAGACGGCTCCTTTAAGCGAAAATGGAGACTGACTTTATTAGAAAAGTAAGGTGTTTGAAGTTTACATCTTAAAAGAAAAGTGTTTCATCCTTTTCTATTACAGTAAGAGCGTGTAAATATTACGGTGGAAGTATGGG
>JAAENB010000748.1 GCA_024224995.1 bacterium | reverse complement strand
AATATATTGCCCGGAATATATTATATCATGGAATATGGTTCCGGTGCAATCATTTTTTAAATAGTATCGTTGCAAATTTATTGGGTGCGGGACTAATTCCCTGACATTGTTATTTAACCTTAAAATTTATACTGCTATCAAGTCTGCGTGATATGAACTTCGGACCTGGGGGCCGGACAGGACATGGTCAAATCCCATATCTTCTGCCATTTCCCTGATTGTTTCAAATTCTGCCGGAGTATAGTATTTTTCTACCGGGTAGCGGTCTTTGCCCGATTGGCAGTATTGTCCTATTGTTACGGCACGGCAGCCCCTGTCCAACAGGTGACTCAAGGTTAGTTCGATATCAGCAATATTTTCTCCAAATCCTATCATTAATCCCGATTTGGTTAGAATGCCGGTTCCGGCTGCTTTTTCAAGAAGCCGCAGTGAAAGACCGTAATCCCCCATGGGTCTTAAATCGGAATAATACCGCTCTACTACTTCGATATTATGGTTGATCACTCCGGGGCCGGCATTGATAACGGTTTCAAGGGAGTGTTCCATAACAGTGCCAAAATCCGGGATCAGGACTTCTACTGCAGCATGGGGTGTTTTTTCTTTTACTCGTTGTACGGTTTCGGCAAACAGGGCAGCTCCGCCGTCGGAAAGGTCATCCCGGGTTACTGAAGTAAGGACCACAAACCGCAGGTTCAGTAAGGCTGCCGCTTCGGCTACCTGTTCCGGTTCTTTTTTGTCAACCGGCTGTGGTTCTCCTTTTGTTATTGCGCAATACCGGCAATTCCGGGTACAGGTATCACCCAGGATCAGGAAGGTGGCTGTTCCCTTTTCAAAACATTCTCCCATATTCGGGCACCGCGCTTCCATACAAACCGTATGAAGACCGCGTTCATTGATTACTTTCTTTACGTTTGTGTAGACTTTTCCCCCAGGGACTTTTATTTTGATCCAGTTCGGCTTTCGCCTCCCTACTCTTTCCACTTTAATATTGGTCTCCTTGCCGCAGTTACGGCATCTACTCTTTTTACCGGGGTATTGTGAGGCGCGCTCTTTACCATATCCGGACTGGTTGCTGCTTCTTCTTTTATACGGATCATTATTTCAGTAAAATCATCAAGCGCTTTTTTACTCTCTGTTTCCGTTGGCTCAATCATCAGGGCTCCCGGGACCAATAATGGAAAATAGACTGTTGGCGCGTGATAGCCATAGTCCAGTATCCTTTTTGCTATATCATTGGTGCTTACTCCATTTGGAAAATCCTTATCATTGAGAACAAATTCATGCATACAGCTCCGTTTTATTGGCACATTGTACTGGTCTTTTAATTTTGCCAGGAGGTAATTGGCATTCAGTACCGCGTGTTCGGCGACCTTTTTTATTCCTTCGGCTCCAAGCATCCGGATGTATATATAGGCTTTCATTGCTACTAAAAAATTTCCGTAATACGAATGAATAGGGCCTATTGAGTCGGGACGATCATAATTGATATAATATCCTTCTTCATTGTGCTCTATTACCGGTACGGGTAAAAATTTTACCAGTTTTTCTACAACCCCAATTGGTCCTGCACCAGGGCCGCCTCCTCCGTGGGGGGTGGAAAATGTTTTGTGCAGGTTCAAATGTATAATGTCGAACCCCATATCGCTCATCCTGGTTTTCCCGATCGTGGCATTCAGGTTGGCTCCGTCCCCATAGAACAGGGAACCATTCTTGTGAAGCATATCAGTAATCGTAAGGATCTGCCTGTCGAAGAGACCCAGGGTGTTGGGACTGGTAAGCATCATTGCCGCGACATCTTTATTGAGCATGGTTTTTAACTTGTCTATATCAACATCACCATCTGCATTGGACGGGACTTCCTGTACGGTAAACCCGCACATGGCTACCGACGCGGGGTTGGTTCCGTGGGCGCTGTCGGGAATGAGAATAACATTCCGCTTTTCTCCCAGGGACTCAAAATACTTTTTTATTATCATAACCCCGGCAAGCTCTCCATGAGCTCCGGCTGCCGGTGCAAGGGATACCGCGTCCATTCCGGTGATTGTTCCCAGGTAGCGCGAGAGATCATACAATAGCCTGAGCGCTTCTTGCGATACATCGGTTCCTGCCAGGGGATGGAGTCCGGAAAAGGCAGTGCCGGGAACAAGTGTTTCGTTTATTTTTGGGTTGTACTTCATGGTACAGCTGCCCAACGGATACATACCATTGTCGACCCCGAAGTTCATGCGGGAGAGGGCTGTATAATGCCGGACCAGTTCTACCTCGCCCACGTCAGGAAGATCCGGGCCATTATTCAGGTATTCTTCCGGGATATCAAGAGCCGTATCCCGGAACCGGTCCGGTACACGAAAGGTGTTTTTACCGTCACCACTTTTTTCAAATATTACGGGCATAGTTTTTCCTCTCTCAAGAAACTAAAATCTAGAACAGGGGCTTCCTTCATCATAACGTGGGGTTGAAACCCCACGCTATGAGAAAAACCATCACCCTGGTGAACTTATTCATAAACAGGGCCTGTTTCCGGAAGATTTTATCCGGGGTTTTGCTCTGTTGCCCTATGGGGTTAAAACCCCGGGCTAAAATTGACTCATTTCCAAAAACTCTTGCGCCCCCTTTGGGGGTGCGACCCGATGGAACGGGCTCCATTGTAAACCACAGTTTCTTCCGTATATTTT
>JAAENB010000747.1 GCA_024224995.1 bacterium | reverse complement strand
TGTCAGATTGCAAATCTATCTTAAAAAAATTGATCAAATTATAGTTATGAGAAAACTCCCACCTATAATTATCATAGAAAGATATAATTTTAAATATTTCTGCTAATTTTTCATTCATTGTTTATTTTTTCTTAGTATAACGCCTGAAATAACCGGCAGTTAAAAGCGGTGTGGAGCGGAACACCGCTTTTAACTGTGTCGGGTAACAAGGATGTGTTACCACACCCCCGTCCCCTAAGAACCGTGCGTGCAAGTTTCCCCGCACACGGCTCACGCAACGATAAGGCGCCGTGAAGCACCCGCCGGCGGAAAACTTTTTCCGCCGACTTCACGGTACGGATTCGTACTCAGCTTACGGTTGCCCGTCCGCAGCGCCGTCACCTGTCGGCCCGGAGGCCCGGTGTCTATCCGTGCTGCCTGCGGCAAAACCTTTCGTAATCTTTCTCGTGGTCCGCCACCTGTCGGAAGTCTGCGCCCTTTCGGGCTGCGGCATAGCCGCTATCCGCATCATTACAAGGCGGCATTCGCTTTTTCCGACATCCTTTACCCGCATCTCCTTCGGTACGCCTTGCGGCTTCCTACCTCTCAGAGAAGGAGAGATACGGGCTTACCGTGTTCCGCCGATTTAATGATTATGATGACTCAGGATCTGCTGATCCGCCGGGGGAATCGCAGGCTGTGCGGAACGAAAGCGGAGCGTTCCGACCATACCCCTTACCTTTTGGTCTGAGCCTGTCAGCGCCTTTGGCTCATCTGATTAAAAAACCATTCAGAAAATCTACTGTAACCAGAAAACGGCGAAAAAAATCAAGCCCGATAAGAGCATCAATACCCCATGATTTTTCAAAACGGGAAACAAACACATCAAAGCAATCAATTTTATGACCGCATATTATTAAGGACGGCAAACTTATCACACCGTATTTCTGAGTCTGCATACCGGGTTTTATTACCGCTTCGGCAGCAGAGTCAATAAAATCGGTATGAATCAGGAACTGATCTGAAAACTCAGTTTTCGGAGCGCCTGTATCCAGTATTCCTGCAACACTGTGCTTCAGACCTTTAAGATCAGTTACGCTTAACTCAAGGTGTATATGATGCCTTCCTGTATCAAACGATGTCACGTTTCTCTGCATGACTTCTCACACCGGCAAAATCGGATTCTCCTGTATATCTGAAAGCAGACGGTCTGTTCAATGCCGGCAGACGGTAAACATCATCTTTTTCTTTTGAATGGCGGCTGACAGTTCCCGCAACGATACGGCCTGAACTGTCCAGTTCAAAATCGACAATAAGCAGCCATTCATCCGGGAAATTTTTTTTCATTTCTTCCCATGTCATCTTTTTTCCCATAATAAATACTTCCATTTCTCCCAATGGAGTTATTTCCAAATCATATTCTTCTTGAAACAGAGCGTGTCTTTCTATAGTGATCACGGGCATAGAAGGAACTGTTTTTTTACTCAATGACTAGCTGTAAGTTCCTTTTTCAGCCATCTTCATTCTCATCATCTCCCAAGTAATCATCCGACTCTGTATCCAGTTCCCAATACTCATCTTCTTT
>JAAENB010000746.1 GCA_024224995.1 bacterium | reverse complement strand
TACCATTTCAAACCCCGTAAACGCCTCCCTGGGGCTTTACACAAACTATAATTATACCATTGTCGAGAACGACCGGAAGGGCCCGGCTATTACTGCTGCCGGATATTACGATACCGATTCGAACGGTTTTCTCGATCATATTAAAATTACCCTGGATAAAACCGTTGATGATTCCACGTTCGACGGTTACGGCGGCACCAATGCTCTCGGCAGTGTTACCTCAAAATGGGCCATTGCCGGGTATTCCAATGTCCGCCTGGACACAAGCTACTCCGGTGACGTTGATGACGACACGGTAATATGGCTTGCTTTTGATGAACAGGCAAATACCTACGATACCGGGAACACTCCGGAATTAACCGTTACCGATGCCTCATTAACGGATCTTAATACAGGAAACTGTTATTTTAATACTTCTACCGCGGCCTGTTCAACCCAGACCGATGCTGATCTCGCCGCGGGCGGAGTGACCGAAACGGACAAAGCTCCCCCGGTGATTGTTGACGCCGTTAGTGATATTGACTTTAGCCTGCTCTTTGTTATGTTCAGTGAACCGGTTGACAGTAACGGCGGTACCTGCGACACCTCTCTCAACGCAGACGATTTATCCTATAACAACGCAAGCAACAACAACGTGAGTGATAAAACTCCCATCTGTATCGATTGCACCGCTTGCAGCGACAGCTCTGTTAGCTTTGTTCTCGATGGAAATTTCGCTGCAGCAGACGCCGGTACGGATACAATAAACGCGGTGCTCTCCTCGGTCTATGACTCGGCCGACAATTCAGCCGAAGTGACTCCCCTGGTCATTACTGCCGTAAGCGATTATGCCGGTTTCTATCCCCTTAACGGGAACGGCAACGATGAGAGCGGGAATAGCAATCCTTTTACCAGCCTGGCATTCGAAGATAAAAACAGGGATGGTGCTGAACCCGGCTCCTATTTCCTGAATGAGGCTTTAGCCAATGTCCTTAAAATTACCGACTCCAGTAATTTTGATTTCACCACAGAGATGACCATATCCATCTGGGTAAAAGTATCCAATGCCGATAGCGAGCCTAAAATAATAGGAAAAGTAAACGCTGCTATGAACAGGGGATACGTTCTTGGCGTGAGCTTCAACGAATTTTCTTCCCAGGTGTGGGACTCCGCAGGAACTCTCTACACTATTACAAGCGGTACCGTTCTTTCGGGCACCTGGACTCACCTGGCCATGACCTGGAACACTGGCGGCAAACTGCGGGGATACGTAAACGGTGAACTGGTTCAGGAAGTTGATACCGGCGCCAATCCAATCGCAGTTGGGGGCATAGGCGCCAACTTCTGTGCCGGGGCTGCTCCCTGGGATGGTTCAAGCAACCAGATGGAAGGCAATATTGACGATATTCGGATGTACGGCAGGGAACTCTCTTCTACGGAAATTTCCGTGCTCAGCAGCCTCCCGGCGGATTAAGGGGAAGGCTGCAGTGAAACCGGGAATAAGCTGCCCGGTTTCACTACATTTGATTAATTCAGTTTTTTAAAAAACCGGTTGAACAGTTTGAATCCTTCCTGTTAAATCACCACAGGCCTGGCAGGCATTATTCAGATACCCGTTTGCCTGGTTTATACGCGTATTCAATAACGCATTCGCAGGACTCGTTAATGGATATGATGAAGCGGCAGCTTCCTCATACCCCGCAGCAAGGGTATCCGCAAAACTCTCTAAATTAGATCGCATTGAAGTAAGGTTGCTGCAATTCCCAACAGGATTGGATGGATTTGTTATTAAGACACCATCGGTACGTCTTCCCAAATCGGCACAAACCGTGAGCGCATTTTGTAATGCAACAGTAGCCTGAGCCCTTTGAGACTCAAAAAGAACTTCCGCGCCGGCGGGTGTGGGGTTGGCTGCCTGCTCATATCCTGCGGCAAGCTTATCTGCGAAATCCTCTAAATTAGTACGTAATGAACTGAGGTTATCACAATCAACCTGGGGAATCCATGAAATATTTACGGTCACAAGAGCACCATACTCATCGGCAGGATTGATTTTAATCTCATCGGTTTGGCTGCAGAATACGCTTGTTCCGCCCCCCATTATTGTACAATGTTGGCGCTGTTCGATTGTAACAGAACCCATAGCTGAAACAGAGAGATTAACCCCTTCCACCACTTTGGCAAAAGAGATCGTTAAGGAATCTCCCGCCGGAAGCTCCGTTGAATGAGAAGCCGAACCATCTATTAACTTATCTGCTGTAATGGAGAACGTCTGCCCGTTGCCGGTTACTGCCGGGCTGATTTTCAATTCCCCCTCCATAGTATTATCATTTCCCGACTCACACATGGTAAAAAAAGAAAATGATCCCACAAGAAATAATCCTGCCAGTACGATTTTGTTGATTTTTTTCATCCTTCCTTCTCCTTTTAAAAATTTGCACCTTCATATATGGAGCTTTTTTTACACGCCAAACCCATTTATAGTGCCATTTGATGACCACAATATTTACACCGACAACAACACCGGTCAATTAAAAATAATTATTTTTCACACTTTTTTAGCAGCTTACAAAAAAAAGCTTGCCGTTCTTTGAAACAGGTAATACATTACCCATTCAAGGGAAAAATATGGAAAACAGTGAAACAGCAAATACCCAAAAAATAACCGAAATATTCGGGTTTATATTCCTCCTGGAAAAACGCTGGGAATATATCGCAGACAGGGAACTTGCCCCCCGGGGGCTCACGACCAAACAGTGGCTTATGCTGGCTGTGATAGTACACCTCTTCGATTCTGCCCCAACCATTCAGGAAGTGGCTGCCCAGCTGAACAGCTCGCATCAGAACGTGAAAGCCATGGCCCTGCTCCTTGAAAAACAGGGGCTTCTTTCTATTGAACGCGATCCCCTGGACCGGAGAAAGCTGCGCCTTTACACCACTGAAGAAAATGAACGTTTCTGGGAACAGAGCACTGAAAAGGACCTTGCTTTTATTACGGGTCTTCTGGACGGGCTCTCCATGGAAGAAATTGACCTTCTTCATATGCTTATTATGAAGGTTGGGAACCGGGCTCAGGAGATATATTGTGAGCTTATTGGGGATCGGAAGCGGTAGAATTAGTAACTGCGCCCGTGTAATGATCAGCTGCCCTTCAGAAAGGTAAAAATATTCTTGTTTCACCTTCCTGAAGGGCAGCTGATCATTACACAAATGTAGTTGGTTTCTTCAATAAACAACTGCATCTGCCGCTTGAGGAACTGTTCCTCAAGCGCCGGCGCACCAATTATATATATACCACTAAAACCAAAATAAGAGGTACACCATGTTTAAAAAAATAGGAATCGGGGTGATAATCATTATTGGGGTCACTTTCCTGGCGATCCTTATTCTGTCGTACAGGCTCAACAGCCATGTTCTGCAGGAAGTGACTGAGCTATACTCAAATATTGATAAAAAAGATCCGCCTCCCATAAACGAAAATGATATTAAACACCTTCCTGCCCCGGTGCAGCGTTACCTGCGCTATACCGGCATCATTGGGAAGAGTCCTGTCCGGACTGTCCGATTAACACAGACCGGCGCTATCCGTACGGAACCGGGCGCGGAGTGGATGCCCTTTACTGCGGTGGAATATTATAACACTCAAAAACAGGAGTTCATCTGGGATGCCCATGTTCGTGCCGCTCCGGGGATTACCCTGCGGGTGCAGGATCAATATACCGGTGAAAAAGGGCTCCTGGTGCTGAACCTCCTTTCGGCCTTTGAAATTGACCGCGGTGAAGGCCCTAATTTCGACCAGGGTGAACTGCTCCGCTATTTTAATGAAATGATGTGGTTTCCCTGGGCCTTTGCTGATAAAAATATCTCATGGAAAGCGATTGATGATAATTCTGCCAGGGCTACTCTTCACCATAAAGATCTTACGGTTTCCGCGGTTCTGCATTTTAACAAAAAAAATCAACTGGTTAATTTTATTAGCGATAGATTCCGGTTCCATTCCCTGGAAAAATGGTCTGTCCCGGTTGAAGAATACCGCGAATTTAACGGGATAATGGTTCCTACGAAAGGTTTCGCGGTGTGGCACCCCGAATCCGGGGATTTTCCTTATGTTAAAATAGAACTGACGGGGCTTGAATATAACAAGCCGGAACCGTATTGATTGAGCTTCGGAATCCGGTCATTTTGTCTTGACTCTTTGCTCATTTTTTGATATAGAGTAAAACTATATCAAAACAGATTCCCCGGAGGAACGGTTCGTGAGCAAATATACCATTGGCTGCACTATTAAAAACTTTCAATCAAGTTCATGGAACTCTTCCGAACTCTCCCTGGTCTATTGCCGGCCCGAAAAAATAGCAGCCAATGATTTTCATATGGCTATCCTGGACATTCGGGAATGCACGGACCTGGTACAATTCCTGGAAATAAAATCCCAATTACAAATACCGGTTCTCGTTCTGGTGACTCAATATGATATACCGAACGTTCTAAGCAGCCTGTCCCCATATGATGATATCAGCCTGATCAATTCTCCCGAAACCCTCATCAGGTACCGCCTGGAACGGCTTCACAAAAACAAAACCCTTTCCTTTGACAACCTCACGGGCTTGTTTAACTACAGCGCATTTCTCCATAGAATGCAGCAGCTTATAGAAACTATTAACGGAGAAACCCCGCTCTCCCTTATGCTCATTGACATTGACAATTTTAAGGCAATCAACGACATACATGGACATGCTGCCGGGGATATGATCCTGCAAAAACTGGCAATGCTCATTGTTTCGGAATCAACGCACTATTCCAATGTTGCCCGCTTCGGCGGTGAAGAATTCGCCCTGCTTCTCCCGATTGATGAACCCGGCGTCATTGCAGAGGCAGAACTCCTGTGCGACGCTGTTAGCCGTGACCCGCTTTATGAGAATATATCAATAACGGTGAGCATTGGGATGAGCACAATAGATAAGCCTGTTCCGTACAAGGACCTGGTAAGCTGCGCGGACCAGGCTCTCTATGCTGCAAAAGCAAAAGGGAGAAACCGGGTGGTTCATTATACTGAAATGGAGCGTGATGCCATACAAAATGACGGGAATGTTGAGCTCGAAAATTTTGAAAATATGACCAAAGTTGTTTCCGAAAGGATGGCCCAATTGATCTCCAGGCGCAGCAGACGCATATTTAACGATATGAAGAAAAAAGCGGAAGTGGATGCTCTCACCCGCTTATTCAACCGCCGCTATCTCGACCAACGCCTGGATATTACCTTTGAGAACGCCCGGATTACTTCCCAGGTATTTGTTATTGCCCTCATTGATATTGATCACTTTGGAAATGTAAACAAAGAATACGGCTGGCCCACAGGTGATATTATTTTAAAAGAAGTTTCTTCAACTATACAGAATAATGTCCGTAAACTCGACTGGGTTGCCCGGTATGGCGGTGAAGAAATCTGTGTTGTCTTAAATGAAATAACACTACAACCGTCCCTTCAAATCCTCGACCGGATTCGTTCGGCTATTGCCGGTCAAACATCTATTGGGAACCAGGGAGAAGAGGTTTCGGTTACCGTGAGCATCGGCGTTGCCGAATTCCGCTCTCAAAACAGTCTCAGTGAATTATTGCAGGATGTTAGCGACCAGCTGAAGCTGGCAAAAGAGAACGGGCGGAATTGTGTTTTCCCCAAAAAGCAGTAAAGATCAATCCGGCGGTCCCCCTCAACAAAATCGTTTTTTTGTACAAAAGAAAACGATATATTTTATGAGAATATACTTTTTCTCTTGACACTCTCCCCTGTAATTTTATTTGTGTAGTGTAATACAAATTTTAATGACAAAATTTTAAAGCAAAGTTTGGTTTTCTCAGGTATGTATTTTTAGTATATTTCTAACTACAAAGCCCCCTATGCAACCAGTAAAACCTTAAGAAGAATTACGGACGTCTATTATCCGGCACCTATTTTAAATATAAACGGGGAAATAACAATGAAAGTAACATTTATTATGCCGTCTATCGGCAGAAAAACCGATGATCAAAAATACGTTAGAACCTGGCAAATGGAGCCCCTCCCCATTGGCGCTCTTTCCGCTCTAACTCCCGATTCCGTTGAAAAAGAATTTTTCGACGACCGGTTCAATGAAATAGATTTTGATACAAAAACTGACCTTGTGGCGATTACCGTTGAAACATATACCGCCAGAAGATCCTATGAAATTTCAAAAGAATTCCGCGATCGCGGGGTTAAAGTTATTATGGGCGGGTTTCACCCTACCCTTAATTCCGATGAAGTTCTTCAGTACGCCGACAGCATTGCCATTGGTGAAGCCGATGACCTGTGGGTTGATATTTTAAAAGACGCTGAAAACGGTAAGCTCAAAAGAAGATACCAGGCTGCGAAAAGACCGTCTCTTGAAAAAGTCTTTCCCGACCGTACCATCTTTAAAGGCAGGGACTACCTGGAAGTTGGTCTTGTTGAAACCGGCAGAGGATGCCCCTTTGTGTGTGACTTTTGTACCGTTTGCCAGTTTTACCAAAAAAGCTATACTCCCCGGCCAATTGAAGACGTTGTTGAAGAGATTAGAAAAAACAAATACAAGTATTACTTTTTTGTTGATGATAATATTGCCTCCAATCCGGAGCACGCGAAAAAACTCTTTACCGCTCTCATCCCGCTCAAAATTCGCTGGCTGAGCCAGGGCAGTATTAACATGGCTAAAGACCCGGAAATGCTGAAGCTCATGAAAAAGAGCGGCTGTCTTGGTGTTCTTGTTGGCTTTGAATCACTCAATAAAGAAACACTTAAAAACATGAAAAAAGGCGTCAATATGAATATTGACCTGGACAAGGCTGTTGAAACCATTCACGGGTACGGCATCAGGATATACGCTACCTTCGTTTTTGGCTACGATGACCAGAAGATTGATGTTTTCGAAGAGACCTATAAGTTCGCCATGAAACACAAGTTTTTCATTACCGCCTTTAATCATATTGTCCCCTTCCCCGGTTCCGATATTTACAAACGGCTCAAGGACGAAGGCAGACTCATTGAAGAAAAATTCTGGTTAAACCATGACTATACATTCGGTGATGTTATTTTTCAGCCAAAACATTTTACGCCAAAAGACCTTACGGATCTCTGTTTCAAATACCGGAAAGGCTATTATAACTGGGGCTCTATTTTTAAACGGCTTTTCAGCAAACCGAACTTTGGCAAGTTTGGAGATCCCTTTGCCTATTTCCTGGTAAACTACCTTTCCCGCGTTGATGTTTCCAAACGCCAGGGCCTGCCCATGGGTAAAGGAAAAGACTTTTAGTACGATAAAAACAACAGGATCACTACTTTGAAAATTACATTTATCCGCCCTAATATGGGCGAACACCGTTCTGCTGACGGTATCCACCCCCTGGGGATTTCCGTGCTCATTGGGCTTACGCCTCCTGATGTGGAAGTTGAAGTTTTTGATGAACGCATTGAGGAAATCCCCCTGGACCTGGATACCGATCTTATTGCCATTACCGCCCAGACCTTTACGATTCAACGCGCATATGCCATTGCCGATAATTACCGGCTGCGCGGGGTTCCCGTTGTTATGGGGGGATATCACCCTTCCTTTATGCCGGAAGAAGCCCTGGTTCACGCCGATTCCGTTGCCATTGGTGAAGCCGAACACCTGTGGCAGGAAATTGTTGCTGACGCGAGAGCCGGTAAACTGAAAAGAACCTACCAGCATGCTGCTGCCATGGATCTCTCGGGCATAACTTACGACAGAAGCAAATTTCAGGGCAAAAAATATAATAAAATATTCCCGGTGGAGTTTAACCGGGGCTGCCGCTTTGATTGTGATTTCTGCTCCGTGAGCGCCTTTAACAAAAGAACCTACAAGTCCAGGCCCGCGGCTGATGTTATTAAAGAAATTGAAGAAAGCAACAGCAAGTATGTTCTGGTTGTTGACGACAATATCTTCTCCGACAGGGAAAACACCATTGAATTTTTCAAAGCACTTATTCCCCTGAACATTAAATGGGGCTGCCAGATTAGTCTCGATATCGCGAAAGACAATGAGCTGCTGAAGCTCATGTCGAAAAGCGGGTGTATTGCCGCACTCATTGGTTTTGAATCCCTGAGCGGTGAAAATTTAAAGCAAATGGGTAAAGGCGCCAATATTAAAAATTATGACTATTCCGATGATATCAGCAGGATCAAAGATAACGGCATTATGATCTACAGCTCCTTTGTTTTTGGCTACGATCATGACACCATTGACTCCTTTGACAGAACTGTTGACTTTGCTCTTGAGAATAAATTCTACCTGGCTAATTTCAACACCTTAAACCCCATGCCCGGCACCCGCCTATACGAACGGTTTAAAAAAGAAGGCCGCCTCGTTCAGGAAAACTGGTGGCTCGATGAGCAGTTTAAGTATGGTGAGATTATGTTCAAACCCGCGCAAATGACCGCGCTGGAACTTAAAGAGGGCGCTATCAATGCCAGGAGAAAGTTTTATAAATACTCATCTATTATGAAACGCCTCTCCGATAAAAAGGCGAATTTTAGCAGCTTATCGCACCTGGCGCTTTACCTGGGTACGAATATTATCGCCAGGAAAGAGATTAATACCAAGATTAAGCAGCTGACAAAATAGTTTGCGTGCCCCCTGGGGCAGGATAATTTTTTTATCTGACAAAGCAACTTTTGAAAAAGGGCTCTGGGAGTTAGCACTTGCTATAATGCTGATAAGCCTCTTTGAAAATGTCTTTTTATCCTATAAATTGGGCTGCTGTTTAAGATTGATGCCCGTAGCAACCTGGTATCAGACCGATTTTTCCGTGCTGCTCCGATGGGATTAAGCTCGGTTTTGGACAGGGGTTTCCCGTTGTTGAAATTTCGGAGGGGTTGGTTTGTGTCGATGTTGTGGCTTTGGGTTGGTTTTGGCTTCAATCCACCTTAAATTGATACTTCCCCAGTACCTCCTGCGTGGGCACTCCCCAAAAAGTGACAAAGCTCTTCACCCCGTCGGGTTTTCCCTCTCCAAAGAGATATGCGTGATGATAACTCTCTACTTGAATTCTTAAAGCTCCTGAAAGGAGCAGATCGTCGAGGAAATTATTGATTGCGAAAGCAATAATCGCAGAAACAGACAGTTTATAGACCTTACGCAGGTCCAGGCAGTTTTCATAAATCGAAGAATCAAACTTAACATGGCACCTATACCAGGAATCGTCCTCATCTCTAACCTGGTATTTAACTCTCTTAAACATAATAAGATCAAAGGGCTCCTCTTCCATAACCCTGCGAACGAGCAGTTCCACGAGCCTGCTCCTTGCAATCTTCAAAGATTCGGCAGCGGATTCCAGTTTCTCAAAATTTATCAGACTGATATTGATAGTGGTATCGATAAGATCCATAGCATTACTCCTTATAAAAAATTTCATATAAAATTTCGAGGTTCAAGGATCGAAGTTTCAAATTAAGAAGTAAAAGTTTCCCCGGGCTATTTTGAAGGTTTAGGTTTACGAAAGGATTGTACAAAAAACAAAAGCCCGATTAAAAACCGGGCTTTTTTTAATATAATTGTATAATTGCAATTATATGATGCTGACTTGAACCGCTCTTGGTCCTCTGTCACTTTGTTCAATTTCAAACTGAACTTGAGCGCCTTCGGGAAGAGTTCTAAAACCTTCTCCAACGATGCTTGTGTGATGAACGAAATAATCAGATCCATCTGATGCTGAAATAAAGCCAAAACCTTTTTGGTCGTTAAACCATTTTACTGTACCTTGAGACATATGTGAGCTCCTAAAAATTTTTTATTATGGGAATTTCCCTTTGTGTTTAACAAGATGCTACTATGAAGACTACCGAGAGATCTGAAAGGGTACGACAATAGAAGATACATTGTGCTACACATTTATAGTAGACACTATAACCACATTAATATTCTTGTCAAGGTTTATTTTATTTTTTATGCATTTTTTTTTAGATTTGTAGAGACGCTGCAAGTGAGCGTCTCTACGGAATGGGGCTAAAAACTGAGAGTTAATCCGCCAAGGACAAAATGACGCATTGACTCTCCTGATGCATAGGCGCTTCCGGGCAGAAAAAACCCGTAATTGGCAAAGACCGAAAGATCGGAGAATAATTTCCACCGGAATGCGATGTCCGAGCCGTGTCCTACAAAAATATTCGATTCTGTTGCTTCATAGCTGTCGGAATCGGCAATTCCCTGCTCTTTTTTGTCCTTTAGATAGACATTATACTTCGCGATTATGGTCATCCGGCGAAAAAACAGGCTGTCCATCCAGGAAAGGGGCAGCAGGGAAAATCCGGCCCGCATAATATGAATATTTGACAGGATTGGCCGCAAGGCGTAACCGCCTACGAATGTTCCAAATGCCAGAAACCCATTGTCATTTCCGGAAATATTCCCTGTTGGCGACCCATGATCCACTTTATCCGAATCGCCGGAGCCGAACGCGTATTGGGCCATCAATGTGGGCTTCAGGGTCATATCAAAGTAATAATTCAGGTTCGCTGTGGCTGCATAAGCCCGGATATTCTTCTTTACCGAGGTTGCATCATAACTTGTTCCCATTTCATAAATAAATTCACCGCTATACGTTAGATTATCAAACAGTGTGCCCTGCACTCCTATTCCGTAATACTGGCTCTGGTACCGGACCGAGCCGGAACTTTCATCGGCAAAATCGAACTGGGCCATTCCCAGGAGAGATATGGTCTGGTTGGCAAATGTCTGAGACAGCGTGCCTCCGGCAAATACCCGCTTTGCTCCATCGGAGTCATCCTGGGTGCTTAAATTATACGAATTATAGGATGTCTGGAAGAGCCCGGAATAAGCCCCAAAAACCTTCAGGTTGATATATTTTGAATAAAAATTTAGTTCCGCGCCGTCGCCCCGGTCATTAAAGAGCACTCCCGATCCCAAAAGAAAATACTTCCTTCCTATAGACAGCCGCAGACTCCGGCCTGATGTTGTCATGGTAATATAGGCCACATCCAGGTCGATATGATTGGTGTGGTCACTGGTTCCGTCTATTACCAGGTAAACCACATCCTTGCCTCTCACGTATATATAAGAGTTTTCCCAGAGATAGGACTTGGCCCAGAGCTTTGCTGTTAAGACTGCTGATGTGGATGAACTTGATGTATCTGTGATTATTGACGGTGTAATCCATCCGCCAAATTGTATTCCCCTGGTTGAAAATGACTTTCCCGGCATGATTGGTTTCATATCGGAATCTGCCTTAAAATCGGGGTAGAACTGGTCTGCCATTGCCACACTTTTCAAATCCTGGGCAAAAGCCGTTCCTGTTAATACCAGGAGGCTGAAGACTGTTATGCTTATTTTTAATATGTTATATCTCACTTTCCACCTCCCCCGTATTCTCCGACCCGTGCCATTATTTCTATTAACTCCTCTCCGCTCAGTATATCCCATTCACTGCCGTCGACATCCATGAGCCCTGCTGCTATACAGGCCCGGAACGCGTAACGGTCGGTTCCGAAGATCTTGTAAAAAAGAGAATCTCCAAGCTTGAGATACCGGCAGATCATTCCTGCCAGAAGTCCTCTTCGCAAGGGCGCGTTTTTATCGTATTTGGAATCGTTGAGAAGTGTTTTTGCCTTGAGGGCGGCTACATTAGCGTCGAAACTGCTCGAGGTCTGCCCCATGGTGAGTACAAAAAAAGTTACCCCGTCTTCCAGGCTTGCTTTTTCTTTATCACCCAATTGATGAATAAATGATAGTGAACCAATATTCTGTCCCGATGCCGGAACCACGGACACTACTGTATTAATTAAAAAAAGGGAAAGGAATAATACTAATACCTTTAACTTCATGTCTCTCTCCTTCGAATAGAAGAAAGTTCAAGGTTCGAGGTTCAAGGTTTTTTCCGCAGGAGCCGGTCCATTCTTAACCGATCACCGGTTACCCGGCCCACAGGCCACCGATTACCTTCCCCCTCTACCTGTTTTCCTTTCTTCCGTTTTTTTTCTCCCTTCACGGAGTTAACTACTCTCAGGGGCTTCTTTTTTTATATCAAGCCCCTGTATATATTTTTATCAAACTCACTTCTTTTCCCATTGCAGCTCTACCTTGATCCTGGTTCCCTGCTGATGGTCAAAAAATCCCAGTCCTCCGTGGTCACTGTCGATGAACCCGGAATTATGATGGTGATCGAGCCGCGTCTTCTCATCCCTGGTTACATTTCCGTCATAAATGGAGACCGATGCTCCGTCTTTTACTTTAGACAGGGGATCTTTTGGTTCTTCAGTGTTTGTCTGCTGATGAAAAACCTGCTTGCCGCCGATGGTCCTGGATGAGCCGTTCTTGTTCTCGCCCTGTATCGATCCTTCGACTACTTCCACAACCATTCCCTTTGACGGTCCGTACGAGACCACCTCTTCGGTTCCCCGTACACTGGATGTGGCCACTGGTGTTGAGACCTTAAATATTGTGCGCACTTTCCGCTTCCGCGATACCTTGGCCCGTATTGATCCCCTTCGGAGTCCTATCCTGGTTCGATATTTGCTTTTGCTTCCTTTATCCTGTGATACGGAGTTTTCATATATTTTCATCATTGTCAAGGGTTTTACGGTTACTTTGTGGGTATTTCCTTTTCCCATAAAATGAAGCACTGCGGTAGATCGTATTCCCGTACTAACCTTTGATCCCGCGTTCAATGTCATGCCTTTTCTCACGGGCTTCCAGGACCCGCCGTTTTTATAGGCCACTTTTCCTCTTACGGAAACGACCTTTATTTTGGCAAAGGCTGTGCCTGCTCCCATTAAAAAAATGATCAAAATTGCCAGCAATGTATTGCTTTTTCTTTTTAAAAAAGTTTTTGCTATCATTATGAACCTCCTTCTTCTTACCGGTTTTTGCCGGTTATTCGCCTTTAGTTTATAACATGATATATAATGCCATATACTTCCGGCTCCTGTATATCTAATATTTAAATATACTGATTTCCCAATGCCGGGGCAAATTTTTTTTGCTCTTTACTCTACTACAATAGTTATCGCCATTTTACGCTAAACTATAAAATAATGATTTCTCCGCTTTTGCAAGTCTTTTATATAGTTCGCATACTTTTATTATCTATACTATATAGTAGAGATTTTTCGCTTAATGTGCCAATTTTTTTAATGTTTTTAAGCAATTAATCCCATTGACATGGTGGGATTTTCGGGTAAGGTTGTTCTTTATTAGCGGGTGCTGCTCCTCGGCCCCCCAACCCCCAAAGGGGGCGCAAGAGTTTTTAGAAGAGTTATGCTATGAAAAAGAATAAAAATATAAAAGATAATAAAATTACCGTAGATGGGAATGATAACATTAATCTTCAAGACGTTCACTGCGATGATCTTACCATTATTAAACAAGATCCTCAAAACAACATTCTCCCCAAAGAACTCACTGCCAGGATTCCCAAACTTTCTCCGGATATAATCGTCGGCCGCGATTCGGAGCTGACCGATCTGCACCAGCGCTTATTCAACAATAAACAGGTCGTCCTGGTGAACGGTCTCGGCGGCATTGGAAAAACCACCCTTGCCCAGGTTTACACCACCAAATTCCTGGATGAGTACCACCATATTGCATGGATCGAAAATCTTTCCCATGATATTACCAACTCCTTTATCAGTGCCAGAGGCCTTCTTATCAGTTTGAAGATTGATTCCAGAGGGAAAGAGCCCGGGGATCTTTTTTATGAAATTATCATGAATTTAAAAGGGATTAAAGAAAAGCCATGTTTGCTGATAATCGATAATGCGGATCCTTCCCTGGCTGATGTTTTTGACTCTTTACCGGGCCAGCCCAACTGGCATATTCTGGCCACTTCCCGGGAGCAGATTCGGAAATTCGATTTAATGGAGCTGGGTTTTTTATCGGCCCCTGAAGCGGTTGAGTTGTTTTTAAGATATTATTCCCGGGGCGATATTGATCGTGAAGAGATAATAGAGCTTGTTAAAACCGTTGATTTGCATACGTTGACGATTGAGATCCTGGCTAAAACCGCTCAAAAGCAGCGGTCCGGGATTGACTCTTTGAAAAGAGCTATTGAAGAGGATCTTAAGGCTAATGTGTATGTGGATCATTCGGAGGAGAAGATTGAGAGAGTTACTTCTTACTTGTGCTCTATTTTTAGTTTGAGTGACTTGGGCGAGAATGAAATCTGGGTGATGAAGCAGTTTGTCTGTTTACCGGCGGAGTTTCATCGGTATGAAGATCTGGTTGAGTTGATTCAGCCGGGAGAGAGTCAGAAGGATGATGTTTTTTCGGAGATTGTGGAGGAGTTGTGTGATAAAGGGTGGTTGTTGCGGAATAAAGATAATGATCGATATAAGATGCACCGGGTGATTGGGGATGTGGTTAAGAGGAAGGAAAATATAGAACTCAGCGATGTGAAACCTTTCGTAAGAAGTGTAACCGAAAAATTAGACATTGACCAGGCCATAGATAATCCTGTGGATAAATTTCCGTGGATACCTTTTGGTAGATCCATGTCAGATATTTTTCCCGACAACAGCGATACAGATATATCAACATTACAAAACAACCTAGCATTGGTGCTTCAAGACCTTGACGATTATGAAGGGGCTAAAACTCTCCTGGAAAAAGCAATGCTTTCCGATGAACAAAACTTTGGGCCGGAACACCCAACTACAGCGCTTCGTTATTCAAACCTCGCAAACGTGCTTCAAGACCTTGACGATTATGAAGGCGCTAAAACTCTCCTGGAAAAAGCAATGCTTTCCGATGAACAAAACTTTGGAACGGAACACCCCAATACAGCAGTGAGTTATTCAAATCTGGCATTAGTGCTTCAAGACCTTGGCGATTATGAAGGGGCTAAAACTCTCCTGAAAAAAGCAATGCTTTCCGATGAACAAAACTTTGGGCCGGAACACCCCAATACAGCAGTGAGTTATTCAAACCTCGCATTAGTCCTTCAAGACCTTGGCGATTATAAAGCGGCTAAGAATCTACTGGAAAAAGCAATGCGTTCCGATGAACAAAACTTTGGAACGGAACACCCCAATACAGCAGTGAGTTATTCAAACCTCGCAACCGTGCTTCAAGACCTTGGCGATTATGAAGGCGCTAAAAATCTACTGGAAAAAACAATGCTCTCCGATGAACAAAACTTTGGAACGGAACACCCCGATACTGCGGTGAATTATTCCAACCTGGCATCAGTG
>JAAENB010000745.1 GCA_024224995.1 bacterium | reverse complement strand
ATTTTCTATCAATTTCGCCGTAGTTATAATTTCCGCTTTCTTTTCGGCAAATTCCTTTAATTTTTTCTCTCGCTTTTCTTCGCTTCCCGTGGCAATAGCGTCTTTAACTACTGTAACTTTATACTTCCTGTTAAGCGCCGCTTTTGTTGTTTTGTCCACGCATGCCTCTGCGTCGAGCCCGGTTATATAAATATGATTTATCTTGTTCGCGATCAAATATTTATCCAGACCGGGATTGGAAAAAGAATCCATAATATGTTTTACAAAATGAGTATCACTGACCTTTTTAACCCGCGGGTCCATATCTGCTCCGGGAGCTCCATGCTGCGCGGCTCCGCCGGTAATTAACTTTATTATAACTTCATCCTTAAACTCCTGGGTTATATAAACAATATTCAACTTAAGCGCTTCGTTCTTTTCAAGGATCTTATTGATATTCTCTATAATCTGGTCGGTCTGCTTTAGATTACCAGGAGCTTTCCCTGTTTTTTCAGTGAACTCTCTCTGGACATCAATAACAAGAAGAGCTTTTTGAGGATTGTCATACTCTGCTATTGGTTTGCCCTTTGAAACGACTGAGAAATCTTTAAATCCCATATACAAATAAACTACAATACTTATTACTACTGCCAACAGCCCCATTAATATCTTTTTCTTCATAAACGTCCTCCTGTTTTTATTGATTCGCTAGTGGAACATCTTCCCACCAATATGTCAAATGATTTACTCCGTTTCTTTCTTCATCTCAAATCTCAGCAGTGAAAAATAATCGGAATATTTATCCTTCATTCCTATGAGAGATCCTATTCCCATTGCTTCTTCTATGAGAATATCTATTTCCGCGCCCTCTCCGTTCTTTGCGTATGACACCTGTACCCGCTTTGGCAGATATTTCACATTGATAAATATTCCGCCCAGCAAACGGGTCCGCAGCTGTGAACCCTGGTAGCCATGAAGCTCCCCTTCCCCGGATTTCTCTATCCTGATATCATACGCATCAAAAAACCTTATTAGAAGCGGCATTATTTCCGTATATGCCCGTGTTGTTTGCCATCTATCTTTTAATTCTACCCGTGCCATTATTCCCTCCCGTAAATTATCGACTATCACCCTTTTTTTTCTTTCGTAATGCCCCTTCCGGAGTTATTTCCAGGGGACTTTTGGGAAAATCCTGTAAGCTCAGCCTTTTAATCAGCTTTACGGCGCGCTTTTCCGGATCTACCCGGGGTATTCCCTTTTTCTTTATACTGATGGGCACTACACTGCCCCGGATAAATTCCCCCCTGTTATTTACTGTCAGCTTTAATATACAGGAGATCCCTTTTATTCCGTCTGTTTTGAATATGGCATTAAACAGGCCGTTTCCGCAGAAATCGCCCAGGGAGTATGCTATTATCCTGTTTTTATATAATTCCATTCCGCGCAATACATGAGGTCCGTGGCCAAATACAATATCCGCTCCCGCGTCTACGGCATTCCGGGCAAATTCATACACATTTCCCCGTTTCTCATTATAATAGACCTCCGGCTTACGAGGCACCCGCACCGCGTCCGCTCCTTCTGCTCCGCCGTGGAAGGTTACTACCAGTATATCGCACTCCTCTGCTGTTAAAGCAATAATTTCTTCGGTTTCTTCTATATAATTGATCGATTTGAAGACCTCCCGCGAGGCAAACCCCAGTACTATTATTCGCACCCCTTTACGGGTAATAAGCAATGGATTATCTTCCAGGGAAGCAGGCACTTCCGGTACATCTTTCCGCAAGGCATAAAACCCGGCTGCCTGTATTTCCGCGTCACGTAAATAATAATAGGTATGCATAAGGCCTTCCACTGTATAGTCAATAGTATGATTATTGGCAATGGAAAGCACATCAAAACCGGCATCTTTTAGAAGCTCCGCCCCCTGCACTGGAATCCTGAAATTATAGGAATTTGGCCCCTTTCCATAGGGCTCCAGGGAACTATGGCAAATTGGCCCTTCCAGGTTTCCGATCGTTACATCCCCGGATTTTAGTTCCGGTTTCACCCCACTAAACATCCCTTCATACGGCATATAAACAGCTGTTTTTTTAAACGGCGGAAAAGGCTCCCTGTCACTTCCCGGTATCACATCCCCGGTTAATACAAAGCTTATTTCCCCAGCCTGTACCGGCATTGCGATAACACATATAATGCTTGCTAAAAGGATAAACCGATGCACTCTTATACTCCTCTCTCAAGAAACTCTTTTTGAACAGGGCCTGTTTCCGGGAAGAGAGACGTTGCGTGCAACGTCTCTACGGGTTGGTTTCCCGGAGATTTGTCCCGGGTCAACACCACAGAGGGGAATCCCAGATAAACACCGCGTAGGGCACGGCACGCCGTGCCCGTACGCGTACCGATCCCCTCGCAGGAGTCGCATCCCTCCCGGAATCTCCATAGCCCTGGCCGGAAACCAGCCAGTAAAGGCGTTGCACTGCAACGTCTCTCAGAACCAAACCCTGGCCGGAGCATCTTCGCAAAACAGACCCCGGTATCGACACAGTTTCTTCCGTATTTTTTCCCGGCCATCCGGTGTCTGAGCGGAGCCGAAGACCCGGGTCAGCTGTATCTTACCTGCTTGTTTCAAAAAAATCAACTCTTTACTATAAAATACCTCCGAATAGTCAAGTGTTTGGCAAACATAATATAAGTCGACGAATATGTCTATCAAAAAACATGCCGGTGCTTATATTTATATTTTTAATTGACGAAATCCTGATAAAAATATACATATAACCGGAGTTCATATTATTTTCATAAAAAAGTGCTGCTTTATACACAATTACAAATGAATATACTAACAAAATTAATAGAATCTCCCTGGCATGGGCCGGGTGGTAACAGCACTGATACTATTTTTTATACGCCCTAAATAAAATTTCAAGAATTTTGAGGAACCGGCTATGAAAACAATTAACTGTGACGGATGCGGGGCGCCGCTCCGGACCGAAGAAGAAACCAAAGCCTCCTGTCCGTATTGCCATACTGAAAATACCATATCGCAGCAGGCCGGGGATGGGGAAACCACCACCACTGTTGAGGCGAAAGAAAATAAGTCTAAAAAAAATCATATTGGCTGTTTTATCGCATTACTGCTGATAATTGTTATTGCTATAGCAGCCGTTTTTATTTACCGGTATTTTATTTTGGAGCCCGTGGAATTACCGGTAATACAGAGTGAGCCTGTAGAGCCCGAAGTTGAATCAACCCCCCATCCCGACGCCGAAGCTGCGGAACAGTTCTGGGGCGAGACCACTACTGAACAACTCGCTGCCATTCGAAAAGAGATAAAAAAAATAAACGGTCTCTTTCTCAAAGTCCGTATTGTTGATAATGCCTCTGACAACGATTGTTACGAAAACATCGCGAAAATATATTACGATCCCCGGCAAAGAATTCGTAAGGTTATAAGCAATTATGAGTACACCTGCGCCAAACCTGCTGTGGGAAAATTAACCGAATATTTTGACGCATCAGGAAATTGTATCTTCCTCTATTTCCTGCAGCATGACCCTTCAAATATTGCCCGGGGAAATACCTATTATTATCAAAACAGGGTCATCAGGAACGATTCACATGTTTATATACCGGGTTCGGAGAACAAAAAACCATTTACCCTGCCCAGGTACAAAAGCCTTGAGAGTGACCCCGATTTAGAAGGCCTGGAACTGCGGTATCATGAAAACACCTCCCTGGTTCAGGATCAT
Organism: bacterium; assembly: GCA_024224995.1. The sequence continues at coordinate 20,405 of JAAENB010000745.1, read as the reverse complement.
TATAAAACCGAAGGAGTTTCTTACAAAGGGAAATACACCTTTTGCAGCGCCGACAGGGACAGTATTAGTGTTATTAACAGCAACCGGGTCAGCTTCAGATCGGGACCCACCAGTAAATCGGAAAGATTATGTTTTCTGGCGGCGTACGCGGATATTAAAATAATAAAGATCGGCATACAGGAAGACCTGGCCCCCTGGGGCCGATATCCCTGGTATCAAATAAAACTGCGCTCATCTCTTGATCCCTGTGGCGGAGAAGAAGAAAAAACTGGCTGGGTTTTTGGTGCCTTTGTTGCGCCATTTGAGTGCGACTGGCGGTAAGGGGAAGGTGGCCCGGAGGGCCGGGTGATCGGTAATCGGTAATCGGTAAAAAATAATAGGAGAATTAAATGGAACTTTTTACAATTGACGCGAATAAATGCAATAAAGACGGGATATGCGTGAAAACCTGTCCGTTACACATAATCGAGATGAAGGGCGAGAATGAGCTTCCAACACCAATTAAACAAGCCGGAGAACTCTGCGTACGATGCGGTCATTGCGTGGCTGTATGTCCTCACGGTGCCTTAAGCCATGAAGCTATGTCTCCGGAAGACTGCGAAACCATACAAAAGGATCTGCTCCCCTCTGCGGAACAGGCTGCCCTTTTTCTAAAATCAAGAAGGTCTATCCGGGTCTATAAAGACAAACCCGTTGAAAAAGATACCCTCACAAATATTATCACCACTGCTTCCTATGCTCCCTCAGGGCATAACACCCAGCCCGTTGAATGGAAGGTCATTTATGAAAAGGACAAACTAAACAGTCTCTCCTCACTCGTGGCCGACTGGATGAGACACATGATAAAAGAACAACCCGCGTTCGCGGAAATGCTCCACCTGGACCTGGTCGTAGAAGGATGGGAGAACGGGTTCGACGGCATCACCAGGGGAGCTCCCCATATGGTCGTAGCTCATGCCGATAAAAATAATCCCATGGCTCCGGCCGCGTCTACAATAGCGCTCTCCTACCTGGAGCTTGCTGCCTTTTCCTCGGGACTTGGCGCCTGCTGGGCCGGGTACGTTCATATCGCGGCACTGCAATGGCCTCCCATGCAGGAAGCGCTGGCGCTGCCGGAAAATCACGTCTTCCAGGGTGCTGTTCTGGTTGGCCATCCGCAGTTTAGATACAAGCGGCTTCCCGTAAGAAAGGAACCTAAGATTACCTGGTAAGAGTACGGTGAGTATATACGCAGTTTACTGCGTATATGCTGTGGGATGGTATGGATATATGCAGTTTACTGCATATATGAACGAGTGTTATGTAATATGTCTCCTTAAAATGCTCTAAAATAATCTTGACATACTTTACTGTAGATTTTTATAGTTTTTTTAATAAAATTTGATTTTTTTGTTGAATTTACTTATAGGTAAACTATATTGACTACAGATAGCAAAAAAAAATATGGTGGCATTCTTCTTGTTGAAGCTGATAAATCAATGGAAGAAAAATATGATATTATTGCAGCAATTACAGAAAATGGTAATTGTCCCTTTTTCGATGATTTTTTTCTTCCATTAGCCAAGAAATACAATGAATCTATGGAGAAAAAAGTATCATTAAATAAAAAAGATCAAATTAATTACAGAACCTTAGACAATTATTTCAAAAAATTTTCCAAAACAGGGCCTTGGAACAATAAAAGACAATTACGTTCACTTGAAGATGGGTTCTTTGAATTTAAAAATATCAAAACTGGCTTAAGAGTTATCTTTTATTACGATGAAATAAATCGTGGTGTAATAATCCTCACACACTATTTTGAAAAAGGAGGACAAAAAACACCTAGTAGCGAAAAAGAAAGAATGCGACAAATTAAAATTAGTTTTGACAAATACAGAAAATTATCAGGTGATTAAAATGCCAAAATACAATATATTTGACGAACATATAAATGAAAATATCCAAGAAAAACACAACTTACTACTAGCTCAAGATAAAATATTGTTTGAATCCTCTATCCTTATCAATGATGCTATGCTAAAAGCGAATATGACTCAAACAGAATTAGCTAGTTTTCTAGACATTAGTAAGGGTTACATGTCTAGAATTCTTTCAGGAACAGAGAACATATCACTTAAGAATTTAGCTAAAATATTGTATAAACTTGGTTATAATATAACTATTCAAACTACTGAAATCAAAACTCAAGATGATAATATTTTTTGGGCTGACTTTTCTAAAAATGAAGCTGATATACATATTGAATCATCAGTTAGTGAATTAAATAGCCCATGGTCAAATTCTATTTCTGGATAATATTATGAATATCAATGAACAACCTGGCATTAATATAGATGGAATTATTCTAGCCGAATCTTTTTTTAAAAGACTACCTAATATTATAAATCCACTTTCAATTATTTTTGATATTAAAATTTCAAATAATATTAACAAAGAAAAAAAACAATTAGTTTCTGAAGTTAGAACAACATTGAACAATGAAAACGATCAAGTTTACGGTTATTGTATTTATGTAGGTATCTTTTCCATAAAAGATAATGAAAATATGTCTCTAGAACAATTTGCAGAAAATAATGCTGCTGCATGTATTTTCCCATATATTAGAGAAGAAATTCAAAATAGATCAATAAAAGCTGGTCTGGCACCAATAATAATTCAACCTATTAATATTGTTGCCTTAAATAATAAATAAAACATAATAATAATTTCAGCACATTCAGTCACTTCACATAACTCGGCATATAAAAAATTGCCCTTAATTGTTTTCTAATATACAAACTAATAATGGCAACTTCTCATATGCCGCTAACGTTAAACATTTTTTTTGTTTAACTTGTTCATATTTATTAGTTTTTATGGAGCAAAATTATGATCCTTGAAGATTCAATAAAAATACATGCTTCTGCTGAAGTAGTATTCAATTGTCTTATTAAAAGCATATCAGATAAAAAATCTTATAAAGCATGGCATCACGAACATGAAGAATTACAATGGATTAAAGGGGCTCCATCTGTAGAAGGATCAATTATGTATATTGAAGAATATCTACAAGGGTATCTTCTTAAGCAAAAATACAAAATTATTAAAGTTATACCAAACAAAAGAATTAAATATCGAGTTTTATTCCCATTATCAATTTTTGCTCCGGAAAACAATTTTTTTATAGAACCAATTGATGAAAATAGTTGATTACACAAAAGTCATAAACACAAATTAGAGGCTTCGCAGATTCATATGAAAGAAGAAGGCGAGAATATCAAAAAAAATGCAGAGGTTTAACTCTTTATTATGTATAATCTATTTATGGATCTTAGCTTGATTAGTAAATAATTTATTATTTTTTCGAGATAACGCGCATCCTTCATCTAACACGGGATATACAATATCTGTAAAAATAATTACTATTCTAACAGGATACAATATTTTGAATAAAGAAACAAATTGGAGTGATTGGAGTTCACCAAAAAATGGCCTCCGGATTCGTGGAAGATACTTTGGAAAAACTCCTAATGAGTCAAATATGATAACCATAGAAATAGAACTTAAAAACATATCGTCTTGTAACATATCTGTATTTGATTTCCAGGACAAGCCAACCTGGTGGCCTGCTTCAGCGAGCTACTTAAGAGGCATGTTAATTGGAATCAAAGATAAAAACGGACCGCATCCTTATCATTTGTTATCTGGAGAAATTATCAAAATTATTGACCTTGCTCCGAACAAATCACACCTGTTTTATCAAGCAAATATAGATTCTTCAATTAAGGAAATGCAATTAATTTATGATACATGTGTTGTTCAAAAATATTGGTCTGGCAATTATTGGACAGGAAGGATAGAAACTCCGATAATTTATATTGAAGAAAAACAAGCTGACATCACTTGTCCAATTTCATTTGTGAAGGAAACTAAATTGAAGAATATTACAATACAGAAAATTACAGAAATTGATATTCCTGAAATTGTAGACATTTGGTATGAAGTTTCAGTACAGGCTCATAATTTTATTCCGGACGATTATTGGGAAGCAAATAAAGAAGTGATGAAAAGTAAATATATACCAATGTCTGAAACATATATTGCTATCAATGGGAAAATCATCTCAGGTTTTATTTCATTGGTAGATGAGTACCTTGCCGCGATTTTCGTAAAACAGGAATTTCAAGGTAATGGTGTTGGGAGTTCATTGTTAAAGTATGCAAAGGAACTTCGCAACAACCTTCAATTAAAGGTATTTTGTAAAAACATGAAAAGTGTTGAATTTTATAAATCGAAAGGTTTTTCAGTGATTTCAGAATCAAAAGATGAAAATACAGGCGAAAATGAGTTTGTAATGCAATGGCACAAATTAAACCAGACATAACAGCGAACATGCGGTTTCGTTTCGCTTAACCCGGATTGCCTTTGGCAACTTCGCGTATTCGCGGAACGTGGGCTCAGAAGTAAAGGACAAACCATGACTATCAAAAAGAAAATGATTAGCGCATTTTGCAATGATGCACTTGCCACAATGGACGGAGTCGCTTTAGCTAAAGAAATAGAATCCGGGGAGATATGCACCCTTGAGGCCATAGAAGCTTCAATTGCAAGAGCTCAATCAGTTAATCCGGATCTTAATGCCATTGTAACCGAAACCTTTGACCTGGCCATGATGCAGGCCCGAGAAAATCTCTCCGGATCTTTTGCCGGTGTGCCTACATTTATTAAAGATAACGAAGACATTATTGGTTCGCCCACTCTGTTTGGTTCCTGCGCCGTACGGTCAGATAAAAAGAAAAAATCATCTCAATTCGTAGAGCAATTTCTGTCGATGGGTGTAGTGTGTCTTGGTAAAAGCACCATGCCCGAATTTGCACTGACAGTAACGACGGAACCTGTATTATCCGGTCTCACCCATAACCCCTGGAATTCCGATTATTCCACTGGCGGTTCATCAGGGGGAGCTGCTGCACTGGTAGCTTCCGGTGTTGTACCAATTGCACATTCAAATGATGGCGGAGGATCAACCCGCATTCCTGCTTCCTGCTGTGGATTGGTTGGACTCAAGCCCACACGGGGCCGTCTTAAAATAGCAAGCAAATCATGGCTATTGCCAGTCAATATTGGATATCAGGGTATTGTATCCCGCACAGTGCGCGATACTGCCACGTTTTATTCCGGAGCAGAGAAATATTACCGCAATAAAAAAATACCGGAAATAGGTCTTGTAAATCATCCGGGGAAAAAACGCCTTAATATCGGGATAATTACCGAAACACCTTATAAAACAACTTGCCATCCCGAAACATACGATCTTGCGCTCAAAGCCGGCGCACTCTGCGAAAAACTGGGTCATACTGTCAGGGAAATACGGTATCCTTTCGATGCTGGTATTACTGATGATTTCCTAATTTACTGGGGGATGATGTCATATGCACTCAGCACTTTCGGCAGCTTCTTCATTGGCCGTGGATTTGATAGAAATAATGTTGAAAACTGGACTGCCGGCCTAAACAGGTTTTTCAAAAGTAATATTTTCAAAATACCCGGCATTATCAAACGCCTGCGTGGCTTTGAGAAAATATATAATGACATTTTTAACAGCTATGATATATTGCTCTCTCCCACTCTTTCGCATCCGCCCCCGGAACTTGGCTATATAGGACCTTTGATCCCATTCGATGAACATTTCGAGAGGATTACAAAATACGTCGCATTTACTCCAATACAAAACATTAGCGGTGCACCAGCAATATCCCTTCCCATGGGTTTCAGCAGCAATGGTCTGCCAATGGGCATACAATTCGCCGCTGCATGGGGAAGAGAAAAGTTACTCCTTGAGCTCGCTTTTGAACTTGAGGAAGCCGAACCATGGCCTCTAATCGGAATGGTATCCATGTAAACTGAAAGGTGCTTTTTTTTGCGGATGATTCAAGAGCTAACAATAAATCTGAATTTGATCGGTTTAACAAAAAAACTCTTTACAATAAGTAAAGCCAGGGATAAAACACATGAAAAAAGAAATACGCGAAGTTTCATTGAAATGAATATTGCGTTGAAAAAAAGGGCTGAAGGCTAATTAGATAGTAATTAGAAAAAAGAGATAATGAAACAACTTCCAATGCATAAAAGTATAGAACCATTTGGAAAGGATATTTTTGTCCTGGAAATGGATGAAACTGATACAGAAAATAAAATCCCCCTTTACGCGGACGGTTTTCCGGGAATTTGCTATTCAAAATCGGACAATCCATTTTATCAACAACCCAGGGGTAAAAAGCTGTCTAATTTTTATTTGTATGGGCAAACTGTTGAACCCATAATTCTGGATGTAACCGGAGCATTCAAATTAATTTGCATTAGACTGTATCCATTTGCTGTACGGATTTTACTTGATGTTGGCCCTGAGGTATTAAAAAATGATTGCTATGATCTCAGGCTTGTGAAAAATGCAGGTACTCACAATACAGTAACAAAGCTGGAACAAACCGAAGACTGGAATGATATTATAGAAATCCTGGCTGATTATTTTAATACATTATTGAAGAACGCGTCGACTATTCCTGATTATAGAATAAAACTGGCCATAAATCTCATTCTCAAGACAAATGGAACAATTAGCATCAAAGAACTCAGAGACAAACTATGCGTTACGGAAAGAACATTGGAAAGGCATTTCCTAAAAGAAATAGGCGTAACCGCCAAGCAATTTGCCAGGATCATTCAGTTTAGTTCCGCGCTGCAGCAAATGACCGATACAGATTACGTTAATCTTACAGAAATCGCCTATGATAGTGGTTTTTCCGATCAATCACACTTCATAAGATCATTTAAAAGGTACACCGGAAAAACCCCTAAGGAATATCTGCAGCAAATAACAGAGAAGTTATGACCCGGGAACAGAAACAATACTGCAAATAATATATGTCATACGGAACCCTCCGGAAGGAGAAGAACTTTTGGGATCCTCCGGATCATACGTTTCTTTTTCGACATTCAGTATTTTTACCGTTAGTGTAATTCTTATTATTTTATCGGGAGCACCTGCTTTTTCAAGAAATTCCTGTCTCGGTATTAGATATTTTGTTATCCTGGATCTCTTTCTTCCCACTTTCATATCAAGTGCGATATACTGTTTTCCCTTATATTCCAGACTGGATATATTTCGTTTCCGTACATACAGGGTTTTCTTCGATTTATCTATTTTAGATTTCGCGAAAACAGAAGGACTATACGATACCGAAAAAATAAGCACAAGCAGTAATAATTTCTTAAAACCATGTTTCATTTTATTTACCTTATTATATTTTACTTTTTTTTAAGAACCCCGAAATAGCTTATATCTTATCAAAATAATGAAGCACTGTCAATCTCTTTTCAGTTTAGTTCTGCGCTGCAGCAAATCTCACGTTAAACACTCTTTTTTTCAATTTTGACGGTTTTGTTCAATTCTATCCATTGAATTTTCTTTATATTACTCATACATAACTAATAAAAAATGGAGATACTATTATGAAAACAGATATTTACTATTTCTCAGGAAGCGGCAATTCTTTAACGATTGCGCAAAATCTCAGTAAAAGATTAGAACACTCTAAAATCATTTCAATCCCCCATGTTGTTAACAACGCCAATAATATTACGGGCGAGATTATTGGAATTGTCTGTCCCATTTATTTTCACAATATGCCGCATATTGTTGTTGATTTTATTAAGAAGATAAAAGAAGCGAAATATATATTTATGGTGTTTGCCGGGAGTGGAGAATTAGGTATGGGTCTTAAAACGGCAAAAAAATTGTTTGCCGCTCAAAATATTAAACTATCTTCTTTGTTCAATATTCCCATGCCCGATAACTCTACAAAATATGGTGAGATCCCGGAACATAAACAAAAGGAAATGTTTAATACTGCGGATAAAAAAGTAGAAGACATTGTAAAAATAGTGAATGGGCAAGAAGAACATTTTGACAGTAATAATACCAGCCTATTCCAAACGTATATATATCCCGGCATTATTATGAGATTACTTTATGGTAGTATGAAAAAAATGGATAAAGATTTTACTACAGATGAAAATTGCAATGGGTGCGCAATTTGCCGGAAGGTATGTCCGGCAAACAATATTACCATGAAAGACAATAAACCGGTATGGAATAATAATAATCAATGCCAGGTATGTTTAGCATGTCATGATTGGTGTCCAAAAGAGTCTATTCTGCATCCTTCTACGAAGGCTGGAATTAAAAGATATCACAATCCAACCATTGCGGTTAAAGATATTATTAGCTCTTCGGCAGAATAAGAATGAAGTCCGGATATTTGCTTAAGTTGAATAAAGGCAGCTGCTTTTAATTTTCGAAACGTCGTGCGAAAGCAGTGCGCCTGAATTTTCCGGGGCGGGCGTCCTACCCGCCCAGGAGGGAAATAACTATATTTTTTATGGAAATCTGCCTTATATACTGTAAAAAATAATTGCAAAAACAAGCTTTAAGAGACATACTGGGTTTTATAAGTAACTGAGATTTTTTTTTACTATTGAATTTATAAAGAGAATGGAGATCAAAATATGAAACCAGTTTATAGAAAGAAATTATCTATACTCCTAATATTACTGTCTCTCTGTGCAGTTCTACCTAATTTTACAAACGCAAGATCAACGGGAAAGGTTTATAAAATCGGAGATAGAGGTCCGGCAGGAGGATGGATATTCTATGATAAAAATAAAACTACTGATGGTTGGCGGTATTTAGAAGCAGCACCGGAAGATCTGAATCAAGGTAAAAACATACAATGGAATATCGGGAAAAATGTTACTACCGGAGCGGTTGATACAGCAGTTGGTACTGGTAAATCAAACACTCAAAAAATAATCAAAGCTCAAGGAAATGATAAATATGCGGCGAAGATATGTACGGAGTATAGAGGCGGAGGGAAAAGCGATTGGTTTTTGCCGTCAAAAGATGAACTCAATTTGTTGTATATAAATTTGCAAAAAAACGGTGTTAAAGATATCGGAGCTGACTACTTTTGGAGTTCATCTGAGGATGATACCTACTATGCGAGGCTCCAGGGTTTCTACAATGGCAAGCAGGGCAGCAGCCATAAGTACCGCTTGAATAGGGTTCGGGCTATTCGGGCTTTTTAGCAATTTATCCGTTTAACAATTTTAGTAATCATTCCTGTTCTAAAAAAATTCCGGCATTCCCGGTCGCCCTCTGTGTCAACATAGTCATCTGTTCTCAGGGAAAGACGACTTTTGCCGCCTTCGCACAACAGAGAATATAAGCAGTTGAAATTCGAAGAAAAATTTATCAAATCTAAGATTGGGCTTGTGATGAGGTTTTTACTTCCGGATAGAGAAGATTCCCAAAAAACAAAAATTTGAATATTCCCTGTTTTTTTCTTGAAATAAAAAATTTATAGTGTACTATAATAATATACTACAATAGCACACTACTAAAATTGTGGAGATTACTATGACAATAAAAAATATTTTTTGTTTACTTGCGATATCTTCATTGATTCTGCAGTTCTCATCCTGCAAGAAGGACCGATATGCAAAGATTCTGAAGGACAAAGAAGTAAAGATCGGGCTGAACGTTCCCACAAGCGGGCCCTATATGGCCCAGGGAAGTGACCAGGTAACGGCATTTAAAATCGCCATCGAGGAATTGAACGCAAAGGGTGGAATCCTCGGGAAAAAAATAATACCGGTAGAAATGGACAGCGCGAGCAAACCAAAAATCGCCGTGGGCAATGTTAAAAAGATGATTAAACAGGACGGCGTTGCAATGGTTACAGGCAGCGTATCCAGCGGCGTGGCCATAGCCCTCAATGCCGCCTGTCAGAAGATGAAAACCCTATACATGGCAACAGTTAGCCACTCCGATGAAACGACGGGAACTAAGGCAAAGCGCTACGCATTTAGGAAAAGCACTGACGCGACCATGGATGCGAAAACCCTGGCGTCGATCCTCGTTAAAAATTATTCAACCGGTTATACATATTTTTTTATTACCGCCGATTATTCATGGGGATGGTCAACCGAAATGGCCATAAAAAATATCGTATCAAAAGCAGGCGCAAAGATCACCAGGGCGGTCAGGACTCCTCTGGGCACACAGGATTTTACACAACAGCTCGATGAGATAGCAAAGGCAAAACCCGACATACTGGTTCTCCCCCTTTTTGGCAATGACCTGGTGACGTGCATCAAACAGCTGACTGAAAAAGGATTAAAGAAAAATTTAAAACTCATAGTAGTGCCGTATATTGAAATTAATATGGCCATCTCGGCCGGTCCTGATGCGATAGCGGGTATCGTTGCAACAAAACCGTGGTACTGGGGATTACAGGAAAAATTTCCAAAAGCCAAATCCTTCGTTGAAAAGTTTTATGCAATGACCAAAAAAATGCCCGGTAGTTCCGCTGAGTCCGCGTATGTGACATTAATACAATACGCTAAAGCCGTGGAGCGGGTAAAAAGCTTTGACCCAAAACTGGTAATCCCCGCTCTCGAAGGTCACAAGTTTACCGGGTTAAAGGATGAAGAGGAATGGAGAAGCTGGGATCATCAATGCATCCAGACGGTCTATCTTGTCAAGGGCAAGGCACGGCATGAGATGAAAAACGAGTTCGATTTCTTTACAATCATCGATGAACTGAAAGGATCGCAGGTTGCCAGGACAAAAGAAGAAAACCCGGTTCTGCTTGATCCATTGGAATAACGCCGTAAAAGGCTGGAAACGCATGGGGGGGGAATATCTTTTCCCCTTGTATTTTCAATAGCATTAAATCAAAGCATGTGAGTGATCGATATGAATAACTATAAACAAAAGCTGCAAAAATTTTGGTCGAAATTCAATATTCGCGAATTCTTATTCAATATCAACAACAAGATCATGCTGCTGGGATTGTCAATTATTATGTTTTTTATGGTATATATCGGTGGATATATCCTGCCAAAAATCAACAATATAATTTTTGAACAGAATAAGCTGAAATTGCGCGATATGGTCGCCCAATCGATAAGTTTCATCTCAGCGATAAATGACGAGGTCAAGCTCGGCATCATATCGCTTGAATCAGGCCAGATAAGGGCAAAGGATTATATCAGTCGCGTCCGTTTCGGCAGGGACGGAAAAGGATATCTCTGGATAAACGACCTTCAGCCCAAGATGGTAGTACATCCCTATTCATTACATCTCATAGACAAGGATCTTTCAAATTACAAAGATCCCAATGGAAAAAAACTTTTTGTTGAAATGGTGAAAGTTTGCAAAAAAGACGGTTCAGGGTATGTCGATTATATGTGGCAGTGGAAGGACGACGAGTCCAGAATCGTGCCGAAAATATCGTATGTACGCTTATACGAGCCATGGGGCTGGATTGTCGGTACCGGTGTATATATTGATGATATAAAAAGTGAAAACAAAAAGCTTTTATACGGCTTTTTAATAGTGATGCTTATTGTAATCATAATTATGATTATTATGCTTAAAATCGGCGCTGACTGGGTGGGCTCTGCAATGAAGCGGTCACTTGGCCGCCTGGCTGAAAAAGTGAGGGATATTGCCACAGGAAACTTGAGCCATTCAATTCAGGCGGAGAGTAACGATGAAATAGGCCAACTGGTTTCAGATGTGGAACAAATGAGAATTTCAATTAAGGATCTGACGGAAAATCTGGAAGCAAAAGTCGAAGAGCGAACGATCCAGTTACAACAGGCAATGGAGAGTATCTGGGCGGAGATAGAAATCGCCAGAAAAATCCAGATGATACTCCTGCCGGTCCAGCCGAAACTACCCGGTTTTGAGATCGCCGTGAGCCTGGAACCCGCCGATGAGGTGGGGGGTGATTATTATGATATTATCAAAGTGGATGATTATTACTGGCTGGTGATCGGTGATGTTTCCGGACACGGGGTCACGGCAGGGCTTGTTATGATGATGGTGCAGACGGCGATTCATGCCGTTATCATAGAATCTCCGGATATTTCTACTCGCCAACTGATGATCATCGTGAATAAAGTCATATCGGCGAATATAAAAAGACTCGGCGAAACAAAGTATATGACCATAACGGTCTTTGCCATGATTAAGGACGGTACTTTTTATTTTTCAGGTCTCCATCAGGATATTTTAGTATACCGGGCCGCCACAAGCACTATTGATATTATTGAAACCAATGGTATGTGGCTGGGAATTGAAGATGATATCTCCGGCTCAATCCAGGTGGACAGTCTGGAGATGAGCCTGGGAGACTGTATGATTCTCTATACTGACGGCATTACCGAAGCGGAGGATTCTAACGGCAAGTACTTTGGCGATAAACGACTAATTGACATTCTTCAAAAATCCGGCAGCAAACTGGCCATTGATATACATGACTCAATTCTGAATGAACTGCACGCATATAAGCAAAATGATGATGTGGCACTGGTTGTACTGAAAAAAATAGAATAAAAATCATCCGGTCCCCAATCCGGATAAAATTTTATACGCTATCAAACTAATTTTTATTGCCCAGTTACCTTTTTGTCAATGTCTTTTCTTCTTTAATTGGTTTTTACCGTCGCCTGAAATTCATGATAAAAATAAACATATAATTTGTGAATAAAATATTGCTTTACAAAATAAATCATTTATAGAATATAAAATCCTATTTAATATGCTGATATCAATTTAAGTAAAAAAATAACTATGAGTAAAGTTACAATTAAAAATAATGACCATATAAAATTAATAAATTATGCCGTCGATTTATTAGATGAAGACAAAGAGAAGATTGCATTACCATATCTTGAAAAAGCATATAGGTTGGCACCTGAGTGCCCATCTGCTATTTATAATTTGGCAAATTGTTATTACCAATTAGCGAGTGAAGAAAAAGCGATTATTCTTCTGGAAAAATTATTAAGCAGTGATAATTCAGACCTAAAAAAAGGCTGTCCCGATGAGAGTGAAAGTCCTGAGGAATATAAATTAGATTCACTTTTTGTTTTATTTAGAGCTAAGTTATTTTTGACTCAATCATGGAATGATTCGTACCCTTATGCTATTCAACATTTAAAATCAAGACGTAGAGGATTAAAATCAGCTTTTACTTTGAAAGAAATTAAATATTGGATAAAATATTACAAAGAAATTTTTGACAAATAAGCATTATTGTAAAATAAAAAAAAGTGGAGACATTAAAGATGGTTTTACTATCAATTAAACCTGAATATACAGATAAAATTATTTCAGGTGATAAAAAATTTGAATTTAGAAAAAAAATATTTAAGAAAAAAGTTGATATTGTATATATTTATTCTTCTTACCCCATAAAACAGATTATTGGTTATTTTCATATTGATGAAATAATTGAAGATCATCCTAAACATTTATGGGAAAGCTTTAATAAACAAGCTGGAATTAATGAATTTGATTTTTTTAATTATTTTACCGGTAAAAACAATGGTTTCGCAATTAAAATAGGAAAGCTAAATATATTTGATAAACCAATTGATCCAAAAAAAATTGATAAAGATTTCATGCCTCCTCAATCATTTTATTATGTAAACAACAAATTAAAACGACGCCTAACTCGATTTGTGTCAACATAGTTATCGCCTGAAATTCAGGCATTTCTTTTATACTTGACACCCCAGCTCTTCAATTATTGAATACAATAACAATACACGGAAAAAAAAGGTTTTTTATCATGAATAAAAGGGATAATTTTTTCTTTCATCTCACCCCTGACGTAATTTTACAGGCAATTGAAAAAAGCGGTTTTGAGCCTACGGGACACTGTATGGTCCTGAACAGCTACGAAAACAGGGTTTTTGACCTCAAACTCCATGACGATTCACACATTGTAACCAAGTTTTACCGCCCCGGCAGATGGACCGGGGACCAGATCCAGGAAGAACACGACTTTCTCCTTGAATTGCAAGCCGATGAGATCCCGGTTTGCGCTCCCCTTCATTTCGCCGACGGAAAAACCCTTCACGAAACCGAAGGGCTTTATTTTGCCATCTGGCCCCGTACCGGTGGACGATCCTCTGATGAGCTAAGCGATGAAAACCTGGAAAGCCTGGGCAGGTTGCTGGCGCGAATCCATAATATGGGGGCAGTTAAAAAAACAGGCTGCCGTATTGAGCTTACGGGAGAAAGCTACGGCCTGGAACCGCTCCGCTTTCTTGAAGAGAATAATTTTCTCCCTCCACATTGTTTTGACAGGTTCAGCAATTCCGTAAAAGAAATTGTGGATATTTATGAAACATTACGTCAAGATGTCCCTTTTCATCGTATCCACGGAGACTGCCACCTGGGAAACCTTTTATATGGAAATGACGGCTGGTTTTTCCTCGATTTTGACGATTTTCTCTCGGGTCCGGCTGTGCAGGATGTGTGGATGCTGGTTCCGGCACGGGACCAGGAAGGTCTGCGGCAGCGGAATGTATTTCTCAACGCCTACCGCCAGTTCAGGGATTTTGACAGCTCCTGGCTCCGCCTTATTGAACCGCTCCGAGCGCTCCGGTTTATTCGCTATGCCGCATGGATTGCAAAACGCTGGGATGATCCGGCTTTTCCTGCGGCTTTTCCCCATTTTGGAACAGTGAGCTACTGGGAAGACGAAACCTCGGATCTTGTAGATCAACTGGATTTCTTTTATAATACCAACAAAGACCTTCCCGAAGCGATACAAAAACCCGATGAGGAAGAAGAGGAAGAGTTATCGAATAAAGATTTTTTCTGGGATTGGGAAGAAGAGAAAAAATGAATTGAAAAATTGCCGAATTTTATTATACTATATGTATAATACATATTTTAATCAAAGGAGATATACCTATGACCGTTAGTAAAATACAGATGGGGACTCCCCGGCAGCCTGTGAGTATTAGAAAAATTGCCGAAAGAAGTAAATACGGTGAAATTTACGAGAAAAACGGGATCAACGAAGAACAATTCGATAAATTAAAAGAAGCTTTTATTAACCTCGCCGATAAAAAGCAGGACGAACTGGTTAAAATGTTTAAAACCACTGAGCTTACCAAAACCGAAGCGTCTAAACTTCCGGTAAAAGAGCGGATCAAGCTGTTCCTTATAGAAAACAACATCCCCATTGAAGAGTCACAATCCGCGGAAGTGGTGTACGATGTCGTTATGGCTATGATCCTGCCGTAGCAAAAAAATTATTCACCAAACTGCTATCAGGGAAATGAGTACGAGCTCTTCGGAAGAGCTGGTACTCATTTCCCGGACGCAGCCGATGAATTATCTTTTCCTGTTGATACGCTTACTGAAAGTTACCCCTGTTTCATCGGCAATGCGGGCTGCCATTCTTTCGTGCTCGCATACAAAGGGGCTAACCCCGTAAAGAGCCCCCGTTGTTGACCAGGCAACACACCCGCAGCAGTTTCCCATACATCTTTCCCGAATAGTGCAGTCACTGCACTGCGGTTTCTCCTTTGTATGATATTCTTCTATCTGCCTGAGCGGTTTTTCATAAAAACCCTCTTTTACATGGCCCATTAAACAGGGATTCTCTTTATCATTATTCACGAACCGGACGCAGGGAAAAATATCCCCCTGCGCCGAAACCGCGAAGTTCTCTTTTCCAATATTACAGCTTGTTTCTCGAATAGATTCCCCTGTTACATGGAGCTTTATTTTATCTTCCAGGAGGTTGATATAAATATAGTTCCCCCGGTTCCATTGTTTCCGGTACAGTTTTGCCAGCTTCCGGTATTCTTTTTCCAGGAGCTCAAATTTCTCCATGGTCCAGGGCGCGCTATAGTCCGGGGTAAGTACAATAGAAGTAAATCCTTCTGCCAGAAAAAATTTTACCGAATTTGCAATACTCTCCACTGTTTCCGGCAGTATGGCCTTTTGCAGACTGGCGTTCATTTTGGCAAGCCTCTCCAGCCAGGGAGCTATCAATCCAAACGATCCTTCTCTATTCGCGCATTTTCGCGCTGCGTCATGGGCTTGTTCCGGCCCGTCCAGGGACAGGAATATGCTAACTGATTTTTCATCAAAATAATCAAGGAGTTCCTTTGTAAAAAGTGTCCCATTGGTATTAATGGCAAAGTTAAAATTAAAATTTTGATATTCGTCCTGAAGGGTATATGACTCGCAGTAATCTATGGCATAATGAATAAGATCCGGTTTTAGCAGGGGCTCGCCGCCAAAGAACGTAATATTTAAATAGTCCTGCCCCCTCTTTTGGGAGAGTTCCCGGAAGAAGTCTATTGCAGCAGCGATAATCTCTTTTGTGGAATCTTTTTGAGCATGATTATGGCGGTAATAGCAGTAGTCGCACCGGAGATTGCAGAAATCCGTAAGGCTTAGTACAATATTCATTGCAATAACAGTTATTTATTTTTCCGCTGCAAACCCAATCTGCGGATGAATCTGCGGACATTGCCCCGAAGGGTCCAGCTGTTATATCCCTCAAGGAGCAGCAGGTATGTATCCCCGATCTTATACCACTCGTAAAAGCGCCTGTCCTGCCGGCTTATCCATTGATATTCAGGGTTTGTCAGGTTATTATTTTTATCTCCGGGAATAATCCACTTTGTTCCTTCATAAGCGATCTTCATTTTTTTATTATAACCGTCGGCAGTAAATTTTATCACCCTGTCGCTCCCTTTTAGATTCACCGTTACATCATGGTCAAATGACTCTCCAAGAAACTCACGAAAGGTTTCATCAACAATTTGCCTGAAATGCGCTTTATTCCGGATATCGGACGGGGGGAATGTCAATATCATACTCAATAAAAAAAGACGAGGTATTTACCTCGCCTTTTCTGAAATATACTGGTCCGCTGTGAACAGCTTGCGGTCCTTTTCTATAATAAAAATTATGCTTCCTGAGCGCCGTCTTCGCTCTTTGCTTTGCAGCTGTCGCACTCGCAGTCTCCATCTGCCGTACAAAAACCAAATGCCGATAAAATAGGACAGCTTCTAAGGAAAGCAGTAAAAAAGAATATGAGGCTGAGAGTCCAGAGAACAATTCCGCCAATAACTCCCGGCTCAAGAATGATGAGATTAATTAAAAAAGTAAGTCCTAACATAAACCTGATAAATGCATCAGTATTGCCTACGTTTTTATCCATAACAATCCCCTGTATACAAAATTTAAACTTTGAATAGAAAATTTAATTTATTTCCCATTGCATAGTAACTTTAAACAAAAATATGAATTATTCTACAAGAATAATTTTATTATGGGCGTTTTTTTTGTAAAGAGGCGCAGCTTCCGCTGCGCTAAGAGAGGGGGGTAAAGGGGGCTCCGCCCCCTTTACCCCCCTCTCTTAGCGCAGCGGAAGCGCCGCACCATGCCTATATTCATAGAAAACAGGTGAAATTTCCGACATTTCCCCATTTTCTTACATCTTTTTTAGATATTTTTTCTCAATTCTATTGATTTTTCTATAAAATATCAGTATATTTAATCTTGCGTGTTTCTTTTACACCAATATTTGACCCAAAATGGAGACAAAATGTATATTAGAAAAGAATTAAAAAGAACCGGGTATGTGTTTATATTCTTTTTCTTATTTGCTTTAATATTCTCAGGATGTGAAAGGAATGAACTTTACGATAAGACCCAGAAAGCTCTCATCTCAATAACAATATCGTCTCCCAGCGCTTCAATTGTTGTAAATGAAAAACTGCAGTTTACCGCAACAGGAACATATGCGGATCAGACTACCAAAGATATCACGGAAACCGTTGCCTGGAAATCAAACAATAAGTCTGTTGCGAAGATCAATGATACCGGCGCCGCAACAGGGGCAGCTCCGGGTAACGCAGCGGTCAGCGCGGAACTCTCAGGAATATCAAGTGAGAATTCTTCCGGGTCTGTTTCATTAACAGTATCTTTGCAGGTTGCATTCTATGTAAGCCAGGCAAGCGGCAGCGATTCAACGGGGATTGGAACCCAGACAAATCCTTATCAGACTATTACTAAAGCGCTTGATTCTGCCCCAGCCGGAGCCGCGGTACTGGTAAACGGTGGTACCTATGCTGAAAATATCATACTAAAAAATGAAGTGCCCATATACGGCAGTTATTCATCCAATTTCGGCAGCAGGAATCTCGACGCGACTCCTTCAATAATTGCCCCGTCTTCCGGCGCCCCAGTATTGGGAAATACAGCTCTGAACGATAAAACTATTTTAAACGGTTTTGACATTAAGGGAGCGAAAATCTCCGGCACTCTGTCAGTTGGAATTAAACTGGAATCGGGTGCCAGTCCCATAATTGAGAATAATAAAATATATGGCGGAACATCATCACAGGATTCCTTTGGGATACATATTGACAATTCATATCCCCTTATCCAAAAAAATCATAGAATAGACGGCGGGGCCAGCCCCAGTTCAGCATACGGGATCTTTTTTGACAATGGAGACGGCACTCAAATGACCATAAGAAATAATTGTATTTTCGGCGGAGACGGCTCTAGCAGTTATGGAATATTTATCCTGGTCAATGGTTCTGTGGCAATACTGAACAATACAATAAGCAGCGGAAAAGCCTCGGGAAAACAACACGGCATTCATTTAAGTGGCTCCTCCGCGTCAATACAGAACAACCTTATTTTCAGTTTCGATAAGATACCAGGTAGTTACGGTGTATATGAAGCTTCTGCCGCATCAAATCCCAGCTATTTCCTGAATAATAATATCGCGCTCAACTCTTTTAATATGCTTTATTTTGATAATGGAACAACAGACAGGAATGACATAACGGATTTAAACGCCACATCACCTGCAACAAGCCCGGCAAGCAATAATCTTGCGGAAGATTTAAACGGATTATTTGTTAATGATGACACTGACTGGCACCTGGACCCTACGAAAAATCCCCCATCCAGTATCCGCAACGGGGGACTGGACCTTTCAGCTATCTCAGCCGACACCTCACTGAGCTTATTTAGTGACGACCTTGACGGCACAACCAGAACTCTCTGGACAATAGGCGCCTACGAGTACCGGGACTAAAACCGGTACCGGTGTATAAAATCTCCCCTCTTGACCGATCACCGATCACCCTACCCTTCATCCTCTCCCCACTCCTCTTCAACCGCTCCCGGGATCCCGGCCCCTGATTTTTCTCTTTTATCGAGCCGTTCAGCGAACGCCGTAACATGCTCCGGCAGGGGAACTTCGAATTCCATTTCTTTTTTGGTTTCCGGGTGGGTAAAGCCCAGGTATTTCGACACCAGCAGCAGGTAGGGAACTTTATATTTTGCCCACCTTTTAGAATAAATAGGATCTCCAACAATGGAGTTTCCAATATATGAGAGGTGAACACGGACCTGGTGGGTCCGGCCGGTATGGATCTTTACATCAAGCAGGGAAAACATACCGGTTCGCAGGTTCCAGATCTTCTTTAAAAAGATTTCCGAAACGGCTTCTTTTCCTTCGGGAGTAACTGTCATTTTATGCCGGTATTTATGATGCCTGCCAATGGGCTGGTCAATAACCGCGTGCTCATCCTTTGGTTTTCCCTGAACCAGGGCGGCATACCGCTTCTTCACTGTCCTGTTCGCGAATTGTTCCACAAGATTTTTATGAGCCGTATCATTTTTCGCGATTACCATAAGCCCGGAAGTGTCTTTATCGAGACGGTGAACAATACCGGGACGGATCACCCCGCCAATGGAAGAAAGGTCTTTTATATGGAACAGGAGGGCGTTAACCAGGGTTTTGCTCCAGTTCCCCGGCCCCGGGTGTACTACCAGGTTGGGCTGTTTGTTAATTACGGCAATTGAACTGTCTTCATACAGGATATCAAGGGGGATATCCTCAGGTAGAAGCTCCAGTTCCACGGGCTCGGGTATACGAATAGTTATTTCATCATCGGTCTTGACTTTATAGTTCTGCTTTATGCCGGAATTATTAACAAGAATATCCCCGTTTTTAATCAGCTTCTGGATATAACTCCTTGAAAGGTCCAGCTCCAGTGCATGGATTAAAAATTTATCGACCCGTTCAAGATAATACTCCTCCGGTACCATCAATGTAACTATATCACCCGGTTTTGCTTCCATAGAACCTCTTTTGTTAGTTTAGAACTTTCTGCGGCGCTAACGCGCCGCGAAGGATAGGGTGTGTGTGAGGGGTGCCCCCTCACACACACCCTATCCCGGCGCAGCGTTAGCTGCGCCCGCTCACGGTATTTTTGTAACTTTATCGCAATAATTATTACTGACTATTGTATACATGTATACAATATTTAAATAAAATTATTTTATTGACAAGAAAATAATCACAATTATGATAATTTACCCAAAAAGGGGTCAAAATACGGAAGAAACTGCGGTGATACCGGGGTCTATTTATGTCGGCCCCCCAACCCCCAGAGGGGGCGCAAGAGTTTTTGGAAAGGCGCATGTACCCTTTTGGGTTTAGAACCTT
>JAAENB010000744.1 GCA_024224995.1 bacterium | reverse complement strand
TATGAGCCCAGGTCTATAATAAATAAATCGGAATCATCAAGCATATAAGCGTAAGCGCCCGAAACAAATACTTCTTCACCGGAACCGGCAGGGGATTCATCATATTCCGCCGCTATAACCGGTGATAAAGGATCGGATATATCTATTATTTGTAAACCGTAATAACTATCGGCCACATACGCGTATTTGCCCAACACAAACACACCGCGCGCTTGTTCCGTGCCGGCGTAATTGAATTTTACCGGTTTTCCGGAAAATTTCCTTGCAAATTATTGTTCTCATTGTTAGTATCCATGAATAGTAAGATATCTATATCAAAGGATACAAATATGGATAAAAAAGAAAAAATCAAATTATTCGCGCAAAATACTCTTGGCTGCGGCTGTTCCGAAGAAGTATTTGCTGTTATTGATTGCCGTGAAAACGAAATGATAAATGCTGAGTTACAGGTAGATAAAAGAATAAATATTGGAAACCGCTTATTGGTTTATATAATTGAAACTGTTGACAATGAGTATAATAACAGGGATTTTATTGAGGATATCTTTCCGGCATTAATCCGGGCGGGAAAGGAAGATAGAGATTCTCATGGATTCAACCGGTTCAGGCTTGCGATTGTTCAGGATACAATTAATGAGATGGCAGAGAAAGCAGAGAATATTTTTCAAAAAATAAAAGGTGATGATGAAAAGCTTCATCTTCATATAATAAAAACAAATGAATATACTCTGCATCATACGTACGTCTTACCGGGTATAAAATAAAAAAATAAAATACTCTCTTTTGGTTGTAATAACAACCAAAAGAGGTCTATAAGACGCGCTTCAGGGTCTCATGTTAGCACGCAATGATTTCCTTGATATTGAACTCTTTACCGCATAATAACTCCCAGGCTTCACTATGGCAGCCCGGGCAATTATTACTATTCTCAATGATATTAAAAACTTTATTACACGTTTTGCAAATAGCATTGCCGGGTAATATATCAATTTTTAATTTCGTCTCCTGCAATAAGGTACCGTCCACCGCGGCCGGGTAACACGATTCAATATATTTCGGAATCATCGATGAGAGTTCGCCAATTTGGAGAACCAGAGTATCGATTTTTGTTAAGCCATTTTTTTCTGCTAAATTTTCAACAGTATTAATGACTTCAATTAAAACTCCTAATTCATGCAATTGAACTCACCTTTCCTTAATTGGGCAAATTTTCTTTATTTGCCTTTTTCTCAGCAATTCTCTGGTGACGTTCTCCCATATACCGCAAAACCGCGGGTTTCATTTCATGAAACTCAACTGAAGAACTATCATATTTTCTTACCAGGGAAATAGCGTCAAATTTACATTTGGTAGTGCAAATTCCACATCCCACGCATTGATGTTCATCGGCAGCCACAGCGCCGCAGCCCAGGCACCGTTCCGTTTCCATCTTCATCTGCTCTTCCGAAAATGTGGAACGTAAATCCTCAAAGGTTTCTCTTGATTTACTGCCATCGACATGCAGAGGTCTTTGTCCGGGTAAACGGTCATAACCGTCGAGGTTTAAGTTTTCCGTGTCCAGCGCGTGATATTCTCTTTCACGGCTTATTGTTAAATTGTCTCCATTAACAAAGCGGTGAATCGAAGTCGCGCCCTGCTTGCCTAAAGCAATGGCATCAATCGCAAACTTAGGACCCGTTACGGCGTCTCCACCGGCGAAAATATCGGGTTCACCGGTTTGGAAACTTAAGCTGTCCACTTTTACTGTTTTATTTGGATTTAATTCAATTTTGGAGCCTTTTAATAATCCACCCCATTCCATTCCCTGACCTACAGAGATGAGGACATTGTTTGTTTTAACAATCTTTGTTTCATTTTCATCGAATGCGGGATTAAACGTACCATTTTCATCGAAGACAGAAAGGCATTTTTTGAATTCCACACCCACAACACGGCCGTTTTCCTGAAGAATTCGTTTTGGACCCCAGGAATTGTTAATGACAATGCCTTCCGACAAAGCTTCTTCAATTTCTTCACCAAGGGCAGGCATTTCTTCCCGGTTTTCCAGGCAATACATATCTACTTGTGAAGCGCCAATTCGTTCAACAGTCCGGGCAACGTCAATCGCGACATTACCACCGCCAATAACAATGGCCTCTCCTTCGGTTTTCGAATCTTCATTGAGATTTACCATGCGTAAAAAGTCAACACCGGTCATAACACCAACAGCATCTTCACCCTCCAGCCCCAGTTTTCTGCCGGCTTGAGCGCCAATTGCCGCGTAAAATGCTTTGTAGCCCAGCCTTCTGAGTTCATGAAGGTTAACATCTTTGCCGATCTCAACGCCAGTTTTAAATGCAACACCTAATTCTTTCAAAATGTCAATTTCCGCGTTAACGACTTCTCTTCCCAGTCTATAGGATGGGATTCCTAATGTTAACATTCCACCGAGTATTTTTTCCTTTTCAAACACAGTAACCTGGTAGCCTTCAACAGCCAGGAAATAAGCGCAAGAAAGACCCGCAGGACCCGCGCCGATGATGGCTATTTTTTCCGGCCGCTCTTCTTTCTTTTCCGGAACAAAGCGCTGGTCCGATTTCAATTCCTGGTCCGCGATAAATTTTTTGATTTCATCAATAGCAATAGGATCATCCACATCCGATCTCGTACAGGCAGATTCACAGTTTCTCGGACAAATACGTCCGCAGATTGCGGGGAAGGGATTTTCTTTTTTGATCAGCTCCAGGGCGTCCCGGTAGTTTCCTTGCGAAGCCATCTTGATGTATCCCTGGATGGCAATGTGAGCCGGGCATTCGGATTTACAGGGACTAGTTCCGCTCTCCGTAACAACTTTTCGATGGCGGTAATCCGGATTCCATTTGTCCGGACCCCATTCCGTATCATAGGGCAGTTCTTTTTCCGGAAGAGCAGGGGCGGGTTCGTTCAAGCATAAATTTTGTCCCAGAGTTAGCGCGTTTACCTGGCAATTTTCGACACATTCACCACAAGCAACACATTTATCCGTATCCACTTGCGCGATATAGTTAGACCGTATGGTGTCGGGGCTTCGAAAAAGGTTCGCGTTTCTTAAAGCGAGGCAGGAGCAGCCGCAGCAATTACAAATCGCGTGGGTTTTTCCCGGACCGTCAATATTTGGTATCTGGTGTACCAGGCCTTCTTTTTCCGCTTTTTCAACAATGGCAAAAGCCTCTTCCCGGGTAATGCGTCTGCCTCTCCCGGTACGAATATAGTATTCAGCGCCAACGCCAAGCTGAATACACATCTCCTCTGTTGTATGCCCGCATCCTTCATTATTGGCTTTTCTGGTTACCCGGCAGGCGCAATCAGTTACGGAGAATGTATCATATAGATTCAAATAATGAGAGACTTCCTCGTAAGAGGCGCTCCTGGTTTCACCGGCAATGGCGCTTTCGATGGGGATGGTCCGCATTACGCCTAACCCGGGAGGAACGTTTCCCGCTAAAATTGATCCTCTTTTTCTTGTATATTCTTCAAAGCATTGGGGAATTTGCGGATACTTTTCAATATTTTCCTTATTCACTACCATAAATTCCATAACACCGGGAACCCAGATCTCAAGGCGGTATTTATCAACACCATTTTCCGGAATAGTACTAATCACACCGTCCATTGCCATCTGGAACAGAGTTGAATCTACTTCCTCTACCGGTTTACCACAGAGGGCGGCAACTTCCTGGGCGCTTTGAAATGTCTCGTGTTCCAGGCAAAGCGCTGTTTCTGCCATTTCGTCCGTAACAACAGGCTCTAATATCTTATATTCCGGGTATTCCGGTTTAACCTCTGTTATGTCACCACGTTTTGCCATGCTGATCTTATTGGCAAGATCAATTACTTTTTCTTTTATCATAACTGTTAACTCCTGAGCAAAATTTTACCGGGGGCTATTTCATCACTACGGACTCCTGAATATAGTTTATCAGGGGCTTAATCAAGAAAAACTATACAAATAACTTTCGCGTGTCCATGTTTCATCTGGCAAAAGAGGGGTCTGTGAGTCAAGCTTTTTTTATGAATAAATTGAAAAAATTGGATGTTGGGCGCGCCCTGCGGGCCGGGCTTCTCCGGGCTCCGCGTTCGCTCCGGTCCCGATGAAAAGAATCGGGACTAAACCCTGCATATCCCTCGCGCGTACAGAGAGGAAACATTAGCGGGGCAGGGGCTCTGCTCCAATATTAATCAAAGGTTTATTATAGAGGCCTCTCTGAGTCAAAAAAGTATATCGGTATAAAATTATCTTTTTGTTTTTTAATTTTTTTTCATTTCCGCAATCTGATTTTTTTGAGTCCGGCAGTTCTCCGGAATAGCTATATTCCGTTTCACAGGACCAGGCAATACGCTCACTCAGTGATCTTTTTGAAACGGTTTTTGTTCGCAAAAGCCGGTTTTGCTTATAATAATAGGAAGTCTCTATGGGAGCATAATCAGTAGAGGAGCTATGTTTAACCAGTTGATAGTAGTTATTATATTGCCACATCTCACCAAATCCGGGACCACCGCCATCAAATCGTATCATCCTTCCGTTCGAGTCAAAACAAAATGAGGAATCATACTTACCATGAATACAATTATTCTCATCAAGTATAAGCTTTGCTATTTTCTTTTTCCCGATCCGTATTACTCTTCCTTTTTTATCATATTGTATATCCCGGGCCTGGGGCTTTTTGGCTCCATACGAGATTTTTTTAACCACCTGGCCCTTCTTATTGTAGTCTGTTTTAAAGATTTTTTTTTGCTCTTCCTTGCTGTATTCGGTTATCGTTTTTATTTTGTATTGCGCGGCCATTTCTTTGGTAAACAGAATGTTGCGGTCCGAAAAACCGAGATGATACTCATTAAAGGAGTTTATATTTTTTGCCGGTTTCGTGGCTGTAAGAAATCCGCCAAAGACCCATCCCCGGTAGTTTTTATATTTCACTTCTGTCCAGCTCCCCGGTACTCCGGCGATTTTCTCTATCTTTTGCCCGGTTTTAAGTATTGTTACCCCGGAGCCGTGGGGCAGGGCTGCCAGTAACTTACTTTTTACTGCGGGTTTTTCTCTCATATTTAAGACAGAAGCATAAACATATTTATCGATATCAGAATTCTTTATCCGGGTCTTTTCTTCCTCTTTTTTCTCTTTTTTGCAACCCGCAGACATTGTAATCACAAGAGATACAATTATAAAAGATATTATTTTGAGGCGCGGTATTGAGTCTGCTTTACTTTTTTTCATTTTTGCTTATGTTTTTTATGGGTAACAGGTAATACGATTAGTGTAGCTGTTTTACCGGTTTAAAGCAAGGATTATTTTATTTAACTTCATTATCAACATAGAGCTTTCCATCTTTAAAAACTTTTGAAACCTGTGATACGGCATCAATGCTTTCCAATGGGTTTTTATTCAAAAGAACCATATCCGCGTATTTGCCTTCATCAATACTTCCAAACTCATGGTCAAGTTTAAGAATTTCCATATTTGTCAACGTCGCGCTCCTCAAAATATCCGCGCAAGACATGCCATACCGCTTATACCCTTCAAACTCCGGAGCCAGGCATCCGGAAAACGTTAACCCTGTTCCGCCATCGGTACCCATTCCAATTTTTACACCGGCATCCAAAAAATTCTTAAAACTTTCAGGAGCATTTTTAGCAAAACCTAAAACCCGCTCTTTATGTACCAGCCCAACTTCGGGCATTTTTTTCACGGCTTTTTCTTCAAGAACAAAATCGGAGAAACCGGTTGAACATTTTCTTAGTTCGGGAATTGTGGCTTCTTGAATTATTTCCCGTATTTTATTTTTCATCATTGATTGATAAAAGAGAACCTCATCATGCTGGGGGCCGCCAAAGTTCATTGAAAGTAAACCGCCAATACTGAGAGTAGGCACAATTGCTACATTGTTATCGGCCATCTGCTTTGTATCATTACTATTATAGGATTGATCAACAGTTAAATGAGCAATACTATTAACCTGTCCCTGTATTGCTTTGCGAGCGCCTTTTATGAACATGGCATGGGATTCCAGAAGCTTGTTTTTCTCATTGGCGTAATCCCGGATTAAAGAAACAGTTTCATTGGAAAACATATTAAACCTGGTATCTTCTTTGCCGCCGTAGATAGGCATCTCTTCCAGGTATATTTTTATACTCTGTGAACCCAGGAGAATTTGTTTATCAATATGCTTTTTTATATCTTCAATGTCATTAAAATAATTCAGGACCTTTCCACCGAAGATCATGGCGCTCAGTTTATTCACCACTGGATTAATATCCCACATGCCGCCTTTTGGAGTAAGCACTTCATAGCTGGGCATAATCCTGGGACCCAATAATCTATCGTTTTCAATTTCTTCTTTTAACTGGCTCACCATATCATAGGCACCGCCGCTATTTCGAATAAAGGTACAGCCATGCTTTAAAGCGGTTTCACAGTTTTTCATTCGCTGGGCATCATGATAATAAAAGTCTTTTAACGACATTTTAAACTCACTGATGTTTGCCAGGTGCGCGTGAATGTCGCTTAAGCCGGGAATGAGATATTTTGATTCACCATCAATGTACCTGCTTACGTTGTACTTTTCTTTTAATGAATTTACATCTTTAAAAAAGAGGAGCTTTTGAATTCTTCTTTCGGAAATGAGAATCGCGTTTTCTTTTTTCAAGGAACCGTTCTTAACATCTATAATATTTATATTATAGATAATATATTGATCTTTTTCCGAGAGCTCCCACGGAGCAAAGGATTCTCTTTTGTATTCATAATCCTTGAACTTAACATTAGCCATTTTCCCAAGATTTTCACCAAACTTCGCAAGACCTGTTTTTTTCATCGTTCTCTCCTTTGTGTTATTTTAACTACCTACCTTTCGGTAGGGCAGGGGCCCAAAAAAAACTAAGCTTTCATTCCATCCCAGATAATATCAAAACAGCGTTTTCCCATTTCATTGGGATCAATACTCTTGTCCAGAACACGAAAAATATTTATTCCTTCTATTAATGCGCCCGCAATAGAAAACACTGATATAAAGCTAATTTCTTTTTTTATCAATCCCGCGGCGTGCGCTTCTTGCACCATTATATAGAAGACTTTAGCCATTTCTTCATTGTTTTTGGCAAAAATTTCACCAAATTGAGGAAATAGCCTGATGGAATCAAAGACCAGGTAATATACCCCAAACCTGAATTCTTCGGAAGAATTTAATATCTCTTGTAATTCAGCGTCCATTTTATCGTACGACGTAAGCATTTTTAAAAGACAGGTCTTAAGATCATTGTTTTTTGTGAATATGTCAGAGATCCATTTGCCCCAGAGACTAAAAAAGTAGTTAATTACCTCCAGAAAGATATCATCCTTTCCTTTAAAATGATGATAGAGGCTTGCTTTGGCAATTCCTACTTCCCCGGCTACATCCGAAAGACTCACATCTTTATAACCGGATAAACAGACATGCTTTAATACGGTTTTTATAATTCTTTCCCTGGTTTCCATTCGCCCTACCTACCGTTCGTTAGTTTAAATATAACAAGATAAGTTAAAAAAGTCAAGTTTTGTATAAAAAAATATCAAAATATTAAAATTTTTATTTCTTAAAACCGGTTTTTAAATGACATCCCATTACGCGATCAAGGGTCCCATACCTGGGATGATGTTCGCCTGCAGCAACAATTGCTATGCGTGATTCAAAGGGGCTGGTATGATCTGTTTCATAAAAACATTGACAACCTGATGCTCCATAAGTATAAGATAATAACTTTCTTTCTTGACTTTTACCATATTTCCTGTTATATTGTACATGTACAATATAACAGGTATTCAAATGCTTAAAAATAGACTTCTTTCAAATAGAGACCTGCCGTCATACTTAAAGGAAAAGTATGACTATAAAGGCAAGACGAACTCTTTTCTCAAGAAAAGAGACTCTATACATGAATTAAAAATAAATTCAAAGATACACAACCTCCCGGAAAAGCTATACCATGACACCAGCCTTAATCCTGGATCGCCAAATGCTTTTGACATAGCGTTGAGCTTAAAGAAGAAATCTTTTCTAACCGGTTATCTTGTTTTTGCTTTTTTGGGTTGGACTGAATATATCCCAACAATTATTCATGTTAACTGGAAAAGAAATCTTTTTAAAAAAACTAACTCTCCTATTGTGAATGATGTTTTGCAAAAAGTAGCGTTTAAGCCCAAAAAAGCTTCCCGATTGCGGTTTAAGTACAATGATTATGAAATAATGATTCTTAACGGGCAGGTAATAAAAAAGTATAAACAACAACACTTTCGGTTATTAAGTGAAATAGCTGAGCTGCCGGATTACACAGAAACCTATGTTGAAGAAAGACTAATAATTGAATCATTGATCAATTATCATTATTTTGGCGGGGCAGATATTGTCTGGGATGCGGGAATTGACCAGTTCTTAAATTTAGATCTGGATTTGATGTACAAAATCTACAAAGAATTAGATCTGATTTATCCATATGCAAATGCAATTGGATACTGGATGGAAAAAGCGGGTGTTTCGCAAAAATATTTAAGAAAATGGGAAAAAATGATTGATTATAATATGCAATTTCATATGTTTATGGGGGATGGAGAAAGAAGGGTGTGGAATAAAAAATGGAATCTATACGTTTCTAAAAGATTTATTTGAGGTTTAATTATGACACCACTATTCGAGAAGATACTTCCCAACTTTCTTGATTCTCTTCTGAAAGTTTTAGATACTACAACTACATCATCAAAGGAGGACAAGCAATAAAGCTTCACCTTGAATCCCTTGGAAAAGCTAAAGAGGCAAGGACTTCAAGTGATGTTGATTTTTCGTTTTCTTCACCATCGTTCCCTGTAGATTTGGAATTATTTAAAACCCAATGGATAGAAAATTATAATTCAACAAGTGAAAATCCTTATGTAATGACAAAGGAAGAATTTACTTTAGCTGAATATAAAAAACCAAGACCAAAAGACTTTTATGATATTTTTGTATTATACAATCTTTATTACAAGAAAAAAATAACAGAAAAAAATAAGGCATTAATTCAAAAGGCGATAAAAAAATGTTTTTCGATAAAAAATATGGATATAAAATTAACAAAATTTATTGAAAGCGAAAAGGTTAAAAACTTTCACTCTCGTGATTTTGAAGGGCAGGTGGCAAACACACTGCTGCAAGATTCAATTTATAATGATGTAACATTTGATCAAATTTATAGTGATACGTTAGAACTTCTTGATATTATCAATGTAGAATAAATTAATACTGACTTTTTTCCCAGGAATTTCCTGTACCTGTCGAAGTGCCCTTTTCAGTTGCCGGGCCTAAATTCCATAACCCAAATTTTCCGTGGGGCAGCAGTCTCACTCATCTTGTATGTAAACATAAATTAGCATCTATTATTTTGTTCGTCAATATAAAAATATTTCCCATTGCCTGGACCGGCATGAAAACGAATCAAAATTAAGTTTTGATCTTAATATAACAGAATAAAACATTGTACACTCATATAATATCAAGGAGAACAAGCGTTAAATCGTCATCAAATTTATTTGACCCGGAAAACTCTTTTAACTCATCCATAAGTTTTTGCGAGAAAACTTCCGGGGAAAGATGACTGTTCTTTGCGATAAAGGATCTGAACCGCTCTTCACCATATAATTGCTCATCCCTGTTAAGGCATTCGGTAATACCGTCGGTATGGAAAATGAGCCGGTCCCCGGGCAATAGGGGGATCTCTTTTTGTTCCATTTCTATATTGGGAAACCAGCCCAGGGGTTTTCCTTTTGCCGTCAGTTCAAAGAACTGTTCATCTTCTTTCCTGAATAAAATAGGCGGTAAATGCCCGCCATTGCTATACCTCAACATATTGGTATCCCTGTCTATGCTGCAAAAAAACGCGGTAACATAATTGCTTTTTACCGAATAGCTGCAAATAACTTCATTTAACAGGGAAAGAACGCGGTTGGTCATGGTCCTTTCCTCGATAGAATCAAGGGCCATTTTAGTTATAAGAGAAAGGAACGCGGCGGAAAGCCCGTGGCCTGAGACATCAGCGATAAAAATATCAATATACGTATCTCTTTCTGTATAGTCGTAAAAATCACCGCCAACTTTGTCCATGGGTAAATATAAAAAATAGGGATTATAACCCGGAAGCTCCGGCGTTCTTTGGGGCAGCAGCTTTTGCTCAATAAGTTTCGCGGTCTCAAGTTCTTCTTCTATTTCAATGTTCCGTTCAAATATAATTTTTTGATATTCATACGTCTTAAGAAGAAGCCGTATCCTTGTAAGAAGCTCCCGGGAATTAAAAGGTTTTGTTACGTAATCGTCAGCGCCGTATTCAAGGCCTTCAATTTTGTGGGTAATTTCGGTCCTGGCAGTAAGCATGATAACGGGGATACGGGCAAGCTCACTGTCTTCCTTAAGTTTTTTGGTCATATCATAGCCGTTCATAACAGGCATCATCACATCCGTAATGATCAAATCTGGTTTGATATGCTGCGCCGCCTTAAATCCTTCTTCTCCGTTTACGGCAAAATTGAGCGCGTAATAATCTTTTAACAAAAGCTTCAGGAATGTTCTCATATCGCTGTTGTCTTCAACAATCAGAATAGAGTTCGCGGAAGCTTGTTTTGCCGGCATAGTGGGGGCCGGAAGATCTTCGTCTTTGCTGCCGTATACGGAACCGGCAACGTCATTCATTTCTCGCATACCGGCAAACCGGTGTTCTTCAAACGGTTCTTTCCCCGGGCCTTCAAAGCCTTTGGAATCTTCCAGGTGCTTCCAGCCCTTTAAGAGGGTGACAGTAAATAAAGAGCCGTGATCTTGCGGATGTTCGTCTATGTGCCTGCTTTTAACTGTGATTGTTCCTTTATGCATTACAATAAATTCTTTCGCCAGGGCAAGGCCAATTCCGGTTCCTTCAAACTGCCGGGTGGAACTGGAATCGGCCTGTCCAAAACGGTCAAAAATTGATTCTTCTTTGCCCGGGGGAACACCCACGCCCGTATCTAAAAATTCAATAGAGCATGAATCGTCATTGTCGGTAATTTGTACATTAATTGAACCGCTTTTTTGGGTAAACTTTAAAGCGTTTGAAAGTATATTCATGAATATGGTATCGATTTTTTTCATATCAACAAAGAGATTAATTGAATCATCAAAGGGAATAAAATCCAGGGCGATTCCCTTTGACCGGGCTGCGGGTTCAATGACTTTCATGTAGTTTTCAATCACCGGAACAATATCAACAGCCCTAATATCAAGAGTCATTTTTCCCGCTTCTATTTTGGAAAAATCCAGGAGGTTATTAACGAGCCTGAGAAGGCGTATGGCGTTTCGTTGTATGGTTTCAAAAAATTCCTTACCCGTTTCCATTTCGGAATCTCCCAGGAGAACCGACTCAATAGGAGAGAGAATAAGGGTAAGGGGAGTTCTAATCTCATGGGAAATATTGGCAAAGAAATTTGATTTTAACCGGTTATGTTCTTTTAGTTTTTCATTGGCAATTTCCAGCTCATCGGTCCGTTCTTTAACCATATCTTCGAGATTATAGGTATGATCTTTAATTGACTGCGCCATCCTGTTAAAGGAGCTGGATAAATAACCGATCTCATCTTTATAGGTCACCGGAACAACGGTATTGAGTTCACCGTTCTCAACTTCCTTTACGCCGCCCAGAAGGGTGTGTAAGGGTTTGATGAGGTTTAAGTAAAAAAATACCGGGAATATGACAATGAGGATAAAGGCGCTTATGAGAGTAATATATATTAGTTTAACGGCTGTGGCATGAATGTACTTGCGGTACTCATAATAACTGAAACCAACCTGGTAAATGCGGGCATTATGGATAAAGTCATAATGAATATATAACTCCCCGGCATCTTCTGAAAAGAATCCCCAATAATTAAATAAGGTACGGCCTTTCCATGGTTCCTTTTGAAGACTTTGCAGATATTTTTTGTACTGTTGTTCCAGTTTTAATATCTCCTCCGGGGATTTATAATATGCAGACGAAGCGTTCCCGTAAAATTTACGTAATTTTGCGATATCTTCTTTGAGAATATTGACGCTAAAGCGCTTATGGCGGCGGTATACCAGGTCCATATTAAATATATAATCTTTGTTATGAATAAAACTATTCTCTTCCGGGATTGAGACAATGAAAACAACATCTTTCCCGCAGCCTGGAGTGATATTATTTATGATGTCTTTTTTTATCCTGTTTGTTTCTTCCAGCCTTGCCGTATCGTAACTTATTTCTTTCTCTTCCATTATTACCAGGCTTATATTGCCAATAAGGACCATAACAAAGACAAACGTTATCCCCGCCAGTTTTGTCATAAACGTTGTGGCGGTTCCGGAATAATTGATATAGGTAATAATAAACAATAGGGCTGCCAGGAGTGACGCGGTGTTATAGATCAATGAAAAGTAAGTGTTACTCAGCAGTTCCCCCATAACCAGGGCTAATGAAATTATAGTCACAAACATTATTACTGCCATGAAAAAGAAATTTCGATGAGCCCTGGCAAAATTCCTTTGTGGATTATAGAGGCCGGAAGAAGACCTGCCTGTAGAATGATAGAGTGCCATCGCTTTTCTCAAATGAACGCCGACCCACCAGGTGGTTAATATGATAAGTGATATGCCGTAACCATAGGGATTGTCCAATGGTCTCACCCGGAAGTTGGATTGATACCGCATTATTGCGTCATCATGGAAGGGGAAAATATATTTCCAAAAAATAATAATACAGCAAATAATTGTAATAATCAGCACGATATTTGATTCCCGTTTATAGATCCTTTCGGGGAAGTGATACGCGAATTGGATACAGCAGACAAAAGAAGCCAGTATAAAAACAAATGTTATATACTCATAAAGAACCGGTATTTGCGCCAGCACACAATAATTCCAGGCAAAAAGAAAAAAAGTGTTGGCGTTGAAGGCAAAAAGAAAAAATATTATCCAGGTGAGAGTTGTTTTTTTTTGGCGAAATAAAAAGAAAACAGCTATAGCGATAAATACGATCAGTACCGTAAGATTGCCTATTGAATAGTATGTGAAAAGTAAATTGTCCATTTTTTTTATCTCGATAGATTATTCTATACTTTTTAAATAAAATATTCAATAAGAATTTTTTTTATGAAAATATCACCGCTAAAAACTAAAACTATCCTTATTGCCGCAGGAAGCGCATCTATAATAATACTCCGCTTCATAGTTGGGAGTAGACGGAGAACCGCTGGTATGCTCGTGCCTGAGAGCAGCCAGGGTATCCCGGCCGCACAGACTGCAGCCGGTAGAAGTGTTATACAATTTTTCATCGCGAGCCGCTTCTATTTTTTCACCCAGCTCTTGAATGGAATCGTCATCGCTCCTTTCGAAATAGGCCAGTTCCCGGCTCGTTACCGATGTCCGGAGTTTTTTATGTTTTTCCAGGTATGAAGCGGCTTCCCGGAGATCATCATCGGTCACCGGTGAATAAAGAAGAGAGGCAAAGGCGGAAACCTCTTTTTTTAATGTGGGCAGCTGGTATTGAAAGAAGAAAGCGACATCATCATAGACTTTTTCCGGTTCCGGGGCAAGATCCGCTGCCACTTCTCCTTTCCTGGTTTTTTTATGAATATCGGCACCATTTTGAACAAGAAAGGTCACAACCGTTAAGCAGCCCTTTTCAGCAGCCATATGAAGAGCGGTTTTGCCCAGGCTGTTCGTGCTGTTGATATCAACGTTCGCTTCACAGCTAATAAAATACTCGATATAAAAAGGCAGCTTGCTTTTAATAGCCTTTCTCACCGCTTTGAAAAATTCATTTTTTAAATATTTCGCTTCGGATTCGTTTATCGATCGCTCATCAGTTTGAGTCTGTTCACGCATAAACCTGCATATATTTTTGAGCTTATTTTTCTTTGCCAGCCTATAAGGGGTATCGCCGGATCGCGTGTTAATATCGGCACCGGCTTCCACTAAGAGTTTTACTGTTTCAAGATATTCCTCTTCATTGTTAACCGCAGTATACAACGGAGTGTGTTCACTTTTATCTTTCGCATTAACTTCGGCATTGTGCTCCAGTAAAACCTTTACCGCGTCAGCGATGCCCAGGTGGGCGGCGAAATGAAGGGGGCTTCTGCCTCTATGAGGTTTGTTAACCTCTCCTCCCTTTTCTATAACTTTTTCAACCAGGGCACCGCTGATCTTGGCTGCCTTCCATAGTGAGTCTTCATTGATCGCGGCCCCCTTTGAGAGAAGCACAAGCGCGGACTTCTCTTTGAAATTGCCAAGAGCCCTTTCAAGGGGAGTTTCTTTCTCTTCCCCCCGGGCATTAATATCGAGCCCCTGTTCTATCAAAAACAGGGTAATATCCGCGGCTCCCAGGCTTGCGGCCGAATGAAGCGCTGTGTTATTATTTTTATCTTTCAGGGTAAAATCAGCTCCGGCATCAAGCAGGAGTTGCGCTGCCGCTTCCAGGTTCTCGTCATCTAATGAATAATATACTTCAAATATGGTTTCCAGGGCGTAATTCTTAACATAATAGGGAGTTGGTTTTTCCAGGGCAAGCATAAGAGGGGTATAATTGCCTTTGGAGCGAGCTTCAATTTCAGCGTTTTGTTCAATCAAAAATTTTACCCCTTTGACACAGCCAAATTGAGCGGCATTGTGAAGGGCAGTCATCTTATATTTATCCGTAACTTCTGTTGACGCACCCTGTTTAATGAGTAGTTTCGCGATATCAAGGTGATCTTCTATAATTGCCCACATGAGTAGTGTTCTTTCTTCGTAATTAAAAACAGGCATTCCGGATTTAATTGAAGTATAAATTATTTTTTTATCGAGATTCGCGCATTTTTTTATAAGAAACTTTGCTGTCTTAAATTGTTCATGCTCAATGGCTAAGACAATATATGAAAACACATCCTGGTCTTTGCCAATAAGACCTTTTAGTGTTTCAATATCACCATTTGAAATGGCTTGCGAAATTTTTTTATTGCCGCTCATTTGAACTAACCTGTTTTTTTAATATAATCACCGTTAAATCATCTCTTATTTCTTCATCGTCTATGTACCCGTAAAAACCATCAAGGATCGAATTAAGCAGTTCCTGCGCGCTCGCCTTAGCCGGTGAAGCGTTGATGCTGTCAATAAGCCGTTTTATGCCGTACTCCTTTTTGTCCGTATTTCTGCTTTCAATCAAGCAGTCAGTGAAAAGAATAAGAGAATCTTCTTTTTCTATTTCAAAAGTATATCCTTTATAATCACCACAGAACAACTCTATTCCCAGAAGGTTCCCGGTCAAACCATATTCCTCTGAGGTTAAGGCCCTGGTTTCCCCGCTTGCGCCTTTTTTTATTAGCAGGTCCGCGTGTGCGGCATTTACATACTCAACCGTATTCTTGTTAAAGCGAAGCAAAATCCCCGTAACATAGTTGCTAACATTTCCAATCTCCTTAATGAGATCAATATTAATTTTTTGAAGCAGTTCTCCTAATCGCATATGTTCATTCCGGGTGAAATATCGTAAAACAATAGACTTTGCCAGCATTGAGATTAAACCGGAAGCAATACCGTGGCCCGATACATCGAAAATAGAAACTCCCTGCAATCTATTACCGGATACATAAAAATCATACAGATCGCCCGAAACCCCGGCTACAGGACAGAACATAAGAGCAATATCCCAGCCATCGGTTTTCGGAGGCTTTTTCGGCAGGTAGGCTCTCTGGATATTGACTGCCATTCTCATATCCCTGTTCATAATTTCCTGGATATTCCGGAGCTCATTGTTCGCCTCAGTCAATTCATTGTTGGTAGTCTCCGTCAGTTCCTTTGCCTCTTTTAACTGGCTCGTCCGTTCATCAATAAGATTTTCAAGATTATCCCGGTGGTATTTTAATTTGCCCGATAACATATTAAAGGAATTGGCAAGTTCCCCGGTCTCGTCATTTGTTTCCACTTGAGCCGGGATATCCAGGTTCCCTTCACTCATTTTATTTATGGTTTCCGTCAGGTTTCGAATGGGTCTGGTTATTTTACCGCCCGTATATCCAAGCACAAGAATAAGGATAAAAAATGATGCCAGTATATTGATAATTACGATTTGCCCAATACTTGTAATAATATGATAAACTTTTTCTTCGTAAAGGGAGGATACAACAATCCAATCCAGCTCAGGGATGTATCTATAATAAGCGATTTTGCTTTTTGCCGCTTCCGCGCCCGGGGGCTTAAACCGGTAAGCAATTTTACCGTTCTTTTTTTGTACAATCTCCTTAAAAATCTCTTTCCCGTTTTCTGCTGCCAGGTTGGATAAATTTGTTCCCCCGGGGAAATGGGGGTGAATGATTACTGAGGCGTTTTTATCCAGGATAAATATATACCCGGTTTCGGCAATTTTAACGGAAAGCAGTTTCTTTCTCAAATCCTTTATATTTACCAGTGTATGGAACTCTGATTTATACGCCGAGGCCGATATAATCCAATCCCATTCTTTAAAATAAACCCTGTATAAGGCCTTCCTTTTACCCTGGAAAATGTATTCCTTATACTCATTGTCGGCTTTGGTGCTTTCTTTTAACTCTTCAAAGAATATGGATTTTTCTCCAATAAGTTCTTTTTGCGGATGGATATTTATGATTCTTTTGGATGACATACAATAAATATATCCTGTTATGCCAATATCCTGGTTTAAAAAGATATGTTCCAATTGTTTTTTAGCGCTTTTTACGGATATATTTCCTGCCCTGGTTTGATTATAATAGTACCTGGTAATGTCCCGGTTTGTCTCGGCTGTCGCTCGAAGGTAATTAACAATGGACGCGTTAATTGATTTTTCCACAAGATTATAGGCCATTCTTGTGGTTTCTTCCAGTTTTTCATGAATGTTTTTTTCTGTTAGGCGTATGAGGTTAAAGTAGATTAAGCAGGCCTCTATAACTAAGGCTATAAGGATAATGGCGGTATTGCTCAAGATAAGTTTTGTTCTAATCTTCATATTCGATTTTACCCTGCTTACTATGGATAAATATAATAACACTGATTGAGTATTCTGTCAAGTTTTTTAGAGCAGCTGACCCGGGTCTTCGGCTCCGCTCAGACACCGGATGGCCGGGAAAAATACGGAAGAAACTGTGGTTATACCGGGGGCAATTTTGCGAAGATACTCCGGGAAGGGTTTGGTTCTGAGAGACGCTGCAGTGCAACGTCTTTACAGGCTGGTTTTAGGCCAGGGCTATGGAGATTCCGGGAAGGGGCGCTACCCTGCGAGGTGTGCGACCCCTGCGAGAGGGGACGTTTTGCAAAGATGCTTCGGGCAATATCTTTGGGAAAAGACCCGTAGAGGCGTTGCACTGCAACGTCTCTGAAACCAAACCCCGGGCAAAATTCCCTCGCAGGGGTCGCAGCCCGGCCCGCAGGGTGCGCCCAAATCAAGTCCGTTACCCGGAAGCCCATCCACGGGAACTCCACCGTTTTTTTGTCAAGTTTTTTGTTTTTTTTGGTTTTTTCCCTTTGAAAATTCACTACTCTCCCCATTTTGGCACAAAACGTGCGTACTATATATATGGTATGTAATGCCCTATTAAAACAATTGATATAAAGGAGAGTGTGGAATGAAGAATTTTTTGTATGGTATGATGATATGCGTGATTTTGGTTCTTGCGGGCTGCGGCAGCGGATTTGATGAAACAGGTGACGCTCAACCTCAAGCGGTTGATTTGAACACCTGGGCCGGAACCAGGTTTTTGGGGACCACCGCCGGGGAAGAAGGAAAGGGCATTGTTGTAGATGACTCGGGTAATGTTTATATTGCGGGCTGGACTGGCGGTGACCTTGGCGGTAATGGAAATGCGGGAGGGAGTGACGTTTTCCTGGTTAAGTATAATACTAAAGGTGAGATTGTGTGGCTGAATCAATTGGGATCAAGCGCCAGTGAAACTGTTGAGGGCATAGCGCTTGATAGAGACGGTAATATCATTATTGCCGGTTACACCAGCGGAGATCTTGACGGAAATGGAAACCGGGGAGAAGCGGATGCTTTTTTGGCAAAGTTTAACGCTTCGGGAGAACAGCTCTGGCTTCGGCAGCTTGGGTCCGATAAAAGTGATTCTGTTATTGATTTAGCCGTTGATGTGCATAAAGACCGGAATAATGATATTTATATTACCGGCAGTACCTATGGGAACCTTTCCGGTTCCGCAGCGGGAACCTCTCGCGATTTTTACGCGGCCAGGTATACATCATCGGGAAACCTGGAATGGATTAAGCAATTGGGAACTAATGACATTTCCGGGGATCCTACCGACGACATGG
>JAAENB010000743.1 GCA_024224995.1 bacterium | reverse complement strand
GGCAGCGAAGAGTCAGCCGGAGATACGGAGCTGTTAAACAATCTCCTTACTACAGCAGTGGGAAAAAATCATATAGAAGTCGCGGAATTCCTCATAGAAAAGGGAGCCGATTACAAGATCAAGATCGGGGTTCGAGAAGAGACCCTGCTTCACAAGGCCGCGGAATCAGGAGCGGTTAAACAGGCAGAGTACTTTTTAAATAAAGGCTTGAGCTTCAATACTCCGGACAAAACAGCGCTCTCCCCGCTTGATGTAGCCGTGAACAGGAACCGGCCGGAAGTAGTGCAGCTTTTTATGAACAACGGAGCAAAACTAAAGCCAGTGCAGAGTTCCCGGCTCCTCTTTGCCAGTGTTGAAAAGGGCGATATCAAAACCCTGGAATTTTTAATAGAAAAGGGAGTAAACATTTCCGCGCAGCATGAGCAGTCCCGTATGACCCCGCTTCATTACGCGGCATCAAAAGGGAACCTGGAAATAGCGAAGATCCTTCTGGATAAAAAAGCCAATGTCAATGCTCCGGACCAGAGAGGCCGGACTCCATTGTTTAATGCCATAGAAAAATGGAAGACCCATATGGTAAAACTGCTCCTTGAAAAAGGCGCTTCTGTTGACGTGAAATCGACATGGAAAAGAACTCCCATGGACGAAGCAAACCGCATTCCCATTGAAGAGCATAAAAAAGCGATAATTGCTCTTCTTAACGGAGCGAAAAAATAAAGCAGAATGAAGAATTGAGCGAGTCCCCGGCTGAGAGCCGGGGATCTTTTTTTTACGGAGCATTAACATCGCTTAAACCGGCAATACCACTCCAAAAGCGGATACTGTCAATTACCGCGGAAACACCGTTTGTTCGGTAATCACCGCCGTTGTCGCAACGGGATATGAGCCTGAAATACTGGGAAAACTGTTTAACCCGGGCCCAATCAGTACCGGGAGAAGCAGATGCCGAGGAAGCGGCAAGACTGCCGTTAAAATAAAAACGGACATGATTCCCATCTCCCAATCCCCCGGTAAAATCCCATTGCATAAAAATATGCGAAACCGCGTGTTTGGATACGGTTTTGGATGCGGCAAGAGTACCGTTACTGTAAAAATAGATATAGCAGTAATCGGATTTGGCAGGGCCGTAGACCCGTACGTAAATGGAGTCTGTCAGGTAAAAGTATACATTACTGCTGACGTAGGTATCATCGCCCTTCCCTCTCCATTGTCCCGTAGCCCGGGCATAGAATGAGCAGCTCCCCCTGGAAAGATCGGGTTTATACGTATTATTAAAGGGCAGCACAAGAGCCTGGCAAAAGTCTCCTTTGGACTTACCGTGTGTTCCAACGAGCAGTGAAGTTCCATGAACAACGGGGGTAAAATTGACAAAAGTGTACCCGCCTTTCCGGGACTCTGTATAGACGCCGCCCGTGAGGGGATCAAAAAATTGCCCCATATTTTCGCACGCATTATCGTATACCCGGATAGGAGAACCGTAGTTAGTTCTTCTCAGTTGTAGTGCGTTATAAACATTTAAGCGTCCGCCGCTGAGAATTTTACCGGGTAAAGAATCAATTTTATCAACCGATTGTAAAAGAATATTTTTTATCGCTCGATAACTGATTCCCGGTTCAATAGATTTTAATAAGGCGGCCGCGCCGGCCACATGTGCAGCTGCAGTAGCATGAAAACGGCGGAATTCATAGGTATTTGGTGAAGCAGAAGAAAAAATCAACTCTCCGGGTGCCCCAATATCTACGGAATTTACCCCATAATTTGCTAAACTGTCCAGATCATCATTCCCATTAGTTGCAGTAACGGTAAGTACATTGTCGGAAGTAAATTGTGCCGGGTATCTTCCAATGGCCGGATAAAGATAGTCAAGGTCTCTCCCATCATTCCCCGCACAGGTAATGACAAGAACTCCGGCCGCCCGCGCTCTTTCTATGGCAGCTTTAAATAAATTGTATTTATCTTCTCCCGGTTCCAGGTACATATGCCCGGTCCATAAAATAATATCAGCATTACGAGAAAGAGCATAGTCAATACTCTCAGCGACTTTATCTCTCTCCAGCAACCCCTTCCGGTTTATTTTAACAGGAAGAATTTTTACTTCCGGGGCAACACCCGGAACCTGCCCATTGCCGGCAATAATCCCGGCCAGGTAAGTTCCCGTATAGGTATCATTGCTCGGATCAGAGTCATTATCAACAAAATCATACCCGGGAATACAATTTGCGCTAATAGCAGGGTGAGTAAAATCAACACCATCATCGACAAGAGCAACAATCACATCAGGAGAGCCGCTGGAAATAGCCCTCGCCTCCGGCGCAGAAACAGCATCCATATTCCATCCGGCATAATAATCAAAATCACTACTGCTTAAAGAATTCGTATTCGGAATGCCGGGTGAAAGAGAATTCCCACCGGATAATTCACAACCGGTAAGAGTTATACAGACAATACTAATAAAAACCTGTACAAAAAAGATAGAAGACATATTTTTTTTCTTGTTCATTACTTAAAAACTCCATTTAATAAAAATTAAGCAGTACAAGAACTGCTTTTTAATATAATGTAGTTTCCCGGGGAAAAGTGACATTTTTTTTATAAGAAATGCTAAAAAATACTAAAAAGACCGGAACAAAAACGAAACCACGAATAACCCAACCTGCCCCGTGAGAAACCCGAGAACAGCTCCGGCCAACACATCAGTAGGATAATGAACACAGTCATAGACCCGGGAAAATCCCGCAAGGGAGGCGTAAACATAAAAAAAGGGGGTTCCGGCAGGGTAAAAATAACTGAATACGGCAGCCATCATAAAGGCGGCTCCGCTGTGTCCCGAAGGAAAGCTGTACAGGGAAGGCGGTTCTGTTTTATATTTGATCCCATTTATAATATCCCCGGGCCTCTTTCGTTTAAAAAGGTTTTTCACCGGTTTTTGTATAAGCAGGAGAATAACAAAAGCAATAAGACCTGCCGGAATGAGATATTTAGCCTGGTGAAGATCATAAATAAGAAGAAAAGCGGAAGCAGCAAGATACAGCCCGCCCCGGGCGCTTATTGAAATAACAGACATGAACCGGTTCAGCAAAACAGGAGCTTCAAACGCGGAGACTGCTTTCACAACCTGGATATCAGCATTATTTATTTTGTTAATTATTCCACTAAACATAGATATGCTCTCAAAAAACTAAATTTTGCTTGTGCGCGGGTCTGGAAGTATTGGCTCTTTGGATTGCTGCGGAACTCGCGTTGCTCAAACAGTCCTCACAACCCAAAGAGCCAATACTTCCAGACCAGATGCAGCTCGCAATACTATCAAGTTTCTGACGTATTTTTTCCCCGCTATCAGGGTCGGTCGTGTCTTAATATACCGAAAAACGTAATTCGGAATGTAAATTATGCCTGCCTGGAGTGATGCCTCTACAGGTTGTGAGGCTGTCTGAGCGGAGCGAGTTCCGAACGTTCTGTAGAGGTATTACTCCAGGCAGGCATAATTTACATTCCGGGTTGATATTCCTTATACGAAGACGCCCCCCATCAAGCCGGGCACCATACTATTGGTCAGGCGTAAAGCAGGCAATAATTTTACGCTTGACCGGAAGAATAATTTATGGTCTTTAATCCGGATGAAGAAACAATCAAAAATAGTACTCATCACCGGGGCATCATCGGGAATAGGGAAAGTGTGCGCGGAGTATTTGTCAAAGAGCGGGCATATTGTATACGGAACAGGCAGAAATCCGAAAGCGGCAGAGGGGTATACCATGATCCCACTGGATGTAACAGATGACGCATCAGTACAGACCGCCATAAATACGGTTCTTGAAAAAGAAGGGGCGCTTGATGTACTGGTGAATAACGCGGGCATGGGAATTGCCGGAGCAATTGAAGATACCTCAGTGGAAGAGGCTCAAAAGCAGTTCGATACAAATTTTTTCGGGGTATTGCGGGTAAGCAGGGAAGTTCTTCCCCATATGCGGAACAGGAGAACAGGAACAATAATCAACATCAGTTCATTAGGCGGCTTATTAAGCGCTCCTTTCCAGGGAATCTACTGCGCGACCAAATTCGCCATTGAAGGCATGTCCGAAGCATTATCTTATGAAGTAAAGCCATATGGCGTGAACGTGGTTCTGGTGGAACCGGGAGATATGCAAACCGGGTTTACCGCCGGAAGGATAGTCACGAAAGAATCGACTGAAAAGAGTGATTATTCCGGGCCTTTTCAAAAAACCCTGGGTTTTTTTGAACGGGATGAAACAACAGGAGCATCACCGGAGCAGGCAGCGAAGCTGATAAGCAAAATCATATCGGCCAAATCACCCCGTTTGCGGTATACAGTGGGAATGTCATCGCAGCGGCTGGCAGTTATTCTCAAGAAAATACTCCCCTTTCGCCTCTTTAGCGCGATAATAGCATCGCATTATGAATTATCATCGAAATGAGCTATTTTACGGCTCAATTATTTAAAAAGTTATTGATTTATATAGCAGTTTTTCATATAAAAACATGACTGATATAAGGAGAAATGAATAATGGCAAAATCTTTAAAAGAATTTGGCGGCTGGCTGCGATTTTTCCAGGTAACACTGATAATTGGACTCATAGTCAGTATACTGGTCATCGTATTTTCAGCTATGGCATTATCAAAAGGCAAAGCTGATTTTTCAACCAAGCATCTATCCCTCTATTCATTATCCATAGCATTGATCATTGCTCAAATCTTTTGCATTTTCAAGATATTAAAAATGATGTCAATTTCGACATTACAAATACCGGACCAGTTATACTACTATATGAAAGTTCTGCTTGTTATTGCGTTAATCTCACTGGGCGGGCATGTGTTAATCAGGTTATTTAACGATGAAAGTGTATTCGGGGGGCCAAACAGCAATTATATATTTGACTCAATACGGGGAATAGTCATTACATTTATCTGGATGCGCTACCTGGCTCGATCCAAACGGGTAAAAGCCTTTTACGGCAAAAACGCCACTGTAGCGGAGCAGTCGTAAGGAGCCGGGAAAAAAATAAAACCGTCTCAGTCATCCGTGACTTCGAATCAGGCAACCCGTTTAACAATGAGCATTGTAACATCATCATTAGCCTGGAACTGTTCGAGATCCCCAACAATATTATCCTGTATTTGAGAAACCGGGAGATGGGCATAGTTCTTAAAGGCATTTTTGAGTCCGTCATCACCAAACATTGTATCTTTTTGAGCTGCTTCAGTGACTCCATCAGTATAGAGCAGCATAATATCATCTTTGTCGAGCTGAAAAGAGCCATTGGGATTCAGATCTTCAATATCATCCATAACCCCAATCCACATACCATTGGTTTCAACAACTTCCAGGTCCGAGCTCATGGAACGGTATATGAGAATATCCTGGTGCAATCCGGAGTAAACAAATTTCCCGTTTTGCTGAACAGCTAACACCGTAAGGGTCATATATTTATCTTCATCTAATCTTTTAATATTTTCAGTAATGGTTTTATTGATAGTAGTAATAAGAGAAGCCGGATCAATTCCGGGGTTCTCATTCAGGGCAATGTGTATGGAAGTCTGTACCATCATCATAATTAAGCCGGCAGGAACACCGTGACCTGAAACATCACCAATAACGAGCCAGTCCAGCCCCCGGACATTGATAATATCGTAATAATCGCCGCCAACTTCGTCGGCAGGGTTCATAAAGCCG
Source organism: bacterium (assembly GCA_024224995.1). Next base: position 38,270 of record JAAENB010000743.1, on the reverse strand, counting down.
GATATTTCATAATTTTTAATAACGGGAGCTTCAGGGAGTAAGGCAGTCTGGATCTTTTTCGCGATCATCATTTCTCCCCAGAGCGCGTCACGGGCGCTAACGAGCTCATCATTCATTACAGAGAGTTCATCCATAGCAGACTCAAGCTGTTCTGTCCGTTCTTTGACTTTATCTTCAAGGCCGCTATTGAGTTCTTCAACTTCCAAATGGAGTTTCACAAAGCGGTTAAGCATGGCATATGCCATAGCGAGAATAACAACGGAGTAAAAGTATTCAACTAAATAAATAAAGGCATAGAGGCCGCTGGCGGCCAGAAGATCATTAATTGTACCGGAAAAGAAAAGAATTATGCAGATAATAATATAGAGGGCTTCTTTTTCTTTTTCACGCAGATAATATTGAACCAGTATTTTTATGATGTAAAACATCCCCAAAAGCGTAACAAGCATCATAAGGACAATAAGCAGCCCCGGTTCAACTTCATAATAGGTAATATCGAACAAACCAGCTATTTGAACAGTACGGGGCATGGGATTGTTTAGACTGAGGCCCAGATGACCGGTGTAGAATTGAAAAAAACCGATCATTCCAAGAAGGTAAACAAAAAGTCCTTTAACAACAATATTGATCTTTTTTTGAACAAAATTATGAGTAAACCAGAGAAAGCTGACACCAATAAGAGCAACACCGGTAAAATTCCAGCGCTGCCATTCCATGCCCTGGGCAACAGAGCTGGAATTATACAGGCCAAAGCACGATATATCATAAATCGCTACGGCAAAACAGGCAAAAGCAAAAGTAAGATTTGTAATTTCTTTTCGCCTCTTGAGATACATAACCAGGTAATAGGTTCCGACGTAGGCGGCAATAGAAGCCATGATGAGCGGCATAACTGTGTATAGTGTCATTTCTTTTCCCCTGAATATTGTTAGATTACATTATATAATATAATACTTAAACGGCAAAAATCAACCCGTCCGGGCGGTTTTTGTTTGTTTTAAAAAAAATAATTCCTGACATATTTTGTCTTAAACATAAACAAACATTATGTTTATGTTTTTTTTAGTATGGGGTTAACTTAAGACGTTGAGTTCTTCGATAACGCTGGTTTAAAGGCCCTCGCAGGGGAAAAACAGGTCAGAAACTAAATTGTATTACAATCTGCATCTGGCCTTGAAGTAGTATGGGCTCTTTGGGTTGTGAGGACTGTTTGAGCGGATGCGAGTTCCGCAGCAATCCAAAGAGCCCATACTACTTCAAGGCCCGCGCACAAGCACAATTTAGTTTCTTGAGAGCCCCTGACCCCGCGCCGCGACCTCTTTTTTCGTACACGATCGTCTATATTATGTTGAAATTTTCCCCCTGATCTTGTTTTATGGTCAAAGAATCAATTAAAAATGAATCGAGGGTAGGTTTAAAATGAAATTAGAAAAAAAAGGAATCACCAGAAGAGGATTCCTGCAAAAAACAGGGGCAGCAGGGGTCGCGCTTACTCTGCCGGGTCCCTTAAAACTGCTGGCCATGGATGAATCGCCTGGCGCTGTAGTTAGAAATGATCTGGGTATAAAGCCTTCAGCAGGGAGCGCCACGAATTTTAATTTTAAAATGAGTGATTTTGCCCAGGTAACGGATGTTCACATCACGGATTCCACAAATCCGCTGCGAACAGAGGTTCTGGACAGTGTTCCCGGCCTTGGCGCGTCCTGGCGGCCTCAGCTCTATATGGGCGCTACGACCTGGGATGCTGTTGTCCGCTCAATTAATGAGCAGAATAAAAAAACGCCCCTGTCGTTTTGTATATCAACAGGGGACCAGGTCGACAATGGCATGGCAAATGAACTGGAGTGGTTTTTAAACGTCGCCAACGGTTCTCCCATGCCAGATGATTACAACGACCTGGTAAATACCGATGATATGACGCCTGTTTCTCCACAGGGTTTCGACATTCCCTGGTATTTCTCCTTTGGTAATCACGACACAATGATCGTGGGAAATTTCCCGGCAAAGCTTATGAAAGTTGTTCATAAAAAAATGGCGAAAAAATACGGTTTTGAAATAAACGATACGGACGCGGTGATGGACCAGGTAGGAGAACATGGATTTGACCTCATGCCCTCCGCCCAGGATGGCTATTACAGTTTTACCACGAACGGCTATGTCCATAATATTGTACTCAATACGGCTAATGATAACTGGCTTGAAGGGGTTGTGGATGAATTCTTTTCGGTGAAAGACAAGTTGGTCTTAAAGATATTTGAAAAGTTTCCCGGTGCTTTTGGAAAGATCATGAATGAGATCAATGACAAAATAAACGAATGGATCCGGGAAAAGGCAAATGATGTTGTTGGCGGATTCGCCGAAGGTACCGTAGACGACGCCCAGTTCGATTGGATGATACGGGAAATCGAAGAAAACCAGGATAAGATCTGTGTTATTTATTCTCATCACAGCCCGGACAATTTTCTGAGCCCCCTGGGAAATGTTACCCGGTGGCAGTTTAAAAAAGCACTCTGTTCGCATGAGAATGTTGTAGCTCATGTTCACGGGCATACCCATCAAAACATGGTAAACCCCGTTACCGATTCAAACGCTGACTACGGATATTGGAGTATTACCAGCTGTTCCGTTACTGAATATCCCCAGGAATGGCGGCACATAAGCGTTACGGATAATGGAGACGGTACCGGCAGTCTTGCGTGCAGAATGCGGTCCCATGATTATACTGAAAGTATCACCGTGGCAAAAGGTGATCCCCAGGCAAATACCACAAAACATTATGGTGATGAAGACAGCAGGAACGTAGACCTTCTTTTTGCCATTCCCGAAGCAGTAGCGGGCAATATCATTGAAAATCCTCCTCCTGAAGATATCCTGGTGGAAAATGATACTCCCGACAGTGAAGGTGATGATAGCTTATTTGGCGATGAGCATAAATGTTTTATTGCCACTGCCGCTTTTGGCACTACCCTGGAACCCGATGTCCGGGTCTTAAGAAGATTCAGGGACGAAAAACTAAAAAACAACAGGCCCGGTAGAGCCTTTACCCGGACCTATTACCGCCTCAGCCCCCCGGTTGCCGGCTTTATTGCTTCAAAACCCGCGCTTAAGGCTGTTGTCCGGTTTATGCTTAAACCGCTAATTGCTGTTGCCCGAAGACTCGTTTAACGGTGTTGGGTAAGGAATTTAAGTCAATAGGTGCGCTCGGGAATTAGTCCTGTCTTTCCTCCACCCCGGTGAAAATACGTCCTGTATTGCACCGGGGCGTCGCCTTCCATGGCTCCTGTTACGGAAAGACAGGACTAATTCCCTGATGTTGCTGTTACCCGGAGACTTATTTAACAGGTAATAGTCATCAGCGTTGCGTGGGGAGCAGTTTAATCTTTTAGAATTTATAACGATGTCAGGGAATTAGTCCCTGCTTTCCGGAACAGGAGCCAGGACGGCGACGCCCAGGCGCAAAACAGGACGTTTTTTCGACTGGGTGGAGGAAAGCAGGGACTAATTCCCGAGCGCACCCTAAAAAATTAAACGACTCCCCACACAAGAGCTCTAAAACTTTAATTATCTTTCTTGACAAAAGCTTTCCAATGTGTAATTATTTGTACTAAGGCAGGAAGATATTAGATGGCAGAGAATACAAATTCAACCGGAGGAAATGAGCTCGATCTCATACCTCTTTCCCGTGATGAAATTACCGAGCACGTTGAAAAAATCCGGTCAAAGCATATGCCGGTTTTCCGGAAGAATGTGGAAGGAAAACTGGTTACCATTCCCCTGGATAAAATAGATCAATATCTTGGAGAAACGGCAAAAGAAATAACCTTCTATGTTGAAAAAGAGTGGGAAGAGAAAATCAACAGCCCCGACCCAAACGAGGTGATCCCTACCCTCTCCGGTGAAGAGGATGAACAGAAAACTCCCCAAAAAAGCCTCATGAAAGACATTGAAAAATTCGGAAACTCCTTTGAACAGCTCGAAGAGTTCCAGAACCTTTCAATTGTTGAACGTGAAGAAATCCTCGACAATAAACTGGAAACAATGTATGAATTAAAAAGCTCCGGCGGCTCTTTTGACGTTTCCGCCATCATCAAAATGGTTGAAGTCGTGGCAAACAGTTTTTACGCCAGCTATGCCAATCTTGAAGACAACACATCCAGTGAAAACGTTAAAGATAATCTTCATGGTGTCTTTACCAAAACAGAATGGATGATCAACATTATTATTGAGCTATTTCAAAGTGATTCATACAAATTCGAAGACTTTTCTATTATCGACACGATAAAAACGGACTCCCCTACTTTCGACAGTATGTGTAAAGGGCTGTTATGGTTCATCGGGTATTCTCTTTTTTATAATGACTATATCGACAAAGGAATGATAACAAAAAAAATCCGGGGAGGATTTAAGGACAAGTATCTTCGCTATTACAAGCGGAAAATGCCCGATGCCAACATTAGCATTGAAACCATTATAAAAGGCGGGTTTCGCCGCATTGACACTGAAAAAGAATTAGTACTGTACAGTGTGGGCAGCCTGTTTTATGATATCGGCAAAGTTCCTTTTATAACCTATCATGATAGTGATGATGTATATGATGAGAACCTAATAAAAGTCCACGTTCTCACCGGCTATAACATGATCCTGAAAGCTAAGAAGTACCCATTCTCTGTCCTTGCCATGACTGCCTTTCATCATGAATACTACGGCGGAACCAATAGTTATAACTTCACCAATCCCATAATTTCAAAGCTCACAAAAGCAAAAAGAAACGATGAAACAGCCAAATATTTTATTACCTATGACGAAAAGGAGTTCATAAACGGTACGGCTCTCGCCTACTTTCCCTGCAAAGTAATTGAGATTATTGATGTGTATAACGCGCTTATTGGAAAAAAGAAACTGTCTCATTTTGACGCGATTAATCTTATTAAAAAAGAATTTATCACGCAAAGTTTAAAAGTTGACCCGCTTCTGTTTGATATCTTCATTGAATTTTTAACTACCTGCGGTTTGCTGGACCAATTGGAACGGGAAAAGATCGACGCGATTATTTATTAACATCTATTAACCCGGCAGGCGGACAATGAATTCCGTCCCTTTCCCGATTTCCGTTGAAAAGCTTATTTCCCCGCCATGAGCGTCAATTATTTTTTTCACAATAGCCATACCAAGGCCCGTACTCTGATTTCCCCCAAGAGTAACAAAGGGTTCAAAAAGAGTTGTCCGAATAACTTCAGGGATCCCCGTTCCATTGTCCGTAACCCGTATAAACAGGTCATTCCCCTCTTTCTCAACAACAAGAGAAAACTCCCCCTTTTCCGGGTCCATCCCATTCTTAATTTTTTGCAAAACAGCATCCCTGGCATTGGCGGCAAGGTTATGAATTACCCGCCGAATTCGATTCGGATCAAGGGTAAATAGGCCCTTATATTGAATACGGTGCTCAAAGGTAATATGATGTTCCGTGAAAACAGGGCTCAAGGTCATTACAAGATCTTCAAAATATTTTTCACATACAATCTCCCGTACCTGTACAACCAATTCACCACGGGAATACTCAAGCACTTCATGAGCGATTTCCGCCATAAAAGCCGCTTCTTTCTCTATTATTTCCAGGTATTCAAGCTGTGTTCCCCTTTCCACCTGTTCATCACCGGCCATTTCCGCATACCCTATAATTGTTCCAATATGATTTTTAAAATCATGAATTATTGTCGCCGCTGTTCTTCCGACTTCAGCAAGCCGGCGATTTTCCTCTGCTTCAATATTTTCAAGAACCAGGGCAAGTGATCTGGTGATTCCTGCTATAAACTGGATAAATGACGCGTTCATATTTATCGCGTGAGAAGAGCCCTTAAGTTCAAATAAAGAGAATATTTTTGTTCCGGACTTTATTGGAACAACCAGCCTGTTCTCTACCAGGGTAATCTTCTCTATCGTATGTAAGCGGGAAGCTTTCTCTCCCGGAATATCATAGGGAATATAGTATTCCAGTGTCATGTTGTTTTCCCATACCGTATAGCCAATATAGGAATCACCGCTTTTTTGCGGAAAATACAAATCTATGGCAAGGATCTTTTCCTTCTCAGCCCAGGGGGATAGATAGGGAACGATCGTAGAACAAGCGCTGAGCGCGGTGTTTGCCTGAGTCAGCTCTTTGGTAACTTCAAGAAGAGAGCTAACCTGTTCATTCGAGTTGTTTAAATTTTCGCTCATAATATTAAAAGAATCGGCCAGGTGACCGATTTCATCATCCGATTGAATATCGACCCGGTGATGAAAATTACCGTTTCCAATAATACGAACGCTTTCAGTAAGCATTTCCAGTGGGTTCGTAATGGTATTTGAAAACCGCAAACTGGCAATTATTATAAGGATAAACAAGAGTAACGAGAACAGGAGGGTCCGGTTCCGGGTAGAATCCAGCCTTTTGAATACTTCTTTTTGATCCTGGGCAACAATGACTTTCCAATCCATAAAATAGCTGTCGCCCCCGGGGATTTTTTTCAATTTTTTATTTGAAAAATAATTCCCAAACATCCGGATACCGCTTTGATCCGTATACGACAGGCTGCCCGCGTCTTTCTCAACCTGGGATACGATAGATGAATTCACCCTGCGCAAGATTATCTCAGTATCGGAATGGGAGATAATTCTATTATGATTATCAACAAGATAGGCGATCCCTGTTTCATTAATTTTCACATGGGTAATAATGTCGGATATATCTTTCATATTCAGTTGTAAAATCGCGATATACAGTATTGTTCCCCTGTTATCATAAACAGGCGCGGTAAAACTGATAATAAGTTTTATTGGATCAGGTATATAATGAACATTTGAAACAGTTGTCTTTCCCAGCAAAGCCTCTTTGAAATACTTTTTATGTTTCCATGAGCCCCGGTAATTATAATCCGTTGAAACGACAATTCTCCCATTTGGGGCTACCAGTGAAATATCTTCATACGCTCTCAGGATCTCTTTTAAGCGCTTGAGTACCGCCAGTTTTTCGTGCTGAGACCGGTTTTCCGAAAGAACAACAGGATCGGCTGTTACGGTTTTAATATCTTCCAGTCCCTTAACAATGATTTTATTAATATTAAAATAAATCTCTTCCGCTATCTTTTCAAAGCTAACCGCGGTATTCTCCTGCAGCGCGCTCCTGGTTTGTATAATAAAGAAAAAGAAGAAGCATGCCACTACCACCAGTGAAGTCGCAATACAAAACAAAATAATCTTTCTTTTAATGCTTTGCGTAATAAACTGTTTCACCTACAAGTCCCCTTCGCGATACTCCCCCCGCCAGCGGGGCGATGATCCCGCCTTCCACACTCCATTAAATCGAAGGCAATTGTCGATCTCAATCGTATATAATTTGTTTTTATGTGAAAAGATCAAATAAACTTCAGCGTCCATTATATCTTTCTTGAAATCACCAGGCTCAATATCCCGCATCACCGATTTATGATATTTAATATCGCTCCATTTTATGCCCTTCCGGGAAGCGACCTTTTTTTGAAAAGCATGAAACCTTTTTTCCATTTCACGCATGCTCAGATCATACTGTTTCCGCATCATCTCCATGGGATAGTTTCCGGAGAGTTTCACGTATCCTCTTCGGGAACCGGTGGCGCAGAGATCCTTTCTCATTCTTGTTTGAAAGGCAATTACATCATTTTCCGAGGGCAGGCACCTCAGGAACGGTAAAAATTCTTTTCTTTTCAATGCCGTAAAAATCTTTTTCGACAGCCGTGTCAGCTCCTTCTCCGATTTTTTATAAAAAACTTTTCCTAATTCTTTTTCTCTTTTTTTGGAAAACAATACGCCTGAGACAATGAGCTGCTTGTATCTATTTTTTCCCGGTAATTTCAAATAGACAACCATGCCTTTTCTCAGGGGAATATTAATCTGACTCAATACGCTGTTCCTGTTCCTCCGGACCAGGACTGCTGATTTTAATTTAAAACTCGAACCGGCGTTGGCTATATCACCGGAATTTGAATACCCGGTCAAATAATACCGTACCGTATCATTTTTTTTCGGAAGAAATCCCCTCCCTTTATTAATTACCAGGTATTTGATCCCCTTCCGGGATTTTTTCCAGGGAGTTTTTGATTCGGTTAAATACTCATATTCCTGTTTTATCTCAGGCTTCCTGGTCCGGAAATTAAAGAAAATAACCGCCTCCAGTATATTTTTTTTATTAAATACATACTCTTCAAGAGGCAATAACCCGCTCTTTTTTTTAAATTTATATAATTTCGTTTTAATAAAATTATCGCGGCTGTCGTAGAAATACAAAACACTCGCATTGATTGATCCGTTTCGTTCGGCAAAATACTCTTTTATTATATTACCGTAAGGACTATATTCAGTCACCGAGTATGTAGAAGGACTATAGGCCTGAAATAAAGTAACAGCTCTCCGGCGTCCCTCATGGGGATACCGGTAGACCTGCCGTTCCCGGACAGCTCCATTACGTCCATATTCTATCCTGTTTTCTAATTTCCCTTCCCTGTTATACTCATATACCGCATCAATCTTTTTTCCCCCTTCATAATAGGAGAATTCTTTCAAGATCTTTCCCTGCTTGTTATACTCATACGTTTCCAGGACAGACTTCTCATCACCCCGCTTACTGGTCTTTTGCAATAATCCCCCTGAGTCAGTATACGTATACAGGTACGTATACGCTAATGAACCTGAATAATATCCGTTCTCTTCTACCAGGTTATTGCTGCTGTCATAGATATATTCGCGGTTGGAATTATCCTCGTGCTTTTTGACAATATTGCCTGCTGCGGAATATTCATACAGAACTCTGCTTATTTCTATTTGAGGACTCAACAACAGTTTTTCCACGATCTGTCCCTTATGATTAAACCGTATATACCCGGCGAATTTTTTATGTGCCAAACCACGGGAGTCAATTTCACTCGTATATATATTGCACTGGACGATCTTATTTTTCTTTATAATTTCCCGGTTGATTTTCTCTTCCCGTTTGTCGATCTCCGGGTCGAGCCTGATTTCACAGGAACTCCGGGCCTGTGTACGGTGGGCAGGCAGCAAAAAAACGATCGCGAACAGGATGATTAAAATATTAGTTAATTTCATAATTATTTTCCCCAATTATTTTCCCCTGCCTTAGTTTATATGAAAAAGAGACCATTGTCAAGAGAATAGGAAAATTCATTCCGGAAAAAATTCAGCCATTCCCGGCATGGTGTGATTAATGAGGTGCTGTGCTGCGCTGAAAAATTTGTATTATATATCGAACGTTATTGTAAATTTTGTTCCCTTGCTGCGTTCAATCCGGAAACTGCCGCCAAGCTGTCCGGAAAGAGCCTCAACAAGGTTGAGCCCAAACCCCGTGGATGATTTAATATCAATTGATTCCGGCAGCCCTCTTCCGTTGTCCTCAACACTGATAACCGCGTGATTACCGGCTGCCGATGCCGATACCCGGATAATTCCATGGGCAATCCCCGTAAAGGCGTGCTTCATTGTATTTGTCAAAAGTTCATTTACGATAATGCCAAGAATAGAGATCGTTTTTACTTCAAGATTAAAATCTTCAATATGTTTTTCAATTTTCACGTCCTCTGAATTTGGGAAATCTCTTATGATCTCATCGATAAGTACGGTGAGATACTCCTGCACGGAGATGGTTTTAAAATTTCCGGAGTGGTTCAATTTATTATATACCAGCAGCATACTCCGAATGCGGCCTTCCACACTCCGGAAGGCTTCGGTCGTTTCCGGGTTCTTCACCTGGTTTGACTGCAGGCTCAGTAAGCTTATAATTGTCGCTAGATTATTTTTGACACGGTGGTGAACTTCCCGGAGAAGAAGTTCTTTTTCCAGCAAGAGTCTTTTGATACGCTCTTCCGCCTCCGCGCGTTCGGTAACATCCTGAATTATGCCGTCCCAGTTAACGAGTCCCGTATTCAATTTTGTTGGATATGACTCAGCATGAATCCAGCGCGTTTCACCTCTAATGAGGTAACGCCCCAAATGCATAAAATGTTTCTCCTCCGCAACAGCATCGGTGATGGTTTGGATCAAATCCTCACGATCTTCCGGATGAGCGTAATCAATGGCAGAAAATACATTATTAAGCAAATCTTCCACAGAAAGGTTGAATATTTCACCATACCGGGGACTCACATAATCATTGATCCACTTTCCCGAGGCGTCCACATGAAAGCGGTAAACGCCAACCGGGATCCTGGCAACAAGTTCATCGAACTTTTGTTTACTCTCAACAAGGGCCGCTTCAACTAGCCTGCAGTCACTGGTGCCTGTAGTTCCCCCAACAGAACCGTTTTCCACGGAACTTCTGAATTTATTCTCACTCTCCTCTGTCATTGTATAGGAGCTAAAAAGCTCAAAAGCCATTTCAATGGAAGATTGAAGCACAAAATCCCCTGAATTTTTGAGTACATACCCATAGCGGGTGATTTTCTTTACTTTGTCGACATATTCTTTTTCAGCGTGGGAGGTAAGGAACACTATTGGAAGATTCCTCTTGTTCAGGATCTGTTCTGCCGCTTCCGGTCCGGTTATCCCCTCCCCCAGATCGATATCCATGAGAACCAGGTCTATTGTCTCATCTTCAATGGCCCTGTTTACCGCTTCCTCTCCGGTATACGTTGTAATTACTTCATAGCCGAAACTCCTGATCGACCTGGCCTCAGCAATTGCAATAATCGCTTCATCTTCAACAAGGAGAATTGTTTTCCGGAATTCATCTTTCATTATGCCGATCCTCAGCGTCTAAATCCATAGAAATAAGACCCACATCTTTATTCACTATCGTACATTGTCAAGAGAATTAAGGTAATCTCCGAAGCAGAACCAGGGTAACATCATCCGTACACTGGTATTCTTCCAATTCCGCAAGTATCCCGTTTTTTATTTCTTCAAGCGGCCCCTTCCCCAACCTGGAAAAATCATCGGTAAGCTTTTTCTCGCCAAACATATCCGTTTTCGGATCTCTATTATTCTTGATGCTCCCTTTTCGCCATGCCTCTGTTATTCCATCAGTACAGACCAGCATGGTATCGCCGGGATTTAGAAAAAAACTGTCATTTTTCAAACTCTCATCGATATCATAGAACATGCCAATCCACATGCCCTGGGTCTTTACCGGTTCTACCGTGTTTGACTGCGCGCGAAATATGAGTATATCCCGGTGTAAACCGGAAAAAATAAATTCCCCGTTTTCATGCGCCGCGAATACGGTAATGGTCATATATTTGTCTTCGTTGAGTCGAACAATATTTTTTTTAATAACTTTGTTTATTATCATTAATAATTCAGCTGGTGAAAGATTGGGATGCTGCGTTATAACCGTATGAATAGCGGTTTGTACCATCATCATAATAAGTCCCGCAGGCACGCCATGGCCGGCAACATCACCAATCACGATCCAATCCCTGTCTTCCACATTTATTATATCATAGTAATCCCCGCCCACATCGTCTGCCGGTTTCAAATAGGCAGATATCTCGTAATCCTTAATTTCCGGATTCCGGGGCAAAAGCCCGGTCTGAATATTTGCCGCGATTTCCATTTCCTTTTTCAATTTCGCTGAGTCTTCCCGGTGGGCGACCAGGCGGGCATTCTCAATAGATATGGCTGCCTGCGACGACAACAGCCGCAAGAGTTCCACTCTTTCAGGGGTAAAGGCGTTTGTGGTGAGATTATTCTCAAGGTAAATAAGTCCGGAGATTTCACCTTTATGAATTATGGGCACGCAAATGATCGATTTGGGTCTGTTCTTTTCCACATACGGATCTCCCGTGAACCTGCCTTCCTCACTGGCGTTGTGCAGCACTACATTCTTTTTACTCTTGTGAACATAATTCACTATGGCGATTGAAAGAGCATCGGTATTTTCCGGCGGGATCGATTCAAGCACCCTGATCTCTTTATTGACTCCCCCTGCGGCTTCTATATACAGGGCATTGTTGGTTTCGTTTTTGAGAATGAGAAATCCTTTTTGCGCGCCCGCGTTTTCCAGCAGTATGGTCATCATCTTTTCCAGCAGTTTTTCAAGGACGATCTCTCCGGAAATGGCCTGGGCTGCCTTCATTACCGTGGAGAGATCAAGGGTTTCAGTGCTGCTCCTGGTAGTAATGCCGGTGTATGAAGAACTGTCTGAGATTGAGTCTTCTCCACCGGCTAACGCCGCCTGCATGCTTATTGGTTTACTGAACAGGTTCCCGTATTTTTCTTCAAGCTGCGCCCTCTTTGCAGCAGCGCCCCACCTGTCGAAACAACCATACGCTGCCTTCAGATGCGTTCCGGCATAGATTTGATTATTGTTTTTTAGCCAGAATCGTGCCGCGCGTTCATTCGCGATGCCTTCTTCCTGGAGAAACCCGTTTTCACGGGCAAATTCAATTGACTTCTTAAAATAGCGTACAGCCTCCTCTGTTCTTCCCTGTACGCTCATCCGTTCGGCTTCTACCAGGTAAAATTTATTGGATTGATTAGCCGGATTATGGCCCATCCACTTTTTTATTTTTTTTTGATTGTGAGAAATCCTTTTTAGATTTTTTTTCCGGTCAAACCATGAGAGTGTATTGTGGAGCGCCAGGCGGATCAATGACTCATAAAAAAAGAATTGCGTATATCCATAGGTTCCCTGCATGGCGTCCAGATTTTTTTCGGCAGACCGTACATGGTCAAGGGCCAATTCGTATTCATCAAACAAATAACAGAGTACGCATTTATTAAGATATAAAGAAGCGACAGCAGCCCCGTCATGGGCTTTCGTATGAAGCGGCAGCATTTCGTCTTCATCATAGATATTTCCTTTTACCCGGCATGGCTCCGTATCCGTACCCAAAAGATTTGCCACTACCTGGTGGTATAACTTAATCACCTGAAGCTGGGTTTTTTGATTTATCTTTTCCAGAATAGCACTGTATTCAACCAGTTCCCGTTCCAGGCTGCCCAGTTCCAGGGCTCCAAAATACTTATTTCCGCAAATCACCACCGCGCAGTGGCCCGCGAATTCCAGGTCTCCAATTTCCAGGCTCATTTGAAACCCCGTAAGGAGGGCTTCTATGGTATCACGCTGATGTTCTTTCCAGTGCCGTACCAGGCCCTCCATTAAAAAAATCACCCGTTGTTTTTTATCTTTCAGGCTCATACGCTCGATAAGCTTTACCCCGAGTTTTCCAAATTCATATCCCGAATCGATCTTCCCAATTGTACAAAGAATTAATCCATAGGCGCAATAGGCGTAGGGAGACTCGCTGCTGTTCCCATATTTAATTGTTATTTCGATTAATTTAAATACCACCAGGGGGAGCAGGTTTGGCTCTGCCCAGTATGCCGCCCCGCCAATGCCGGCAAGCAAGCGAATCACATCATTCATTTTCGGATCTTTCATAAGCGGAAGGCTGAGTAAGGTTTCGCTATTCTTTCCAATAAGGGCTGCATTCAATTTTATGAGACCAAAAACAATATGAACCATGCCCGGGTTTTTAGGAAACCCGATCCCATACTGTTTTAACGCGTTTATGCCAATATTTTTTGCCTCAACAAGCTTGTTTTGCGCCATGCAGGCTCGCATGCCGGTCTCATATATTTTTACCGTATCAGCAAGAGATTGAGCACGATCCAGCACCTCCGTTGAAAACCGTTCCATGGCTTCGTAATCGGAATTGAGATATGCCGCTTCCGCGGATTCGGTATAGAGTGACAGGATCAAGCTGTATTGGTCCTGCCGGGAAGACCCGCGCTCGTTTTGAACCAGGGTTATGCCGGTTTGAAAATAAACTAACGCCGATTTATACGCGGCAGAAGCCTTTGCCTTGTTTCCGGCTCGCAGGTTCAACTCCGCCAGCGCGGCTTTTTCCTCTTCCGATCCTATCAACATTCTTCCCGCGTTAAGCTGATCAACAATAGTAAGGATATCATCATGCAGGTGTTCTTCGGGAGTTCTTTCCAGCAGTATTTTTCCGATTTTGTAGTGGATCCTTTCTTTTTCCTCTTCCGGGACCAGTGAATAGGCTGCTTCCTGAATCCGGTCGTGTTGAAAAATATACCGGTCATCCGCTGTTTTCAACATATCATTGTTGAGGGCGGGAGTAATATCATCAAGCGACTCTTCTATAGATCGTTCGTAAATCTCGGCCGCATTCTCCAGGTTAAACCGGCTGCCGAAACAGGCTCCAATTTTCAAAACCTCCCTGGTTTTCTGAGAAAGCTTCGCAATATTCCGGGCCATGAGCTCCACGACATTGTCGGTAATTTGCAGTTTTTCAATCCCCGCAACATCCCATAACCACCCGCGTGCGGGGTCCAGGGAGACCAGGTTCTCATCGTACAGGGTTTTCATAAACTGGTTTACAAAAAAAGGATTCCCGTTTGTTTTCCGGTGTACCAGCTCTGCCAGGGACTGGGAATCCCGCGTATGACACTGCAAAAAGTGTGAGACCATTTCATTCACCTGTTCTATTGCCAGGATATCCAGGTGAATTGAATTAACGACGACTCCCGCGTCCTCTATGGCGCTCAGGGTCATTACCAGGGAATGAGATTCATCCACTTCATTGTCCCGGTACGCGCCTATTACTAAAAAATATTGTATGTCTCTGTCCGTTATGAGCAGGTTTATTACATTCAAACTTGCCGTATCCGCCCACTGAAGATCATCAAGGAAAAGCACTACCGGGTGGTCCTTCGCGGCAATCACCCCAACAAAGCTGCGAAACACATAGTTGAACCTGTTCTGATTTTGCTCCGGCTCAAGCTCCGGTATTGCGGGCTGTTCCCCGATTACCAGTTCTATTTCAGGGATTACATCGGTAATAACTTTGCCGTTTGGACCCAGGGCTTTTAATAAGCGCTGCTTCCACTCTTCTATCATTTCGCTGTTCTCCGAAAGGATCCGGGTTACCAGCTCCCGGAAGGCCTGAACAAGTGCGCTGTAGGGCACATCTTTTCTAAACTGGTCAAATTTTCCCGGTATAAAATAACCCCGTTTTGGCATAATGGACCGGTGAATCTCATTAATAAGGGCAGATTTTCCAGTTCCGGGATTCCCGGAAACCAACAGCATTTCCCGGCACTGCCCGGCAGAACAGGCCCGCCCGGCTGTGCTTATGAGCATATTTATTTCTCTCTCCCGGCCTACCAGTATATGGGGAACCGTGAACATCGGTGAGATATCATTTTTTCCGGGCTCAAATTCGTTTATTTGTCCTGTTGTTTCCAGCTGCTTTTGGCACTCTTGAAGATCTCTCATGAGCCCAAAACAATTCTGATATCTCTCTTCGGGCATTTTTGATAATAATTTAAGAACTATGTTCGATATCATTGTTGGGATTGATGGATCATATTCCGCTGGGGGGCTCTCTTCTATGGCAATATGATGATGAATGATCTCCATTGGATCTTTTGACTTAAAAGGAATACTTCCCGTTAACATCTCATAAAAGCTTATTCCCAGGGAATACATATCGGTCCGGTAATCCAGCTCCCGGTTCATGCGGCCCGTTTGTTCAGGGGACATGTATGCAAGTGTGCCTTCTATTACGTCGGGATTATATACCTCGTTATTCTCGTGAGTTATTTCATTCGATATGCCGAAGTCCGCGATTTTCAGCTCTTCCGTAGCGGCATTAAATAGTAAGTTATGCGGTTTGATATCCTTATGTACAATCTTTTCTTTATGAAGGTGGCCAAGGGCACTGGCGAGTTTTATGGCTATTGTTAAAAATAAAGTGACATCGATCTTTTTTTCTTCCAGTATTTTTTTTAATGAAACACCGTCGAAATCTTCAAGAACCAGGGCTATGGTGCCGTCAACTTCCAAGATATCATGGGTTTTAATGGCACCGTCTATATCAATCTTTTTGATTATTTCATATTCCTGCCGAAACCGGGCAATTTCCGTGCGCGTTGGTGAAGCGGATTTGAACACCTTAATAATAACTGTTTTATCTTCATTTTCTTTACCCCCCCGGTATATTAACGATCCCCGGGTTTCTTCAATCTTTTCAAGAAGAGTATAATTTAATATTTTTTCCATTGAGAATACCCGTAATTATTATACTACTTCCAGGTAAGAAATCAATTGAAAAAAATATTTGCATGCGATTTAGTACGGAACTGCCTGCTATTTTATCCTGATTATCCATACTACAGACATATTAACCGGCCGTGTTTCACTATCTCCACCCTGTATTGTATGATTGTGACTATCCGATGTTGTAGTGCCTCCATTTCCGGTTGGATATTCAAAAATACCCTCTCCATTACCGTTGGCTTTATAAGAATGCCCGCTGACATAGGGGTCAGTGTAACGATGAGAATGAGTATCCGTATTGGTGGTAAAACCACTAACAGGAAGAGCTGTCGCGCCCTCCTGTAATGTCCCGGAACCGGAACTGCCTCTTAGAAATCTCCCTTCACCATTAAGGTTCGGCGTATTCATCCCATGATAGACACTACCGGGATCGTCAACCGGGGCTCCATTACATTCCGCCCATCCTTCGGGTAATACCGGAGTATGGGTCAGGTTCTTATGCCATGCCTGTATCGCTCCAACAGGAGGAATTATACTGTCCCGAATTTCAATCGCTGTTTTTAGACTCTCTATTTCCGCCTGCATCAACTGCATATTTTTGTATATATCGGAAAAACTGAATCCCTCCTCGGAAATATCGCTTGAACCGGTAAGCGCGGCTTCACATCCCGTTAAAATGAATACCGTAAATAAAATCAACCCCGCAACAGACCCGCTAAATCTCTTTCTCATACTACCCTCCAAATAAATCATGTGTTATTTTTTCAAATACAATAGTTAGGAATCCTAACTATTGTCAACTCTTTTTTAACTGCTTTTCACGAATTAATGCAATAACAGGCCGGATTCTTTAATTAAACTCAATAAAAACATAATTAAGGGGCAAAACAAAGCCCCCCTGGGGAAGGGAGGCTCATTACAAAGACGTCAAGCGGTGAGGATCGGGATTTGTTATTTCCAGTCGTCAAACCCATCATTATCGACAATGCGCCGGACTATGGTCTCGGCCTCTTGCATAAAACTCTTAATAATTTCCGCGGCAGATTCGGTTTTGTTAATTTGGCCAATTACCTGTCCCGCGGGCAGAGAGCCCGTGGCGATATTGCCATTAATCAAGCCGTCCACGATCTTTCCTCTCCCAAACAGAAGCATCTCAATACTGGGAGTTACTTTCTCTTTTGCCTGGTATTCATCGGTAAAATCATTTCTTAAACAGCGCATGGGGAACCCGGTAAAATGACCGGTTACGGTTGTATCATCTATTCCGGCGTTAACAAGGCTGTTCTTAAAATCATTATGAACGGGACACTCATTGGCTACAAGGAACCGGGTCCCCATCATCACCCCTATGGCTCCCAGGGTAAGAGACGCCACAAGCTGAGACCCGTCTCCAATACCGCCAGCGGCTACAATAGGAATTTTGTCGCCAACCGCGGCTCGCACCTGCGCGATTAATGGCAGGGTTCCGATTGTTCCAATGTGCCCGCCTCCTTCCTGGCCTTCGGCCACAATAACATCGGCTCCCGATTCAATGGCGGATCTCGCGTGTTTTACCGTTGCCACCGTTGGTATTACGGGAATATTCGCGTCCTTGCCGATCTGTACCACTGGCCCGGGATTCCCTATTCCCGTAAACAGCGCGGCAACCTTTAAGCGGCATGAAACTTCAGCCTTTTGCGTAGTAAAAGGATCCTTGATGAAACAGTTTACTCCAAAGGGTTTGCTGGTTAGCTTCCGGCAGTTGTTAATTTCTTCTTCCAGCTCTTCAACCGACATACTCCCCGATCCAATAACCCCCAGCCCCCCGGCTTCACTCACTGCCGCCGCCAGGGCATGATCCCCGGCAAAGGCCATTCCACCCAGGATCACCGGGTATTCTATTCCAAACATCTTACATAATGTCGTATTCAACATACTATATCTCCCAATGGGTAAATTTTAATTCGTTCCCGGTTAATAATCCGTTTGTGAGCCGTTATTTGACCGGCACCTCTCCCTGAAGGTAAAAATATTCTTGTTTCACCTTCAGGGAGAGGTGCCGGTCAAATAACGAATACGATAATTACCAGGAACCAAACGCTATTCGTGAAATGAGAACCTCCTCTTGAAGAGGAGGTTCTCATTTCACAGGCGCAGCAATAGAATCATATACCGCTAACAACCGCCGTTATATGGCATAGGTATTCAGTACATCCTTCGCAATAAGTACCCGTTGTATTTCCGAAGTGCCTTCGCCAATATCGCCAAGCTTGGCATCACGGTATAATCGCTCAACAGGAAATTCTTTAATATAACCGTACCCGCCAAAGACCTGGACCGCCATGTTTGAAACCTTTACCGCGTGTTCACTGGTAAACAATTTCGCGCAGGAGGCCAGAACGGCCGCGTCATTTTTCCCGTTCTCTTTTGCCCATGCTGCCTGGTATATAAGCAGCCGCGCTGTGTCGGTCATAATTACCATGTCGGCGAGTTTAAAACTGATCTCCTGGTATCGATTAATGTACCTGCCAAAAGCCTTTCGCTCTTTTGAATATTGATTCGCCAGGTCGAGACAGGCCGCTGCTATGCCAAGTGATACCGTTGCCATTCCAATACGGCCGTATTCAAGAGTCTGCATGGCCTGGATAAAGCCCTTTCCAACCTCTCCTAACACCGCGTCCTCTCCTACGGCACAATCTTCAAGGACCAGTTCCGCTGTTGGTGATCCGCGAAAACCCATCTTGTCAAAGGCCTTGCCTGTGGAAAATCCCGGAGTATCTTTATCGACCAGGAAAGCCGTAACTCCCGCTCCGGGACCGGCTTCCTTATCGTTATAGGCAAAGACCAGTGCCACATCGGCAATAGTGGCGTTAGTAATAAAAGTTTTTGATCCGTTTAAGATCCAGCGGTCCCCGTCTTTTTTCGCCGTTGTACTAATGCTTGCGGCGTCGGACCCGGCTCCGGGTTCAGTAAGTCCAAAACAACCAATCAAATCGCCGCTAATAATTCCGGGAAGATATTTTTCTTTTTGCGCGTCATTGCCAAAAAAACGTACCGGAACCCCAAAAAGCCCGCAGCTGGCGCCTGCCGAAAGAAAGGTCGACGCGCATGCCTTTGCGACCTGCTCTCCGGCAATCATCTGGCTTATTAGATCAAGCTTTGTTCCCCCATACTGTTCTTCATGACTCATGCCCTGGTAGCCAATAGAAGCAAGCTTCTTTATATTTTCTTTTATAAGTACATCAACTTCTTCCTTTGATGCCTGGTCCAGCATTTGCGCCCGGGGCTCAATTTCTTTTTTGCAAAATGCCGCGAAATTTTCTTTTATCATTACCTGTTCTTCGGTTAAATCATAATTCATAATAATCTCCTAAAAGCTTAACAATCTTGAAATAATAAATCGCTGGATTTCCGACGTGCCTCCCCCGACCTGGGCGAGTTTCGCGTCCCGTATTACCCGTTCAATAGGATATTCATGTATATAACCATACCCGCCAAATACCTGGTTCGCTTCTGAGGCTGCCACCATGCCCCAATCTCCAACATACGCTTTCGCGATAGACAGGTGGTTATGATTCAGGGGATATCCCATATCTTTATCATGGGCGATCCGGTACACAAGCAGCTTCGCTGCTTCAAGGGTTACTTTTATTTCCGCCAGTTTATGCTGTATTGCCTGGAATTTACATATTGGCTTCCCAAACTGCTCCCGTTCCTGCGCGTATTTCGCTGTTTCTTCAAGCATAAAACGCAAACCGCCAACAGACGGAGCCAGGAGCGTGCTTCTGTCCCATGAAAGGGTTTCATGGGTATACGCAAAGGCCTTGCCAACTTCTCCCAGGAGATTTTCTTCGGGGATTTCGCAATTGTCGAAAAACACTTCCGATGTGGACGAAGCCCGGACGCCCATTTTATGAAAAGGCTCTCCCGTGGAAAAACCGGGAAAATCTTTTTCAACGATGAAGGCCGTAATCCCGTCGTGTTTTAACTTTTTATCCACGGTGGCGTATACAATACAAATATCACAAACAGGCGCGTTGGTAATAAAAGTTTTCGATCCGTTTAAAATCCACTTATCATCCTTTTTTACGGCACTCGTTGTTATGGAACCGGCATCGGATCCCGCGCCCGGTTCCGTAAGTCCCATACAGCCGATGAATTCACCCGAAGCAAGTTTCGGGATAAACTTTTTCCGCTGTTCATCAGTTCCGTGTTTATACAGGGTATGGGCACAAAGGTAGGTATGCGCTCCCAGTGCCAGAAGATGGCCCTGGTCTACGCCGGCATGAGAAAGAGCATCTCCGGCCACACAGCACGTTACTACATCGGCCCCTGATCCTCCCAGCTCTTCCGGCAGCGGCAGGCCCAGCAATCCCATTGAGCCAAGCTTTTTCCATACTTCAAATGAAAACTCAGATTTAAGATCTGCTTCCGCGCAAAGATCAACAAGTTCTTTTTTGGCAAAGCGGTACACCGTATCCCTGAACATCTCCTGCTCTTCAGTGAATCCAAACTCCATATTCTCCTCCTGATTTTTTTCTTTTTTATTTATTTGTAACTACTCAATATAGCTGTTTTTTGAAGCTCTGTTTCATACATCGAATCAATGAGATCTTTATACTTATCATGGACAATATTTCTTTTAACTTTCAATGATGGCGTGAGTTCGCCTGTTTCCTGTGAGAATTCATCCACCACTACCCGTATTTTTTTTATGGTTTCATACCGGGCAAGATGCAGATTTAATTCATCAACGTGTTTTCCTATTATTTCCAAAAACTCGCGGTTTCGCAAGAGTTCTTCCGGTTCTTCAAATGGGATCTTTTTTTCCGCGGCAATCTTTTGCGCCAGTTCAATATTGATATTGCACAAGGCAGATAGATATTTACGTCCTTCTCCAACAACAATAAACTGGGAAAAAAGCGGGTTCGATTTAAAAAGATCTTCTATTTTTTGAGGGGCTATATTTTTCCCCCCTGAAGTGATTATTAAATCTTTTTTTCTGCCGGTAATATACAAAAATCCATTATCATCAAAACAGCCAAGGTCACCTGACTTTAAATAGCCGTCATGAGTAAAGACTTCCCCGGTCTCCTTTTCCATGTTCCAGTAGCCTTTGAAAACATTATCCCCTTTAAGCAGGATCTCTCCATCCACCGCTATTTTAATATCCATTCCCGGTATGGGTTCTCCCGTAGAACCGATCTTATAATGGGCCACATTCTGCATGGTAGCCGGGGCGCAGCATTCGGTCATCCCATATCCCTGTATTACCATTATTCCGGCACCATTAAAAAAACGGATTATTTTTTCACCGGTTGAAGCGCCCGATGCGGTCATCCACCGGACACGCCCGCCCAGGGCGTCCATTAAATTCCGAAAGACTAACTTATACGCGATTTTATATTTCCATCGCAGCAAAATAGAAGGCTGCTGTTTTATTTCTCTACAAGCACTGATTTTATTACCAACCCGGTGTCCCCAATAAAAAACAAGCTTCTGAAATGCCGGTGCCGCGTTAACCTTTTCAATTATTCTCTGGTACACCTTCTCACATACTCGCGGTACTGCGAGAATTATCGTTGGCTTTTTTTCAAGAAAATCATCAAGAAGCGTCTCAATACTCTGGGCATAGGACGCGGTAATGCCTACATACATTCCATACCAGTGTCCGGCTACCCGTTCAAAAACATGGGAGAGCGGCAGAAACGGAACGGTCTGGTCTTCATCAGTGGCATAGTGGGGTTCAACTGCGTGTAATGATTTTATAACTGAAATAATATTGCCATGACTGAGCATAACTCCCTTTGGATGACCCGTGGTACCGGAAGTATATACGATTGTGGCTATTTGCTCCGGTTCCACACCGGCAGATAATTTTTCAAACAACGACGGATCTTGCTGATATTCATGTTTTCCCAGGTCAATAAGTTTATCGAACGTCATTACCGTGGGAAGCGTCTCATCCTCATCATTCATGACAATTATATGTTTCAAAAAAGGACAGGTGTCAAGAATTTCGAGTATCTTTTTGAGCTGCATTGCGTTCTCAAGAATAATGACTTTTGTCCCGGAGTCATTCAGTATGTATCCCACTTCTTCTGCGGTGAGCGTGGTATAAACAGGGATAACACAGGCACCAATTCCAAGAGCCCCCATATCGGAATAAATCCATTCCAGCCTGTTCTCCGACAGGATGGCAACCCTGTCCCCCGAATCGATTCCCAGTGAACGCAAGCCCATGCCGGCATACGCCGCAGCAGCGTAATACTCTTCCCAGGACGCGCTGATCCATTTTCCATTAAGCTTTTTCTCTACGGCAATTCTGCTGCCGTATCTCTGTGCCCTTTCCTTGAAAACCCGGTTTATTGTCGTATCCATGAAATCTCCTGAATAGTTTCTATATATTACTAAACGTTCATTCACTAGTTGAGAGTATTAAACTGCAAACAGGCTATAAGCTTTTCTCCGGTAAATTAAATTAATTAAAAGTTACGCTAATTATCAATTGTTTGCCTGTCAAGAACTTACTTCTTTTTTGCACAGTATCCTTAAATGTGAGCATTTTTTTATAATAAATTCTATGGGGCAGTCCCCTGATTCTGAAATTTAACTTTTCCAGTGTTAATCCCCAACCGGATAAGGTAGAGGACTCATTTTATGCGCATATCGACAATAATCGTTTCTTCTTTGAAAAAATTAACCGGTGAAAACGTAATCCGCACATTCCTGATTATATTACCCGTTCGGAAGTGGAAATGGGCAAAGGATTTGCCGCTGATGAACGCGTTGCCGCCCATACCACTGGAACCACGCTGAAGTGCCGGTTAAATAATTTATTAACATCTCGCCTCTCCCTGTTCAAGATTGTTAAACTTTTACCCCAATAAACTATTATTGTTTCATACCAACTTCCTATTATAAAAATCTCCTTATGTAAAAAAACGCGATTCTGTACATTTTTAGCTCCGCCAATTGACAACCGTAGATAATTGTATTAGTTTATTAATTAAATCAACAGTGTGTTAAACTCCGGAGAAAAACATACGAAAAAGGAATCACAAGAACATAAAAACTTAAGGAAGGTAACCCCAATTCTCAACGCAGAGGGTAAGATAAAAAAACAAAATACTGCTCTGCAAAAAGTCTTTAAAAAAAAAATAAAAAACGGAGAGCAATTCATGAACAATAATCAAAGGAAGAATAGTAACAAAAAAATGATGAAAAGAGCATTAACAGTTTTATTGGCAGTATCGATTTGTGTTGCCGGCAGTTATTCGGCCGACGCGAAATTTGAGTTTTCAAAAAGATATTTTAAAGAAAAATTTCAGGAGTTAAAAACGGCACTAAAAAACGCGCGGTCCAAAAGAAAGGTTCCGCTGCATTCGTTCAGTTTTAATTATATCAATGATATATATTCGGAAGAGGAAGTAGAGCAGGCAGGAGTAGAGAAATTATTTGGTGATGTGTTTACTTCCGGTTTGGATGAACGCGGAGAAATGAACATCTTAACCGAATCGAAAGGTCTTGAGCTGGCTTCTGAAGCCGAGATTGACCCGGGACAAATTTTATGCCCGTTCCTTTCGGCAAAAGTAGGACTCAGTCTTGAAGGAAGCGCGCAAAAAGCAAAGGTTGGCGTTATTGAAAGAAAGGATAAAAATATCAAATCCAAAAAACCGCTTCCCTTTGCCTTTTATCCCATGTACGGATATAAAGGTTCGGTAAAAGGCGGCGCGTCCTTTACTGTTTCCGCGTCCCCTATTCCGGAATCAGTAACCAATTTAGTAAACCAGTTTGAAGTAGTGACTGTTGAAATGGAAGTTTCGGCCGGCGTAAGCGCTTCCGCTCAGGGTGAATACCTGAATGTTAAATGCGACACACCGGAGCACTATAATTCTATTATATCAGCAAATAAAAAAGGTAAAGTTCTTACCAAATCACTACTGGATTTTATTAAAAGTAAAAAAGCCAAAAAAGTTGCAAAAACAGCAAAAAACCGTATTAAAATATGGAAAGCAACAGGAACCGCGGGCGCTGAAGCTAAAGCCGAAGCAACAGCTAAAATAGACAAGGTTGGCGGACTCTCAGCGGCAGCAGGAGCTACTGTTGAAGGAAACCTTTCTTATGTTCTCTATGATATTGAAACTGTTGATTCTAACGGAACTTCCCGGATTCAAAAAACCTCTTTTATTCTCAAGCAGATTGGCGCTGAACTTTCATTGGAAGCTGAAGCTGCCCAGGAATTCGCGCTGCCTGCAAAAAGCTGGAGCAAAGGGAAAGAATTCACCTTCCTTAACGCCATAGAATATAAAGGACCGGTAACTCGACGAAACAAAAAAGGGAAAGCAGACACATTCTACGTCAAAGGCCATTCTCTTTCTATTGCCGGGTGGAAAAAATATTTCATTGATGATGTTGTAAAGTACAAAAAGAAACCAACCAATTCCCCGTACATTAAAATGCTGGCTAAGAAGTTTCACGCTTCCGAAAAAAGGATGTACGCGTTCATCAATGAGACCGCCCAGCTCATCAATGAGAGCCTGGTAAATGAGGGAGTAGACCCGTCGGCCTTTCTTATAGAGGTAGCATACAAAAACGGGAAAGCAGACGGCAGCGGTTTAAAAAACAAGCATATTAAATCAATGCGAATCCGGTACAGACTCGCCGATGATATGAGTAACTCAAAAAGAATCCTAAAACTGGGTTTTAACGTTGGTGTTGCTGAAGCTGAAGTAAAGTTAAGCAAAGTTGAAAACGCGGGATATGTTCAGGTCATTGACCTGTATAAAAAAGGCAAAGCCAATACCCCGGTATGCAGCTTGTTATTCTAAAACGCAGCGCTCAAACAATAAAGAGAACCCCGGGACAAGTCCCGGGGTTCTCTTTATTTTCTCATTCTATTCCGAATACAATTCCTCAATAATATCCGCGTATTTTTCCCGTACAACTTTCCGCTTGATCTTTAGCGTTGGCGTTAGTTCCCCATCTTCCTGGGTAAAGGGCTTTTCCGCGAGATGGAACCGTTTTATTTGCTCAACTCTTCCAAGCTCTTGATTAAGCCCGGTAATAATCTCTTGAAACTTTTTCTTTATCAGGTCATGGCGGTTCAGCTTTTCCGGGTCCGGTTCATCAATACCGTTACTCTCGGCCCACCGGGCCAGGGTCTCTCCATCGGGAACGATTATGGCAGTGAGATATTTACGCTTATCCCCAATTACGGCCAGCTGGTCAATAAAGGGATTCTCTTTGAATTTATTTTCAATCACCTGGGGCGCGATGTTTTTCCCCCCTGCGGTGATAATAATATCCTTTTTCCTGTCGGTAATCATTAAGTACCCGTCTCTGTCAACAAATCCAATATCCCCGGTTTGGAACCAGCCGTCTTCGCTGAGCACTTTCCGGGTTTCTTCCGGTTTTTTATAATAGCCCATCATAATCTGGGGGCCCTTCAGCAAAATCTCTCCGTCATCTTCGATTTTGCACTCTGTGCCGGGCAGCGGGGTTCCTACAGTATCCATCTTTATGGGCTGTAAGGTTTTCCAGGTATGGGTATGGGTTACGGGACAGGTTTCCGTAAGACCGTAGCCCGTAAGAATTTGAATTTGTGCTGCCTGAAAAAATTCATTAATATGCCGGGCCAGGGGCGCTCCGCCAATTCCGATGCATCGAACATTATCCATTCCAATGGCAGAACGAAGCTTCGACAATACCAGTTTATAGGCCAGGTTATATCTCCACCGTATCCAAAGAGGAATTGGTTTATTCGTGATGATATAGGGAACCGCTTTTCTTCCTGTTTTTACGGACCAGTAAAAAAGCTTTTTCTTTACGGGCGGCGCAAGCGCCACCTTCGCGATTATTCCTTCATAAATCTTTTCCAGTACCCTGGGCACAAGAAGCAGAACCGTGGGCCGTATATCGAGCAGGTCCTCTATGAAAAATTCAGGCCCCCTGCTGTAGGCAATGGTCTCTCCCATGTACAGTATGAGATTATATATTACGCTTCGTTCCAGCGCGTGAGACAGGGGTAAGAGGGAAAGCCCTATCTCTGTATCATCGTGGGGCTGGTGTTCCAGGAAGGTCTTGATTTCCATGACCATATTATTATGAGAGAGCATCACTCCTTTGGGATTGCCTGTTGTTCCCGAGGTATACATGAGCGTCATGAGTCCGGCCGGGTCTATGGCCTGAATACGCTTGTGGATCTCCTCTTCGTGAGGAGCTTTCTCTCCCTGAGCCAGAACATCGCTGAATGTATACACATCCTTTTCAGTATAATTAATATCATCAAAAACAATTATTTTTTCAAGCCCCTTCATTTCTTTTCGAACTTCCAGAAGCCGGTCCACCTGGAATTTTCCCGAACAGAAGCAAAAACGGGCATCGGAGTCATTGATAATATAGGCCGATTCAGGGCCCGAGTTTGTGGGGTATATTGTTACATCAGCGCCGCCGGCACTTAACACTGCCAGGTCGCTTATGGCCCATTCCGGCCGGTTCTCCGAATAAATCGCGATTTTATCGCCCGGCTCTACCCCTGATTCTACCAGGAAATATGCCAGGGCATCGACTTTTTTCTTAACCTCATTCCAGGAGAGATCAATCCATTGCTCATCTTTTTTATATTTCAGAAACGCTTTAGTAGTGTTTTGCGCTGCCCTGTTCCTGAATATTCCGGGAAAAGTTACCTCTTTATATATTTCTTTACATTCATGTTGTTTTGTTTCGGTCATGGTTTCCTCCAATTGCTATTTACCAGTTGAATTGAAAAACTTTCCCCGTCAAGCAATTTTATACACAAAAAGGCTCTATTTGTCTATTCTTTTACCTGTGCTAAAAACGTTTTTACTGACTTTCTTCCTTTAATAAGGGCTTTTCTCAGCCCCGGATCAAAATCATTTTTTCCGATATCGGGCCCTCCCGAATCCCATAATTTATCAAGTTCTGTAATTGTTTTTGGCAGCCTCTTTAAAAATTCACAGTCGATTTTCAGCTCTTCAAGGTTTTGCATATTCACGATTTCCTGAGGCATTGACTCCATAAACCTGCACTCCAGCTCCAGCTTCTTCAGGCCTGTTAGAGTAAAAACACGCTCTTTTAGCGTTTCCTCCTCCATATCATCATACCTGATCCTCAATGTCTCAAGATTCTTTAGCCGCGATAAATCCGGTACGGCAAGTTCCGTAAACCGGGTATACAGTTTTAACTCCCGCAGATTCGGTATGGTATTTATTACCGCAAGATTTTTGATATTTTCACAATTTAACTCCAGCACTTCCAGGCCTGTGAGTTTTGACAACTCCGGCATTTTAGTATTCTCATGAGTGCTCATGAGCGTCATTTTTTTCAATCCCCTTAGCTGTCCCAATCCCGTCGGCAGTTTTTTATAATTATGACACCCCAGTTTCAATTCTTTCAATTTTTTAAGCTTGCTCATATCTAAATCGGAAGAGCTTGAATAGGTATTTAAATTCAGCGTTTCCAGGTTTACCAGTTTTCCAAACCGTTTGGGAATCCTCACTTTAAAATCATCAAAATCATACATGCAGCCGCCGGGTAGATCTGCCGCGTCTTCATTGATTTGCCTCATTCTTTCGGTACTTCTAAACGTAAAGCTTTTCAAAAAAGTCATATCGCAAATTTCGTCCGGTATGGTTTCTATGGCAAAATCTTCAAGAACAAGCTCTTCAGCCCCGCTCTTTCGCGCCTCCCGTATCATTTCCACTAATTCATCGGGATAGGTTGAGAGCTCCCCTATGTTAAAATATTCCTTATACTTCGCCTGTCCCTCCTTTACAATCTGCCATGGCGGACTGGTAAGGTCATTCCAGGCGCCCTCTAATTTAAGCCCTTTGTTTTTCCAGAGCAGATCAAGGCCGCCCAACTCCGCAGGCAGCGTTGTCACTTTACTGCCGCTTAAATCCAGTTCCTTAAGCTTCTTGAGTTTGCCAATGCTTCGGGGCAGCCCGGTGACTCCCGCTTTTGAAAGGGAAATTGACTCCAATTTTGTTAGCGTCCCAATTTCCCCGAGAATTTTTTTAAATGGAAGATTATTAAATTCAAGACTCTCAAGATTTTTTAGCGCTAAAATCTCTTTTGGAAATTCTTTTATTTTAGTCCTGGAAAGATGAAGCATCCTTAATTTTTTGGCTCTTCAGCGGAATTTGTGGGTTGATTTAGGCGTTTTTAACAAGTTTATACAAGCGTCTGCAAACTGAGTCATATTTTTGATGATCAACTTCATTAATGGCGTGTCGCCAATAAGGCCCTCCTGATTCGTCAATATGCTTTAGAAGGATTTCTTTCCCGGTTTTGTGGCGATCTTCTTCGAAAAAATTTATTTCACGAATGATTTCTCCTCCAAGAGCCCATAGGTATTGAGCATGACGCTTGATTGTAGTCTCTGCCAAATCTCGCTCTATTTGTCTTTGCAGAAAGAGCTTCAAATAGGGCAATAGTTTTTGTCCTACAAGAATATCTTCTGCCGAACCAGCCCAACTTTCAGGCCATTGTTGCATATTCTCAGAGGCAATTATTGCTTCAAGCCGTACATCTTTAGCAGAATTTGAGTTGAATTTTTCAGTTTGTTTTTTATTATTTGTCAACATGGAACTGGTTACACTATTAAATCGATGTTATAAGCACAAGAGTTTTATTTACGGAAAAACTAATTTTGTGAAAGATACGAATGAAATAAGAGTTGAAGTAATAGCTCGCAAAAACTCAAAAGCGATCTGCTCTGGTTGTGGAAAGCGATGCTCGGGATATGACACTTTACCTGAGCGGGCATTTGAATTCATACCTTGTTGGGGCTTCTGGGTATTCTTCTACTACGCTCGAAGAAGAGTCGACTGCAAAAACTGCGGTGTAGTCGCAGAGGAAATTCCATGGAGTGAAGGTAAGAACCATTTAACAAAGGCGTACATGCAATATCTCGCCAATTGGGCTCGGAAACTATCCTGGAAGGACGTTGCTCAGAGCTTTCACACCAGTTGGGAAAAAGTGTATAAATCAGTTGAGTACGTCGTCAACTGGGGATTAGAACACCGCGACTTGAGCAAGATTACAGCAATTGGAGTTGACGAAGTTCAATGGCATCGCGGGCATAAGTATTTAACCCTGGTCTATCAGATTAATACTGAATGCGTCCGCCTTCTTTGGATAGGCAAGGATAGAACTGAAGAAACATTTTCAAAGTTCTTTGACGACATGGGCAGTAAGCGCATCGATTTCACATTGTAGCGAGATTAAACAAGGCTCTTGATGAGGTTCATGCAGGAGAGCACAGGAGAATGAAGGCCGACGGATATGAGCCTCTTCTAACAAAGAGTCGCTGGGTACTCCTGAAACGACCGGAAAACCTTACTGAAAAACAAGAAATGAAACTCTCCGAACTTCTCAAATATAATTTACAAAGTATGCGCGCCTATCTTTTGAAAGAAGAATTCAGGAGTTTTTGGGATTATGTTTCTCCCGCCTGGGCTGGTAAATTTCCGGACCGATGGACAACACGCGTAATGCGTTCAAAAATAGAACCGCTAAAAAAGGAGGCTAAAACCATAAGAAAACACAAAGAACTAATTTTAAACTGGTTCCGTGCAAAAAAAGCATTTTCATCTGGTATTGTAGAAGGCCTTAATACCAAAGTAAAACTCACCGTGAGAAAAGCATACGGTTTTAGAGCCCTAAAATGTACCGAAATGGCCTTATATCATGTCTTAGGCAAGCTTCCGGAGCCCCCAATTACCCACGAATTTTACTGAAGAGGCTAAAATTTTTGTGTTCCATGAGATGATCTTTGCAGCTTCTCATTATTATCCTGAACTCTAATTTTTTTGTATCCCATTTTTATCTCCTTATCTTCTATGACTCGTTAAGGTGAAATAGCAATAGAGAAGACAATTAAATTATAGTGGAAAACAAAGTATTTGCAACAAATATTTTAAAAACCCGGGAGCAGTATAAACTTCCAGGATATAGAAACAACGTCAGGGAAGAAGTCTGATCTTTCCGGAATCCCGATTCTCGGGACCACGGATGGTTCTGCTACTTTAAAGCATTATTACAATCTTCATCAGGGTTTGGCTGATCCCCTCTTCAGAATGTGAGGACTGTTTGACCGAAGGGAGTTCCGCAGCATTCAGAAGAGGGGATCAGTCAAACCCCGCGTACAAACTGCATTAATTAATTTGCTTCACTCCTGTTACACCGGAAACAGGCGCAGCTTCCGCTGCGTATGGAGGGGGGTGAAGGGGGCTCCGCGCCCCTTCACCCCCCTCTCATCGCGGCGCGGAAGCGCCGTGTTCCCCTGGTTTTTAAAAAATCATCTGCGCGTCAAAAACGGTCGATGTATCATTGTCCCATCCATCAAAAAGAAACGCGTCATGTTTATTATCAGCAATAAGTCTGAAGGCGTAACGAACCTGCTCTTCATAGAACGCGCAAAAAGCCCCGGTCCGGTCCATTCCGCCATTCATGGTATAGGCCTCTGCCGGACAGGGAGAACCGCAAAAGTGCTGAATCGCGCAGGTGCTGCATGGATAAATATTCTCGGTTTTCCGGTTGGTTACTTCTTTAAATTGCGGCGTCTCCAGTACGGACTCAATTGAATCTGTATATAAGTTACCGCCATTAAAATGAGATACCCCAACAAATTCACTACAGGGAAACATATCCCCATTCGCCGCAACCGCGAAAAAACACCGGCCGCCGCCGCAGGGTGAAATATCACACATGAGTCTTCGGGCTGTTGGCGCCAGAATTCCAATTAAGATATTGGCAAAATTTGCGACGATGATTTTATTTCCTGTTTTTTGATACAGCTCATAAGAACGATCAAGCGCTTTAAGATAGTGTTTCGCGGCTTCATCATCATCGGGTTTAATTGTCCGGGATTTTTCCTGCGTACATCGAACGATATTTAACATACAGGCTTTTACTCCCATTTCATGAAAGTAATCAATGGTATCACTTAAATGTTCCATATTCTTATCAGTTACTGTGCAAATAACATTAAACCCGGGATGGTCGTTCAGTTTTTCAATGACAGTGGAGACCCGGTGAAAATATCCCTCTCCACTCCAGTCAATTCTTGCCCTGTCTGCCACTGCCGAGTCGGGCCCATCAATAGAAATACCAATGCCGATATTATTCTCTTTGATAAAAGCAATATCATCATCGGTTAAAAGCGTGGCGTTTGTTTGAATACCGATATCAAAATCATCGTTGTATTTTTTTATTCCTTCGAACAGGGCTTCTTTGTTTAGCAAGGGCTCTGACCCATGAAAAACAATCTGGGGTTTTCTCCCTTCAGGTACGGTTGTTTTAAAATAATTTTTTAAAATTTCCAGGCCCTCTAATAATTCTTTTTCACTCATGTGAGGACCGTTCTTTCGCATCTCTTCAGGAATATAGCAGTAGGTACAGTTTAAATTACACCGTTCAGTGGGATTAAAATAGACTGCTGAGGGTTTAATGTTCGACCGGAGGTTGAACATTTCCTTTTCAAACTCCCCTGCCTTATTATTAAATTCGCTGATAAATTTTTTATCTGTCATGATGCTGCCAAGTTCACTTTTTTTTGCAAGCAGCCAAAAAGCATTATCCGCATTAATAAGGGCAATGTACTCATTATGCCCAATGTCGAGGGGTTGGAACTGGGGCCCGTAACCGGAATTTAAATAGTTTGAAGTTTGTTTATTTATTGCGTTCATAGATTTCTTCTCCACGTTTATATTAAATTATTTTTTTAGTGCGCTCGGGGATTGGTCTCATCTTTCCTCCACCCCTGTGAAAATTCGTCCTGAATTACACAGGGGCGTCGCCGTCCTGGCTCCTGTTCCGGAAAGATGAGACCAATCCCCTGATATCGCTTCTACTTTTTTGAATGGGCGGTCATTTCAACCGGTGAAATGACCGCCCAAAGGTTAGAACTACTTATCTTCTTTTATTAAGATGTAATGAGATAAGCCGGTTCCTGTTGCAGTGCAACTTTTTCTGATAGCAATAATTTTGCTGTCTGATTTTTTATCCTGCATACTAACACCTCCAATCGTTAAATTTATAAGGCCCTGCCATAGCAAGGGTTTTAACCCTTAGCTAAGAATAATCCCCTTTCTCATAACGTGGGGCTTTAGCCCCTGGGGGCATAAAAAAAAGGGCAGCAACACAGGTATACGTCACCCGGTTGAAACCCTTTTCCATTGAATTTCTTTAGTATATGTACATCTCAGCAGGTCTTCTGACTCTCGTGTCTTCCCCGGGGATTCAGCCTTCCCATCCTGTTAAAACAGGACAGTGACTCATATTCATGCAAGGAACCCCTGAGTCTCCGATTACAGCGGCGGGACCGTTACGGAATTTCACCGTATTCACTTATACTGAAATATTTCTTTTATTATATTATAAGATCCATATATTTTTCCGGAAAATATTTGTCAATTATAATATTAATATTAATTTAACTAAATCCCATATTCCGCCCGCTCAATAAGCTCAATCTGCATATCCCTGTTGAGCGTTACAAAATAGGCGTTATACCCGGAAATGCGCACCAGCAAATCCCGGTACAACTCCGGGTGGAGCATGGCATCCCGCATAACGCCGGAGTCAAGCACATTCAACTGCATCTGCATCCCGCCCAGGGCAAAGTAAGACTTCACGTAGGAGAAAATAGTATCAACGATCTTCCCGTGCGCCTCCCCCACGCCGGGAACTACCTTCACGTTAAAGGCGATATTATTATTCATATACTCCGGCTTTAGCGCCGCAACATCCCGGATATTGTTAAGCAGGTCTTTTGACGCGTGGGGCTCGGGCGTAAGCCCCGGGGTAAAGGCCTTAGCGCTCAAACGGCCCGAAGGCAGGGCGCCGGTGAGGGTTCCAAACGCGACATGATTCGACATGGACCAGAACCCGGCTGTATAGGGGCCGCCGCGGTAATTGGTATGGGCAGCGTAGCGGTCATGAGCCAGTTTCGCGACCCGGTTTGCCATAGCTACGGCCTCCTCACTCCCGGAACCGAACAGGGGAACCTTCCTGGTAACCAGGGCATGGAGCGCCGGGTTGTTTTCAAAATTAGAAACGACGGCCTCTTTTATTTCCCGGAAGGAAACCCGTTTTTCATCGAACACCAGCTGTTTTACTGCCAGGAGTGAGTCGGTAATGTCGGCAAGACCAATGCAGGCAGCGCCGGAAGTATTGTAGACGGCCCCTCCCCTGGTGAGGTCTTTGCCGTTTTTAAGCGGTCCCTCAATGAGGGAAGAAAGAAGCGGCGACGGGCGCAGGGCTCCGTGGGCTTCTCCCAGTTTGTTATTATAATCAACAGCATTGTCTATGAGAAAGCCAAAGTGTGTGCTGAAGGCGGCAAAAAACTCTTCAAAGCTTTTAAACTCTTCGCGTTCGGGACTTCCGGTTTTTTCCCCGATCTCCCAATTCATAAGAGGGTGCCTGCCGTTGTAAAGCGCCATTTCCAGGGCCGCTACCATATTCATCATCATGCAGTTGGTATGCCCCATGTGTTTCCCTGACAGGGTTGGCTCCACGCAGCCCGTGGCAGACCAGTCCCTGAGATGGGCTTTTTTAAATTTGAATTCCGCCAGGGAGGCCATTACTGCCTCGTCATTATGCATGGAAGGGGTAGCTGCGGTAATAAGGTTTACCTCGCACAAACGTTTTAAATAGGTATCGCTGTTTTTCCGCGCGTCGTAGCGGGCGTTTACATTGGGATCCCTTATTCCCAGGAGCTCCGTGACTTTTAAAAAGATATAGGTCATATCATTAACGGCGTCGCCGCCCGACGGCGTAATCCCCCCAAGGGTAATAACCTGATCCGATGAACTGCCGCCAAACAGGTAATTGCCGATGTCCGGGATTAAGGGGAGATGATCGGTGCAGCGCATATAAAACGAACCAATGAGCTCTATGGCATAGCGGATACAGGCTTCTTTTTTTGCCGCGGATTTTATCTTTTTCATGTCCTTTTCAAAATAGGGCTGTAACCATTGATCCATGCGTCCCAGGGAGAGCCCGGCATTGGTGTTCTCCATATGAAGCCCTATCCAGCCGATCCACACGGCATTGACCGCTTCGTCCAGGGTCCGGGCCGGGTTCTCCGGTACCCGGGCGCATATATCGGCAAGGCGCCGCAGCTCCCGCTTCCGTTCCGGGTCGCTCTCTTTCTCCGCCTCGTTGCGGGCCTGCTCCGAAAGATTCTTCGCGTAGGCAGTGACCCCTTCCAGGCACAGGATCATTCCCCGGAGAAGATTCTCTTTTTCAGAAGACTTCTGTTTTTTTTGGAGCTCGCGCCGGATCTCCTCTATCATTCCCCTGGTACCGAGCTTGAGCAGTTTTGGAAAATCGGCAATGGTATGGGAGAGGGAAACGGTCTTCCACAGGAAATAGACCGCGAAGCGTTCATCCATGCGCTGGCTTAAGGGATTATTATGGGTCTCCCGGACCCATTCCCTGAAATTCCGTTTTGCCCAGAAGGGGAAAACCTTGTGATGCAAAACCGATATGGTTTCCGGTGAAATGGTATAGGGATTCAGCTCGCGGTAGGACGCGGAATTTAACTCTCCCCAGATGAGAGTGCCGTGGGCGTCGGGGTAAATTACCACACCAATCTCTTTGCTGGTGGTAGTTCCGGCAAGGAGGTCATTGGCGCGGATCTTTGGTTCGCGGTTTTTCATGAGAGAGTTATAGGCCCGGGCGTTTCTCAGTTCCGGGTTCCAGGGAGCGCCGGTGTTATCGTGTTCAAAGCCGTGTTCTTTGTACCAGTCCGTGAGAAGTTCGGCCCGTTCATGGCAAATATCGGGCTGTACGGTAAAATGTATATCAAGGAATTCCCGGAGCCGGGGGAAATCTTCAAGGCTGTACGCTGAAAGATAGGGATCTTCAAGGTGTTTGACTCCTTTGTCTACCGGTTCTCCGCGAAGGCGTTCTTTTCGAACCCGTGCTGTTTTGTGCTCCTGGTTTTTGCGAGCTCCGGGCAAATTATTATCGGGCTGATTTTTCTTTGCTTCTTTTGCTTCTTTGTTTAACGCTTTGTTTGCTTTTTTCTTTTGTTTGGCTGCCATTTTTTTATGGCGTTTGCCCATGAGAAGAGAGATGTAAAAATTGAACAGGCTTAAGATTGCCATGTTCCCTTCGGTTCGCATGCGGCTTTTTAAAAGCATGTTAAGCACGTCACTGGGAGTTGAGTTGAGCATTTCTTTGACCGCAGTTTCATCGGCGAAGATGAGCGTTACGTCAATGTTTGCCGGGATGGTCTTTGAAACCCCGATGCTTCCCTCGTGGAACCGGACCGATGCTTCTACGGTCCGGTTTTCGGTTCTAAAGCCCACGCTGAAATTGATCCAGCCTTCATCGCTTTTGAGATATTTGTTGAGTGAAGAGCGGTGTTTGAAATTGGCGGCCATGAGCCGCAAGAGATTCGCTGCAAGGATATTGGTTGCCGATGCCATAATAATTCTCCTGTTAAATTTTACCCTTTATTGTCATAAGGACGATCAAAACGTTTTTCAAAAGCATTATTTTGTTTTAATCTCTCGTCCCAAAACTCTTTTACCGGCCCGGCTTTTAGAAACATCATAAGTCTCAGGAGCAGCAATAGAAAACCGGGCAGCTTTTCCAGGCCGGCGATCTTTGTTACTATTTGCGGGTCAAACGAACCTGATTCGCCAAATTTTTCACCCGCCCTGTAGAACAGTTCCAGTGTTTTTTTATTCCCAATCGAATCCATTGAGTCAATTTCCAGTTTCATCCCGGCGCCTTTTATAATCGTGCCGGTATAAACATCTCCTAAGCGCAGCGTCAGCTTTTCCAGGTAGCGTTCAACAGAGCGAGAATGATTCGCTTCAGGGAATCCCGATTGTACAAGATACCCGATGCTCTTCTTTCCCCCCACCTGTTCTTTCCTTACCGTTAAAAGAGATTCAATGAAGCTTTTTACTCCTGAAGGCATGGCATCAAAATAAAGCGGGAATGCCACGATATTATATTCCGAATTTTTAAAGACCTCTCCCGCGCGGCTTTTATCTTTTTCTTTATACAGGTATAGAATCTCGCATTCGTTCTTTTTATTTTCCAAAAATCCCCTTACAAAAGCATCAAGCAGCTTCTCGGTATTGCCGTTCTTTCCCCGGGGCGATCCGTTATATATTATTAATTTCATTGACCAAATCCCTTATGTTTGTCTTAATATCACGAAATACCAATAGCTTTCCATGAACATTTATTGCTGTCCGGTGATAGTTCTCCTCAAGGATGGCCAGGTCTTCATCATCGGTATTATCCTCTTTTTCATATAACACACCAATCCGGGGAAGGGTTTTGTATCGTGAGAAGTGATGCATTTCTTTGTCGATAATTGTCATGTAAGGAATCCCCAGGGGGGTGAACTTTTCCTGTACGCTTCGAAAAAGCGCTGAAGGAAATCCCATAATCAGTGGAGAGGCAAAAAGAACCAGGCGGGAATTAATATAATTCTCGAGGACTTCTCCAATATCATCATCAAGTACGCATTTTCCCGGTGTTTTAACCCAACAGCCGAAACAGCCGGTACAGGGTTTTATGGTCAATGTTTTCAGATCCAAAAGCGTTACACAGTGATCATGTTTTTCAAGCTCCCGGGTTAGATCGATACAAATCCGGTCAAAGGCGGCATTTTGGCTGCCCGGGTTTCCGTTCAGAATCGTTATCTTCATTCTACTGCTGCCTTAAGATTTTGCTGCATAAGGCCTGTCGCAGCGTTTTTCAAAGGCATTGTTTTTTCTAAGCCGCTTGTTCCAGAATCCGTTAATAAAAGGAATCTTGAGGAATATGAATAACCGGATGAGCAGTCCCATTAACAGGGGGATCTTTTCCGGGGAACCGATCTTTTTTAGAATTGCCGGATCGAAGGTTCCTGTTTTTCCGAATTCAACTCCGGCGAGCCGGAAGAGTTCCAGTGTTTTTTTATTCATAGCCGAATCAAGAGGCTGTATTTCCAACATAATACCGGCGCCTTTGATAATCGTCCCGGTATAGCCGGCTCCCAGGCGGGAAGCCAGTTTTTTTAAGTAGCGCTCCAGGAACCTGGATTGATGGGCCTCCGGAAAACCGGATTGTACAACATAGCCCATTGTTCTCTTTTTAGCTTGTTTTCCCGGTTTATCTTTTTGATCCCGCACAACAGATAGAGATTCGATGAAACTTTTTACTCCCGAAGGCATGGCATCAAAATAAAGAGGAAAGGCCACGATACTGTGTTCCGAATCTTTGAATGCTTTAAGCGCACGGGTTTTATCTTTTTCTTTGTAAAGATAAACCGTCTCATATTCGTTATTGTTATTTTCTAAAAAGCCTTTGAAAAAAGACTCAAGCATTTTTTCGGTATTACCGTTCTTTCCACGGGGAGACCCGTTAAATACTGTTAATTTCATGTACCACCTCCAGGACAGGGTTTTCAATTCCTTTGAATAGAACAAGCTTTGAATGAGCATTAATGGCAGCACGGTGATGAAGATCTTCAAGAATGGTTAAATCTTCACTATCCGTATCTGCCTCTTTTTCGTATACCAGGCCCATGAGCGGAAGAGAATCATAGCGCGCGGGGTGGTGTAATTCATGGTTGATAATTTTCGTAAAAGGGAGGATCAGGGGAATGAACTTCTCCTGGACACTTCGCAACAGCGAAGAGGTAAATCCCATTGCCAGGGGTGAGGCCAGAAGAATCAGGTTGGAATGTACATAACTTTTGAGCACCTCCCTCACATCATCAGCAAGCACGCATTCGCCCGGGGTTTTTACCCAGCAGCCGAAACAGCCGGTGCAGGATTTTATGTTCATTTTTTTCAGATCATAAACCGTTACGGTGTGATCGTTTTTTTCAAGTTCCCGGGTTAGGGTGATACAATATTTATCAAAGGCCGTATTTTTGCCCTGGTTTCCGTTCAAAATAGTTATCTTCATAATTATTGCCCCCTGCCGGAAACAATAGAATAAAACGGCTGTCTTGTCCAGAACTTAACGCCCGGTAGTAAAAAGTTTTAACAGGTGGAAGCTCTTAAGAAACTTAATTTTGTTTGTGCGCGGGCCTGGAAGTATCCCTCTTCTAAATGCTGCGGAACTCCCTTCGGTCAAACAGTCCTCACATTTAGAAGAGGGATACTTCCAGGCCAGATGCAGATCGCAATACAATTTAGTTTCTGACGTGTTTTTCCCCTCGCAGGGGTCGCACCCCGCTTCGTGGTACTGTATC
>JAAENB010000742.1 GCA_024224995.1 bacterium | reverse complement strand
CTGAGGCCGACAGTAATGTTTACCAGTTTGTTCCCTCCAATGGCATACCTTTTTTAATCAGTACCGATAATGGGGGTATCAGGATTTTAAAGCTTAAGTAACGGGCTAAAAATAACGAGGGGCTTCCCCCTCGTTATTTTGGGTTTTATATAAAAATTTTCAAGTAATATAAAAAAATATTGCCCTTTTATCCTTCCGGATCATACTTATATAAAAAGGTCTGTAATTATTTACAAAAAATCCAAGGAGATGTCTATGAAAAATTTTTTTCCCGTTTTTATTCTTTCTTTCCTCGTTTCAATAATTGGCTGTGGAGGTTCCCCCGATCCGGATCCCGATCCCGGTGATCCGGATACCTCTTCACAACCCGCAATTGTAGTTGAAATAAATTCAGTTGCCATTAATAATCAATATAGCTTTGATTTTGGATCAAGTACCTTTGATAATTCAATACAGGCGGATGTTTCCATAAAAAATACCGGAACCGGCGAATTGCAGATACATGGTATTGAACTTTCCGGTGAGGGCGCTGCCGCTTTTTCTCTTGATAAATCAGCAATGGCTGCGGCCGTCCCCGGTGGAGAAAGTACCACTTTCAAACTTCTGTTTTCTCCAAAGAGTCCGGATCAATTTTCCGCTTCGGTCTCAATACTGAGCAACAGTACAAAGCATAAAAATTTTATCATTTACGCGCAAGGGGAAGGAAAATGCCTTGAGGGCGATAATTTTTTGAACCTGGACCAGGTATATTCGGCCGGATCCTATTTTACCAGGGGAACTGCCATGAAGAGCTTTGTTTCCGGCAATTACGCCTATGTTGCCGATTTTCAGGACGGGCTTAAGGTTATTGATGTCTCAAATAAACATTACCCTGTCCTGGCGGGAAGCTATAACAGTTCCGGTGAAGCTGTCAATGTGTATGTGAGCGGTTCTTATGCCTATGTTGCCGGGGGATCAAGCCGGACTGTGCTTATTTATTCGATTTCCGA
The DNA here is from genome assembly GCA_024224995.1 of bacterium. The sequence goes on along the minus strand of JAAENB010000742.1, from coordinate 10,852 downwards.
TCCCGCCAATCTCTCCCTTGTGGGAGAACTGTCTCATGAAACAGAGGCAAACCAGGTATATGGTATATTTGTTAAGGATAATCGTGCTTATGTTAGCACCGGTGATGAGGACGGTGCCGGCAATCTCTTCATCTGGAATATCAGTGATCCCGTAAACCCGGAGATGCTTGGAAAATTTACCTGTTCCAATTCGATCTATTCGGTTTATGTTGACGGTTCCTTTGCTTACCTGGCTGAATTAAACAAAGGGCTCCGTGTTGTTAATATTTCTAATCCCTATTCTCCCCAGTCTATAGGTGTCCTGGACACAAATGGAACTTCCTGGAGTGTCACTGCCGACAATAACTATATCTATGTTGCCGATGGCACATCGGGATTGAAAATTTTAAGATATAACGGTTCCGGTATGAATCTTGAGAAAGCCGGTGAGTTTTGTCTTGAAGGATCTGATTCCTATGAAGTGACTGTTCTGGGAAATATCGCCTATGTTGCCGACAATAACCATGGCTTAATGATTGTTGATATTTCCAATCCCGCTGTTCCTGAGCTTATTAAATCGTATCAAACCGAAGGAACGGCTGCGGGGGTATATGTATCGGACAATATTGCTTATGTCTCCGATGAAGAAGGACTCTCGCTTATTTATACCGGGGATATGAATATTCCCCGTTCAACTGCGAATCCCGCTCATAACAGCGTAAATACTGATACTGCTGTAACCTTAAGTTCCAATGAATCGGCGTCTGTTTATTATACCCTTGACGGGTCCGTACCGACGACCTGTTCGGCAAAATACACGTTTCCCATTATCGTTAATGAAGATATCACAATAAGATATTTTGCTGTTGATTACGCGGGCAACCGGGAAAGTGAAAAATCCATAAGCTATATCATCGACGATACTGCTCCCGTTACCAGCCCTTCGGTTGATGAAGGTCTGTATAATGAAGCCGTAACACTGGCTCTTTTGGCAAATGAACCTGCTGTTATTTATTATACTCTGAATGGCAGTACTCCTACAACAGGGTCAAGTATATACAGTTCACCTATTACTATTTCCGATCCCGGAGCGGTTCTTAAATATTTTGCCGTTGATACAGCCGGTAATCGTGAAGCGGTTAAATCGGGGCATTACAATATCGACACGATCCTTCCCTCTGTTAACGCTAACGCGTCTCCATCGGGAGGAACGTACTGGGAAGATATAACCGTGACCCTCTCTGCCAGCGAGCCTGCTGTTATTTATTATACGCTGGATGGCAGCGAGCCCTCTTCCGCTTCCCTGGTTTATGATTCTCCGTTTTTAATTACGGACCCCGGGGCAACGCTTAAATGTATGGCCGTAGATACTGCGGGTAACCAGGGAGCAACCCTGACCCGTGAATATATTGTAGATACAACACCTCCCGTAACTACTGCTTCACCGGAAGCGGGCATTGTTGCTGAAACGTTTACGGTGACCCTTTCGGCAAGTGAGACCGCGATTATCTATTATAGTATCAACGGCAGTGATCCTGGTGGGGTATATACAACGCCGCTGGAAATAAACCTGACACCCCAATACCCGGAAATAACGGTAAAGTTTTTTGCCGTTGACCATGTCGGGAACCGGGAAGCTGTTCAGGAAGTACAGTACGTTTGTGAACAATTTTCTCCTCCTGTGGTAACGGCATCTCCACCAGGGGGAACCTATGGGGACAGTGTTACTATTACGCTTACTTCTGATAAACCCGCTAAAATTTATTATACAACGAATGGATCTGATCCTGTTCCGGAGAATTCTTCACCCTATCCCTGGGGGGGGAGTACCAGGGAATACAGCCAACCACTAACCTTTACCTGGGATGGAACTTATTGGGACTGGAGCGGTACATTAAAATTTATCGCCGTTGGTGAGAATGGGCAGATGAGTGAAATAAAAGCAGAGACCTATTCGGTTGTTGAGGCTTTTGCTCTTACTCCCTACTTTGAACAGACCAATACGCATTATGCCATATCGGAAATAGCCGTGGAAATAAAGACTGATACTTCAGGTGCTTCTATTAAATATACCCTGGACGGAAGTGATCCCATTACCAGTGATACTGCCCTGGTCTATACCGGCAAAGTTGTAATTTCATCGGATACGCTAATACGAGCCCATGCTTTTAGAGAAGGGCTTGAGAACTCCGGTGTTGCTGAAATGAATTATACCTTTGGTGATGATTTCTCACAAGTGTTTTCTTCGGATGAAGATACTTATTTCGAAAAAACATCTATCATGGACCAGGATAATAAACTGCTTATTGCCCTTCAGGATCGTAACAATGACAACAAATTTCGGGTTCTGAAATGGGAAAATGATATGGAATGGACAGATCTGGGCACTGCAAATAAAGGGGCTGCTGGTGGTGGTTCCGCTTGTATGGTAATTGACCCCTCTGACAATAAGCCGGTTGTCAGTTATTATAGTGCAACTGGAGTATATATCAGAAAATGGGAAAGTGGAACCACCTGGACAGATATGGGTTCAATCAATGATGGAGGCTCATTAACCAACTTTTCCTTAATTCTTGATCCATCGGATAATAAACCAATAATTTCATTTCGTGATTCCAGTAATGATAATCAAAGGTCTATTCTGAAATGGGAAAGTGGAACCACCTGGTTAAACCTGGGGTTTACTGAAAAAACAGATTTTCGTTATCTCTGGATTGATCCTTCCGACAACAAATTGTTGGTTTTTTATTCCGATACTGTTGATTCAATTCTTAAACTTTTGAAATGGGAAGGCGGAACCAACTGGTCTAACCCGGGGAATATTACTACTGTTCCTACGGGCTATACAAAAATTTTCTCCGATCCTCTGGATAATAGCCCGGTTGTTGTATTTCTCGATAAAGAAAATAGTGAATTCAAAGCGATAAAATGGGAAGACGGTTCTACCTGGACAGATCTTGGCGTGATAATGCCCGGTTTATACCAGCTTGATTCTTATTACCGCTTATACTTTGATCCTATTGATCATAAACCGGTTATCGCCTTTAAGGATTATAGTGATAAAAGTGTTTACGGTAACTGGTACAGAATACATCTTAAAAAATGGGACAGCTATACATCATGGACCGACATGGGTTTTGCGCCGGTAAATAGTAAGTCTTTAAGGTCATTATATGTAGACAGTGAAAGTAATTGCATTATGTCTTTTCAAATGCCTTCTTCCGGTTATCCTTTCCAGGTTCTAAAACGCTACAGTGAATCAGATTGGGATTATTTGGGTTTCATTACCACAGAATGGGCCTCGGGCTACAGTGTGGACCAGCATATTGCCCCTGATGGTAAACTGATTATAGTTTGTTCCGATGAGGGATTCATCAGGATTTTAAAGTTAAAGTAATCCGGTTATCGAAATAATGAGAATCTCATAATGAGAGGGCTTCCTCTCGTTATGAGATTTATCTACACGCCTGTTTATAAGAATTTTCAATTTTTTAATTGATTTTTGAAGCGATTTTGTTATCTTGTTCATATAGAATATACAAAAATGTACTCTGGAGCAGGATACAATGCAGATAAACAAATCTATACTAAAAAAAGTAGTTATTCCCACAGTGATCGCTATCCCGGTGATTTTGTATCTTTTGAGTTTTCTTCTTATGGGACGTACTGTTATCGATTTTGTCCCGTTAGATGACCGGAGTGTAGTTCTTCTCGAAGAGATTAAAGACACTTTTAGCCCCATTCACCCCAAATACACCAAAACCAATTACCGCCTGGCAATAATTGACACTATTGAGGATAGTAAAAATACAATTTCCCTCAATTTTCTCGGCACCAACGAAGAGGCTTCTATTTCACTGGTGAAAACAACGGGGAGTTCCTTTATTAGTGATTATAGTTTAAACAAAAAACGGTCTGCTGCCGTTGATAAAGTCTTTTCGTACATTGTTACCAAACAGTATTCCGGAAATGAGTCAAAACAGGAAATAATCCATTTTGCCGTAGACCTGGGAACTAACAAAGTTCTCTGGAACGAAACCCTGGACGGTGAAAATTCACCGGCCGGTCTTGGCCTCATGAGCGATTCTACCTCCATGTTCAGGATGCGGAAAGCTCTCGGGAAAAAAGGCGGACAAATGCTGGAAGCCATAAACCCGCAAACGGGTAAAGTTCTCTGGACTTTTAACCAGTTTAAGAATGCCCCGGAATCCCCGCTCTTTTTTGATAATTATCTCGCGGTAAAAGACGGCAGCAGTGCCATTGTGCTTTTCGATAAAAAAACCGGCCACTACGATACCATTGATGAACTTTCGGGTGTTGATAAATTCGTGCAGCACAGAAATATGATTTATTACGACGGCACCAAAGGCAAGAGGCATACCAGTCTCAGAGTCTATAACATCAAACAAAAGAAAAGCATGTCCGCCCACGGCGTGGACAGGTACCTGGGATATTTGCTGGGCAAAAGTGGCTATGGCCTCTTCTATACTCACGGAAAAAGATCCCGCTATCCTGTTCTGCTTGGATACCGGCCTTCGTCTATGGGGGTAAGATGGGATAAATTCTTTCCTGAATACCCGTCTATGCAGGTTGTAGACAGCCTGGGCGATTCCCGGCTTCTACAGCATGCTCCGGAGCGGCATCCCCTTTATTCCATGCGGCACCGGTTTGTTCCGGTTATGCTCCGGGGTAATACCGACTGGACATTGAACAATGATTTTCAAAACCTGATCTATCTTGTTATTGATACAATGCGGGGAGATGTGGTTTTCAGCAGCCGGGCTGTTGAGATGTACTATAAAGGATTCTCTCCCGAAGACACTATGTATATATACGAACAGGGAACCTATTATTGCCTTGCTCCGCTAAAAGGCCAGGATAGTACGGCTCTTCTTATGTATGAACCCGTTATCGAAACGCTTAAACCCAAACCCGGGAAGAAGACCGCCGACAAAAAGGCTGCTCCGGAAAAATCCGGGCTCGTAACAATGTTTGAGGTTAACCCCTGCATCATCCCTGTTACTGGTGATCCCTTATGCAAGGTCTTTAAGCGTTCTTTACGGATCTATTCGGATTCGGACGCTATTTATCCTTCAAAAAAACTGCAAAAGGCTATTTCCAACAAGCATCTCTATCTTATTGTTGATGATTGCCTGTATGTTGTTGATACCGCTGCCATGAAAGTGGTCTTTGGAGATCCTGATGATATTATTCTTAAAGATACGTTTCCCGCTGCCATGACTAACCTCACTGAAGGACTGGACCGGAATACCAGGCTCCTGACGGAAACTGAGATTAGCGATGCCGCGGCAGCTGCCGCCAAACCCGAGAGCGCCGACGCCCTTAACAAGCTCTTATGGCAGGCCGTGGATAATGATGATTTTGACGGGATTTCACAGCTGGTTAAAAAAGGTGCCAGTCTTGAAACTACGGATGATAAAAAATTTACTATCCTGCTAAGAGCGGTTAACCATCGTCAATACGATATGGTTAAGTCTTTATTGAAGCAGGGTGCCAGTGTTAAGCATAAAGCGGGTAAAGGGTTTACCGCGTTAAATTACGCCATTGCGAATAAAGATTTTGCTATGGCGAAATTGCTCCTGAAGAAGAAAGCCCCGGTGGAGTCCCGGCTTGAGAATAAACATACTGTTTTAATGCACGCCGTGACCGAGCGCAATTACGGTATGGTTCGGCTGCTGCTGCGGAACGGCGCCCTTGTTGCTGACGTGGCCGACGGTAAAAACGTTCTTGATATTGCTAAAGAGATTAACAAAGAGCATAAGATTAAAGCCATTATCCGTGTTCTGGATACGTCTCTTAAGAACTACCGCAAGAAGCTGGCCAGGGAAAAGAAGGCCGCGCTCAAAAAAGAAAGAGCCGAAAAGAGAAAAGCCGCCATTAAAAAACGTGCCGATGCCAGGAAAGCTGCCATTGAAAAGAGAAAGGCTGCTGCGAAGAAAAAGATCGAGGATAGAAAAAAAGCCGCTGCGAAGAAAAAAGCTGCAACGAAGAAGAAGGCTCCTGCTAAAGCGGGTGCGAAGTAATATAGGTTTTTTTAGTAAACCATGCTATGGGGAGTTTGCTTCGCATAGCATGGTTCGATACCTTTCGTTTAATATTCCTGCCTGTTACTCATAATACTTATTAAAAATTGAATAGGTACAAATTTGTCCCTACACTTTTTTTTAAATATCCTTTACATAAAGCTGCTGCATACAAAAATTATAAAATATCTTTAATACTATTGATGCCTTTTTTCTTGAAATAACAAAGTATTTTTCTTGTAATACGGTTATACCTGTATCGAACCTGGTTTTTATTGAGTCCAATATGATTCCCGGCTTCTGCATAACTGAATTTTTGGCAGGCAACCAGTTCAAGGATAGCTTTATCGTTATGATTGCAGGTGTTTTTGATTGCATCATCAACAATCATTTTTACTTCATGAAAGTCGCTATGAAATAATGATTCCGAATCGAAGCCTGTTTCAAAGGTTGTGGCTGCCTGATTCGGTTTTTTGTTTTTTCGATAGAATTCAAACAGTACATTTTTTTGTACACTGATTAACCACGGCTTTATGCTGGTAACTGTGTCCAGCTTTGAAAAAAGCCGCATAAAAACTTCCTGGGTTAAATCACAGCTTGTATCATAGTCCTGTATTTTAATGTTGATCAAGCTAAATATATAGTGGTAGTAGCAATAATATAATTTAGAAAATTCACTATTCTTATGCTTTTGTTTTTGTTTCAATCGTATGTCCTCCATATGTTATATTGGGTAAAGACGCAGAAAAGACCGCAGAGTGCTGAATTTTTTTTTATTTTCCAAAAAAAGTTCAGCACTTTGAGGGGTGGAATGCGTCTATACTCTTAAACAAAAGTGTTACAACAAGGGGTATTGTATGGTCTCAACAGGGAAGAACCTGTTTAAAGAAATATATAGAGATTATTATTCTATAATCAATGGTTCTATTTACACAAAAGTAAGCGATCAGGAAACCGCCGATGATTTAACACAGGATGTTTTTACCGAACTTTTTATTCACCTGGATGATATTGAACATCTCAGGGCATGGCTTTTTAGCGCGGTCCGGAACAAACTGGTTTCTTACTATAGAAAAAAGAAGAACATGCCTGATGATATCGCCCTGCTTCACGCTTCCGGTGATATTGCCCTGACCTTTATTAACGGGTTTAAGGACGCGCGAATCATTTTGAAAGAGGCTATTGATGGCATTGATGACGAAATGGACAGGCTTATTTTTGACTATATCGCAGTCCAGTACTACTCATACGAAGACGCTGCCAAAAACCTGGGTCTTAATAAGGGACAGGTCCGCTATCGATACAGCCGGGTACTGAAAACTATCCTGGATTTTCTGAAACGTGAACGCGGTGTGGAAAGCATGGAGGATCTGCTATAATGAGCGATAAAGAACAAAAGACTGATAATTATATTGAAAAAGATATTGAAACTACAAGGAAAGTTCTTGAGCAATGCGGTCTTGCAGAGCCGGTTCCTGAAGAGTATCAAAAAATTCTTCGTAAAAAAAGACGGAAAGAACTGGTTAAGCTGCTAAAGAAAGCTGGTGACTATGGCTTTTTTGAGGGCGCTGTGCTGTATGTCTTTTTTGCCTTTGCCAAAATGGGGCTGCGGCTTTCTGTTTTTCAGAGCGCCGTTGTTCTGGGAGTGGCTTCTGTTGCCGTTGCTGCCGGTGTCTCTTCCGGAGGGTATACGGCGATTGACCATTTTGTGTTGAGCAAGTCTGCTCCGGAAAAAACCGTTGAAGAGACTAAAATCGTCAAAAAAGAGACTCCTGTTCCAAAAAAAATTAAATATATTTCCCCGGTCTATCTTTCTATTGATGGGACCAATATCGATAAAAAGGTTTTATCTTCAATTGAACAAAAAATAAAAAAATATTTTTTAAGAAACAGGATGCGTATTAGCAAAAAATACCTGATTTCGGGTGAAGTTAACTGTTTGGATGAGAAGTATTTTGTTAAAATAGAAGCGTTCAATTCTAAAACACTTGAAAAAGTTTACTTAAAAAGGGTAGAGGTTCGCTCAGAAAAGGAACTCTATCCTTTTTTTCTAAAGACTCTTAAAGAAATTTATCAAAAAGTTAAAGGATAAGTCCATGAGTAGAACCAGATCTCTTAAATATGTTATGAGTTTTGTATTATTTTTCTTTTTGCTCGCCTCTTATGGCTTTGCAGAGACCCGGGAATCCAAAGAGAAACCGAAAAAAGTTCTTATTATCGAGGAATACTTTCAGGAATCCACTGAAGATTCTATGACCCAGAACCGTATTGTTGTTAATATGATAGAAGAATATATTTATAAAAGAAATGATCTCGAACAGGTCGACAGGGATAAAGTTAACAGCCTGCGGGAAAAATTTCAACTTGAAGATCTTACTGAGATTAAAGCCTTTACTATTGGTGAGGAATCATCATGGGATTGGATTATTATCAGCTCCCTGGATTTGAATGAACTTGAATATGAAATAAATCTTAAATTGTATTCGATTAAATCAAAAGAAATATTGTATATGAGTACAAAAAAGATCTCGTCTATCGAAGAGTTTAAACCGGTTGTTTCCGGAGTTATTTCGGAAATGTTTGAAGTTTCAACAATGCTTGATGGGAATCTTTACATGGATAGTGATTGGGGGAGTGTTGTAACCGTTTATGGTTCTGATTTATGGGGCGGTGATGATGCTTATGAAATGGGGCATAGGTTTATGGTGGAGACCGGTTTATCGGCTGATATTACAGAAAATGGGGACTTGGTATATTCCGTTCCCGGTATTTTTTATGTCGGGGTTGGAAACAATTTTACCAATTCCTTTGCTATAACTTTTATGGTAATGGGAGGAGGGGTTTCATATAGTAAAGATATTTATTTTGATGAGATCGACTATGATGTTTATACTAACGATGTTATTTATCTAAAAAATAGATTAGATGAGAATGGAATGCTAATCGCTGGTGGAGGGATGACAATAAATCTTACTCCATTTAAGCTGCTTCAGTTTACCCTGGCAGCTTTTTATAATTATCAATCATACAACAGTTTTGATTCATACAATAGTTTTCAATATAGTCAATTGGGGTTATGTTTTGCATATACACTCTCTCCATCTGAGGTAGTAGACTTTTCTCTATTCTTTCGAACATATAATAATTATTCTGTGGATTCCCTGGGTGTGAAAAAAATAATACAACCGGGAGGAAAAGTGAAAGTTGCCATGTTTGACTCATCAGACCTGGTGCTGAGCGTGTATCGTTGTATTGTTGTGGAGGGAGAGCAACACCCGCAGGGGTTGTATCATTTTAATATTAAAACAATACATAAAATATAAAATAAATATTGATTTATTCACCGCTTTTTTTTTATGTGATGGTTCTCCGGCTAAAAAAACTCTCAATGACACCGGATGTCTCTCATACTAATTCCCGAATACGTCTGGTCAAAAGCGGTTATTATAAAATAGTTTTTTCCGGGTTTTTGTTTAATTTTTTTTATCATCGTAATTAAAGCCTGGTAGCCATGGGCTTGCAGGTAAAACTCATAAGTATTATTTATGGAATAGTATGGATATTCCTTTTCTTGTACCAGCTCTATCGTATTACTTTTATAAACCCTGAATAACTGCCGACCCTTTATATTATAGAGCTCGGAATACTTTTTTCCGAGGCTGCTGAATGGCGGGTCAATTAAAAGTGATGTTTGAACATACTTCTCAAATTTTTTTATGTTCATATCGGTTTCAATCAGTATCGCTATTTCACAATCACAGTGATTACTGTTCCCGTGTAAAATCCCGAATCTCTTGAAACTATTAATGACCCTGGATTTGCCGGGCAGGTTTGTGTTTTCCAGGCTGTATAAAAATCTTGCCGATAAAAAGTCATTGTATAATTTTACTATGGGCCAGCCAAATAGCGCATTGGACAGCAAGAATAATATTATTGAAATTCCTATTCCGTATTTTATTGTTTTTTTCATGATGCCATAATAAACTATTTTAACCGGCTAAATTTATCCAGATTGATAATCCGCCTTTTCCCTGTTCTGTCAATACAACTTTTTTTGTAATTTTAAAAAAGTTTGCTTCCATCATTATGTAATAAGCTCCTCAGAGATGCATGGAGTGATTTCCTGGCAGCTTTTTTGGGGGCTGCCGGAAAAAACAGCGGACTTGTTGCTTTTGCAGGAAATAAAAAGAATAAGACAGAATGCTGATAAGCAAAGAAATTAATGAAATTATTGGAGAAGCTGGACTAATTTCAGGGAGGATTTGATGACAGGAAAAAAAAGAATACAAATAAATATTTTATAGCGGGGTTGGGCGCGCCCTGCGGACCGGGCTGCTCCGGGCTCCGCTTCGCTTCGGTCCCAAAACCTTTTGATTTTCAACTATTGTCAAAAGGACCCCCATTCGTTGAAAAAATCAAAAGGTTTCGGGACTAAACCCTGCACATCCCTCGCGCGTACAGGTGGATGTTCACTTTCGATGACCCAGCCGGTTCCGCAGGGTCAGGAGCTCTCAAGAAACTTCTTTTTAAATAGGGTCTTTTTCGGGGGATCTTACCCGGAATCTCCATAGCCCTGGCCAGAAACCAGCCAGTAAAGGCGTTGCACTGCAACGTCTCTCAGACCGAAACCCAGGCCGGAGCATCTTCGTAAAACAGACCCCGGTATACCCACAGTTTCTTTCGTATTCTTCCCCGTTCGACGGGGTCCGCACTCTCAAGAAACTCTTTTTGCATGTGCGCGGGTCTGGAAGCATCCCCTCTTCTTTACACCGCCGAAGGCTGGACTGCAGCCCCCGAGGCAATATTGCCAGGGGTAACGCCCCGGAGGG
>JAAENB010000741.1 GCA_024224995.1 bacterium | reverse complement strand
CCCTCCGGGGGTTGGGGGGCCGATGGAAACAGACCCCTAATTATTCAGCGTCTTAAAGATCCTTTCCAGTTCACCGCTCTCCAGGTACACACCATGCCCGTTTAAACATTTATCAACAATAATATTGTCAGGGGCTTTATAGACATATTGATTCATCGCAGCGTCGCAAACGGGGCAGGGATATGTTGATTTCCTGCTGGCAAGATTCTCCGAAGGAACGTCCCTGGACTGCTCCGTGACGGTTCGCAGTTCTTCCGAGTCAAACCAGAGGCTTTTGCAGAATTTACAACCATCAATCTCCAATTCTATTTTCCCCGCCCGCTTTTTTTTATTTGGGTTCTCCAGTAAAATATCAATAAGAAAAAAATTTCTTTGGCATTCGGGACAGACTCTTTCCGATGTAGGTTCTTCATTCGTTTCCAGAATTGAGATTATTGTTTCAAGAACATTCTTCTGCTGTTCCGGCAGCTCTTGCTGTATTCTCTTTTTTCTCTCCTCTTCCGCTTTCTTCTTTTTTTCCTTCTTTCTTAGTTTTACCTGTTCACTTCTGCATCTTCTTGAAATAACATCATACATTCTTGCGACATCACCATACATTGCATGTCCCCCCTTTTGTTATAGTATATCCATGCCAGCTTTTATCCGCCGGGTTTATATGTAAAGATTTTATAAAAAATAGTGTAGGGACAAATCTGTACCGGTGTTTTGTATTTCTGTTGACTCCCCGGGCTTTTTCCAGTATTTTGTATACAATAAAAGGAGGTCTCAATATGAAATTTCGTATATTCCCGCTCTGGTGGCCCTTACTGCTTGCTCTTTCCCCGGTAATTATTCCTTTATTAATAATAAAAAATCTGCGTTATAAAAAGAATCTTCTATTAGTAGAAGAGGCAAACAAAGAAAGAATGGCAAAGGCCGATAATCTGACGCTCCCGGAGCTCAGCTCCCTGGAGCTGACTGTTCTTTCGGAGGAGAAAGTAAAAGAGGGATTTAAAAATGAGGCTGGTGTCTCCTATTATGTCAAATCCAACAAAGGCTCGCTTCTGTTTGATGTAGGTTTTGGTCCTGATCATGAAACCCTTGGGCACAACGCGCGAAAGCTGGGCTTTACTATTGATGAAGCAGATGCCCTGGTTATATCGCATCTTCATCCCGATCATATGGGCGGTCTTAAAGCAAAGAAATCAAAAACGGTTATTATGCCGCAGGAACTGGGCAGTCCCAATAACAAAACCTGTTTTCTTCCGGACCAGGCTGAGGCCCCGGGTTTTTTTCCGGAAGTTGTGTCCGCTCCCGGAATGCTGGTAGATGGGATTGCTTCTACCGGGCCTCTTGGACGGAGTCTTTTCTTTTTTGGCCTCACTGAAGAGCAGGCTCTTGTTGCCCGGCTCAAGGGAAAGGGCCTGGTTATTATTACGGGCTGCGGCCATCCCACGATTGAGGTTATCCTTGAAATGGTTCGCCGCATTTCCAATGAACCAATCCATGCTATTGTTGGCGGGCTCCATTTCCCTGTTTCCGAAGGCCGCGGCTGGTATGCCGGAATACAGGCCCAGATGCTTCTGGGGACCGGGCTTCCTCCCTGGAAAAAGATCAATGATGATGACCTTGGGAAAACTATTAGCGCCATCAACGAGGCTGGCCCAAAGCATATTTATTTATCAGCGCATGATACCTGTGATTACGCGGTAGAGCGTTTTGAAAAGGAGCTGGACGCGGAGGTTGAGGTATTGTTGGCAGGGGAGATGTATGCGTTTTAGATTGGTGATTGGTTTTGTGTTGATGCTGGCAGGAATATGACAAAGCAATAGAAGTGTTTAAAAAATCCATGAAACTCAGCCCCGAAAACATCTTTTATCATCCTAACCTGCTCAAGGCTCGTCTTGCAGCCAAATTCCCGGGACAAATTTGTCCCGTCACTTTTTCACAAGTGTTATTCTTGTAATGATCATGTTTGGTTTAAACCCGGCTTATTCTGCTGAAAAGGATAAAAGCCTTCTCAAGGAAGCGGAAACTTATTTCCAGCAGGGAACTGAGTATGAAAAAAGTAAAAAATTAAAGAAAGCAATAGAGTCATATAAACGCGCTATTCAGTGCGATCCGAATAATGCCGGATATTAGACTCTTTCCTAAATGTTGGGATTTTCTGTTAATCATAAATAGACCGAACATGTCTAAAATTAAATTGTTGAATAATCTTTAATCGTAAATAATCAAAGTCTTTATAGCCATATGCCATTCGCTGAATAACTCGAACCTT